>JANPNG010000318.1:0-3212 GCA_031427355.1 Hylemonella sp.
TTCGACCGCCAAATTGGCCGCTGGGGCAGGCAATACCTCGCCTCTGCTGACGGCGCTGGCCCCATGACCCAGCCCATTGCAGAGATGGAGCAGCTCATGGCCTGGCTACCTGCCCACATGCCCGCCAGCGCGCGCGATGAAAGCCAGGTGAGCATCGTGCATGGCGACTACCGGCTGGACAACCTGATGTTTCACCCCACTGAGCCGCGCGTGCTGGCCGTGCTGGACTGGGAACTCTCGACCCTGGGCCACCCACTGGCCGACTTCAGCTACCACTGCATGGCCTGGCACATTGCGCCGGGGCAGTTTCGCGGGATTGGTGGGCTGGATTTGCAAAGCCTGGGCATCCCCAGCGAGGACGAGTACATCCGCCTGTACTGCGAGCGCACGGGCATCACCACGCCGCAAGCCCTCAAGCCGGACTGGAACTTTTACCTGGCCTATAACCTGTTTCGCCTCGCCGCCATTTTGCAAGGCATCGCCAAGCGGGTCGAGAACGGCACGGCCTCCAGCGCCCAGGCCGTCAAGTCAGCAGCGGGTGCGCGGCCCCTGGCCCAGATGGCTTGGCAGTTGGCGCAGCAAAGCGGCTGAAACTGAAGCTGATGGCACGTGCTTAGAATGCGCTCTGACTGATCACAGTTAGGCGCAATGTCATTGCGCAACTTCTATCCGCCTTACCTGGAACCAAATAATGATTGACGTTTATTCTTGGGCCACACCCAACGGTCACAAAGTCCACATCATGCTGGAAGAGTGTGGACTGCCCTACACCGCCCACCCGGTCAACATTGGTACAGGGGATCAATTCAAGCCAGCGTTTCTCAAAATCAGCCCCAACAACCGCATCCCTGCCATCGTTGATCCGCAGGGGCCAGACGGCAAACCCATCTCCCTGTTCGAGTCAGGTGCCATCCTCTTGTACCTCGCTTCGAAGACGGGCAAGTTCCTCCCCAAAACAGACCGTCAAAAGTTTGAGGTGATGCAGTGGCTCATGTTCCAGATGGGTGGCGTGGGCCCCATGCTCGGGCAGAACCACCACTTCCGTCTTTACGCCCCTGAGAAGATTGAGTACGCCGTGAACCGCTACACCAACGAAGCCAAACGCTTGTATGGCGTGATGGACAGGCAATTGGCCAAGAGCAAATACATCGCAGGCAACACCTACACCATTGCCGATATTGCGATCTTCCCGTGGCTGCGCAATTGGAAGAATCAAGGTATCGACTGGGCTGATTTCCCACACTTGAAAAAATGGTTTGACACCATTTCAGCACGTCCTGCCGTGATGCGAGGTGTCGAGGTGCTGGCCAGCCTGCGCAAGCCCTTGGTGGACCCCAAAGCCCACGAGAACATGTTTGGGGCCACGCAGTTCCAAAAACGTTAGCCCCGTGAAGGTCGGTCAGCAGGACGACCTGAAATCAGTGCAGGTGTCGTGGTTTTCGGCCACCCCCATGGCCCACACCGCCATGCCCGCCCCCTGAACCGCGTGGAGGTTTACCGATCTCAAGCGAACTCACCAGTGCATCAAAACGCTGACTGAACATGCGGTCGATCTCAGTGACCACTCCCCCCAATTCGGTCGCGTCGAAATGGCGCTCCATGATGTTGATGACGTCTTGAACCAGCAGGTCGCGCTGCACCTGCATGATGGCCGCCGGATTGGGGCCGACAAACAGCATCATGAAGTCGTCACGCGATGAGGCCTCTTGCTCGTCGTTGTCTTCATCTTCATCAAATTCGGCGTCATAAAAAGTAACTTCGATGGTGGCGCCGGTGAGTGAGAGCTCATTCAAGCTCATGCACATTTCATCGAGCGACTGACGAATGTCTTCATCCCCCGAGACCGTCCAGCAGAGTTGCAGCAGGTGTTCTTGTGGATCAAATTTAATGCCTGGCTCATCTTCATAAGTGCTATGCGCCCCTTTGGCTAAGGAGTTGGCACCCGCGTAAGACCACAGGGGTTTGAGTGCATCTTCCAATTGCTCAAAGGTCACATCAGCACGCAAAGGCACTTGACCATGCACATGGATTTCCAGTGGGGCGTTGTAACTTGCCATGTTCAATTCTCTTTCTTGCTGCCAGAAATGGTGCCTCGAACCGGGGTCGAACCGGTACGCCCCTTATGCAGGAAAGCGGCGGATTTTAAGTCCGCTGTGTCTACCAATTTCACCATCGAGGCCTAGCCTTTCTGGCATTGTCCTGCAAAATGCTGACGCCCTGAGGCCGCACCAAGTTTTCTTTTTCCTGTGTGCGAAATAAGGCGTGCACTGAATGGAGCGGGAGAAGAGTCTCGAACTCTCGACCTCAACCTTGGCAAGGTTGCGCTCTACCAACTGAGCTACTCCCGCTTGGAGTTTTTGGAGGCGCGACCCAGAGTCGAACTGGGCTATACGGATTTGCAATCCGGCGCATAACCGCTTTGCTATCGCGCCAAACCTCGAATAAAAAAGGGAAGCTTGTGCTTCCCTTTTTCACAATTTGGAGCGGGAGAAGAGTCTCGAACTCTCGACCTCAACCTTGGCAAGGTTGCGCTCTACCAACTGAGCTACTCCCGCATTAACAAGTCTTAGATTATAGCGTTATTTTTTAATTTTCGAAAAGCAACTCAGAAAATCGGCTCAATGTTGAATTGAACCCGTAGATTCCGTCACCGACTTCACAACAGGTGTCGGCACACCTCCTGCAGTCGTCACGGACTCTTCATCCGTCAAGGGCGTCGGCTTGCGCTCCAACGCAATCTCCAGCACCTTGTCGATCCATTTCACGGGGATGATCTCCAGCCCTTGCTTCACGTTGTCAGGAATTTCCTGCAAATCCTTGGCATTTTCTTCCGGGATCAGAACAGTCTTGATGCCCCCTCGCAGCGCGGCCAGCAGCTTCTCTTTCAACCCGCCAATCGCGGTGACTTCACCCCGCAAGGTGATCTCGCCCGTCATGGCCACATCACCACGCACAGGGATGCCTGTCAATGCAGACACAAAGGCGGTGGTCATGGCAGCTCCGGCACTGGGGCCATCTTTGGGAGTGGCGCCATCAGGGACGTGGATATGCAGGTCTTTCTTCTCAAAATACGCATCAGGAATCCCGAGCTGGCGCGCCCGGCTGCGCACCACGGTGCGTGCCGCCTCGACCGACTCTTTCATCACATCGCCCAAGGAGCCGGTCGTTTTGACCACGCCCTTGCCCGGCATCAGCGCGGCCTCAATGGTCAA
>JANPNG010000319.1:0-10432 GCA_031427355.1 Hylemonella sp.
CCAAAGGCGCTGCGGGCGTGCGCGCCCTTGTCACCAAACACCTGGCCGAGCAACTCACTCGCCCCATTGGTCACCAAGTGGTGCTCGGTGAATTCGGTGGTGGAGTTGACCAGCGACATCAGCTTGACGATGCGTTTGACCCGGTTCAAGTCGCCCACCGCTGCGTGCAGCGTGCCCAGCAAATCAATCGCCACGGCCCGCGCCGCCGCCTGGCCCTGCGCAGTCGTCATGGTGCTGCCCAACTTGCCGACCCAGGGCTGCTCGTTTTGCTTGGCGATGTGGCCACTCAAAAAAACCAGGTTGCCGGTTTGCACAAACGGCACATAAGCCGCAGCGGGTGTGGCCACGGGGGGCAGGGTGATGTTGAGGGCTTGGAGGGTGTTGTAGATGTTCATGTAGGTTTCTTTCGTAAATCAATGGGGCTGATTGTCGGACATTGTGAGTGCGATGGAGAGCACTTGCCCTCACGTTACGATGCACTCATGCCCGGCACACTTCGTCAATCCACCAACACCCATCGCCTGATCTTCCCGGCTTTGCTGGCGCTGGTGGTTGGCACGGCCTTGCAGTTGCAGCAGGTCGAGCTGTGGACGGGTGCTGTCTATGCGGGTTTGATGGGTTTGGCGGTGCTGCTGTTGATGGGGCAATCGTTGCGGCCCGTGGCTTTGAGGTGGCGAACAGTGGCGGTGGTTATGGCCATGACGCTGCTGGGCTTTGCCCTCACTGGTTGGCGCGCTGCCAGCTTTATCGAGCAGGCCTTGGACCCGGCGCTTGAGGGGCGCGACATCACCGTCACTGGGGTGGTGGCCGCCATGCCGCAGCGCCATGAAGGGGGTTTGCGCTTTCGGCTGGAGCTTGAGAGCGCGCAGATGAACGGCCAGACCGTGCAACTGCCCCCGCGTCTTGACCTGGGTTGGTACAAGGCGGTGCGTGGTGGCAGTGGCCCGGTGGACGAATCGCAGCGATCACCGGCCACGCTCACGGCGGGCGACCGCTGGCAGATGACGGTGCGGCTCAAGGCCCCGCACGGTGGGCGCAACCCGCATGGGTTTGACTTTGAGTTGTGGCTGTGGGAGCAGGGTGTGCAGGCCACCGGCTATGTGCGCGCCGGGCCTAAAGATGCGGCTCCGCAGCGTCTGGCGCAGACGTGGCAGCACCCGGTGGAGCGAGCGCGCCAGCGGGTGCGTGACGCGATCTTCGAGCGCCTGCTTCAGGGTGATGCGGACGACCCGCAAGCCCTGCGCCAGCGCACCCGCCAGGCCGGTGTGGTGGCCGCGCTGGTGGTGGGTGACCAGCAGGCGATTGAGCGCGCCGATTGGGACGTGTTTCGCGCCACCGGCGTGGCGCATTTGATGAGCATCTCGGGCTTGCACGTGACGATGTTTGCCTGGGCGGCCACCGCGCTGGTGGGCTGGTTGTGGCGGCGCTCCTCACGCGCCTGTCTGAAGTTGCCTGCACCGACAGCGGGTCTGCTCGGCGGGCTGCTGCTGGCGGCGAGTTATGCCGTGTTCAGCGGCTGGGGTGTGCCCTCGCAACGCACGGTGTGGATGCTGGCCACGGTGGCGCTGTTGCGCCTGTCGGGTCGGCGTTGGCCCTGGCCGCTGGTGTGGATGCTGGCTTGCGCCGTGGTGGTGGCGCTGGACCCGTGGGCTTTGTTGCAGGCGGGTTTTTGGTTGAGTTTTGTCGCGGTGGGTGTTTTGTTTGCTACAGATTCAGGAGCTTCTCACGCTAGTGAACAGGGTATTACAGCCCGATTAACCTCTTTTTTTAGAGAGCAATGGGTGATCACGCTGGCCCTCACGCCGCTCACCCTGCTGCTGTTTGGGCAGGTCTCGTTGATTGGCCTGCTGGCCAATGCGCTGGCCATTCCCTGGGTCACGTTGGTGGTCACGCCTGTGTCGCTGGCCGGGGTGGTGTGGGCCCCGTTGTGGGACGTGGCGGCGGCTGCGGTGCAGGGCTTGAACTGGGTGCTGGCAGGGATGGCCGCCTTGCCGCTGGCCACGGTTTCGGTGGCCCAAGCGCCGCTGTGGGCGGGGGTGGCTGGCTTGGGCGGCGGGCTGTTGTTGGCCATACCCTTGCCGCGACATCTCAGGCTGATCGGTCTGCCCCTGTTGCTGCCGGTGCTGCTGTGGCAAGCGCCGCGCCCGGCCGAGGGGCAGTTTGAGCTGCTGGCGGTGGACATCGGGCAAGGGAATGCGGTGCTGGTGCAAACGGCGCACCATGCCCTCCTGTATGACGCCGGGCCGCGCTACTCCAGCGAGAGTGACGCGGGCCACCGGGTGCTGGTGCCCCTGCTGCGCGCGCTGGATGTGCGGCTAGACCGCCTGGTGCTGAGCCACCGCGACAGCGACCACACGGGTGGCGCACCTGCCGTACTCGCCATGCAGCCGCAGGCTGATCTGCTTAGTTCCATTGAAGACGGTCACAGCTTGCAGGCCCTGCGCCCCGCCAAGCGCTGCGAGGCCGGGCAAACCTGGGCCTGGGATGGTGTGCAGTTCGAGGTGCTGCACCCGCAGGCGCAAGATTACGAGGCCGACAAAGCGCCCAAACCCAACGCTGTGTCCTGCGTGCTGCGCGTCTCTAACGGCACGCAGACTGCGCTGCTGGTGGGGGATATCGAGGCGGCGCAGGAGGCCAGCTTGGTCCGGCGTCACACAGCCAACCCATCCGTTCGGGCTGAGCCTGTCGAAGCCCTGCAACCCTTCGACAAGCTCAGGACAGGCCAAGCTCAGTCCGAACGGTTAACAGGCTTGCAAGCCGATGTGCTGCTGGTCCCCCACCACGGCAGCAAAACCTCCAGCAGCCCCGCGTTCCTGGATGCTGTGAACCCAAAGCTCGCGCTGGTGCAAGCAGGCTACCGCAACCGCTTCGGCCACCCGGCCGCACCGGTGATGGCGCGCTACGCCGAGCGTGACATTCAGGTCATCGACTCCGCCCACTGCGGCGCGGCGCAATGGCGTTCAACCCAGCCGCAAGGGGTGGTGTGCCAGCGCGAGCAGGGCAGGCGGTACTGGCATCACCTTGTGCCCTGAGTTGAGGGGTTTTATACTACCTTTAAATTTAAGGAAGTATAGTGAATCGCTTCGATGAACTCCCCGCCTCCGCACAAGCCGCCTTTGCCGGGTTGGACGTAGCCGCTCGTCAAGCCGACTTGCGCAGATCCATCGCTGACTTGCCCGGCGGGTTCTCCAAAAAAACCGTGGCCAAGCGCGACTATTGGTACTACCAGGTCAAGTTGCCCCATGGCGTGCCGCAGCAGGTGTATGTCGGGCCGGACGACGAGGCTACGGCCAGGCTGATGGCCGCGCACGCCGATCCAACGCGGCGCTCCGAGCAATCGGCGTTGCTGAAGATGGCGCGTGCCGCCATCGAATACGGCTGTGCTGACATCCCCCTCAAACATGCCCGCGTCATTGAGCGCTTGCGTGACTACGGGTTTTTCAGCGCGGGGGGAATTTTGGTAGGCACTCATGCGTTTTTGGCTTATCAAAATCACCTGGGTGTGCGCTGGAACAGCGGTGCTTTCACGCTCGACCTGGACTTTGCGCACGCGGGTAAAAACGTTTCGATTGCACTCCCTTCCAACATCAAACTCGATGGTCGAGCCGCGATTGAGTCTCTGGGGCTTGGGTTCATTCCCGTGCAGAGCAACACGACTTTCAAAAAACCGGATGAACCCGACTTTGACCTCGACTTCCTCACCAGCGTCGGACGCACGGCAGACAAGCCGGTGCACATTTCCGCGCTGAACCTGACGCTGCAGCCGCTCAAGTTCATGGAACTTTCACTGGAAGACCCGATGCGTGCCACGCTGCTCACACGCAACGGCCCGGTGGTGGTCAACGTGCCTCAGCCGCAACGCTTTGCCATGCACAAATTGATCGTTCATGGTGAACGCTCGCTGGCGCAGCGCGTCAAGGCCAACAAAGACGTGGTGCAAGCCGCAGCCTTGATGGATTACTTGCTGGTGCACGACGGCGACGAGCTGATTGGAGCCTGGGAAGACGTCGTCAGTCGCGGGCCGGGTTGGTCCAAGCGTTTGTTGGCGGGCTGGCAGGCCATGGTGAGCGCAGCGCCAGAGGCCAATTTCACCGAACGGCTGCGGCTGGCGCTACAGGCCCGAAATAGCCGAGCCTGACTGACATGTCCGTCAGTGCGTTTGCACGCCAACTTGGCGTATCCCGCCAGACACTGCATGCCGTCACGGCTGAACGCAGTGGTGTATCAGCGGAAATGGCGCTTCGCCTGGGGGCATTGCTTGGTAATGGTGCTCAGCTCTGGGTAGATATGCAGTCCCGCTACGACTTATGGCAAGCAGAGGTCAAGCTGCACGATGAATTGCTGGAGATGCGACCGCTGGAGCTTTTGGCGGCTTGATTCACGGCTTGTTCAACGCCGCTGCCACCGCCCGCCCCAGCTCAATCACCGCCATCGCGTAGTAGCTGCTCCAGTTGTAGCGGGTGATGACGTAGAAGTTTTCGGTGCCGGCCACGTAGCTGGGGGGCTGGTCGCCGTTTTGCAGTTCGATCAGGGCTAGCGGGCCGCTGTGGGCTTGGGCTTCTTCGCTGAGCACCGCGCCTTTGGCGGTGAAGCTGGCGACGCTGAAGGTGGGCAGAATGTCGGGCAGCAGCAGGGCTTCGAGGTCGAGTTTTTCGGGGTCGAAGCTCACGCTGTAGTGCGTCGGCATGCCAGGCTGCCAGCCGAAGGTTTTGAAATAGTTGGCGACCGAGCCGATCACGTCGGCCGGGCTGTTGAAGAGGTCGATGGGGCCATCGCCATCAAAGTCCACCGCAAACTTGGCCCAGCTCGACGGCATGAACTGCGGCAGGCCCATGGCCCCGGCGTAGCTGCCGCGCAGGCTCATCGGGTCTATGCCGCCTTGGTTCGTTAACTTGAGGAACTGCCCCAGCTCGCCTGCAAAAAACTGGCTGCGCTGCGCAGCGCGCGGGTGCGTGGCGGGAAAGTCAAACGCCAACGTGGCCAGTGCGTCCAGCACTTTGAAGTTGCCCACCTGTTGGCCGTAAATCGTCTCCACGCCGATGATGCCGACAATGATCTCTGCCGGCACGCCGTAGGTGGCTTGCGCACGGGCCAGCGTGTCGCGCTGGGCTTGCCAGAAGGCCACGCCGGCACGGATGCGAATGGGGTCGATAAAGCGGCTGCGGTAGAGCGCCCAGTTTTTGGGCGTGCCCACCGGGGCGGGGGCCATGAGGCGCTCCACCACAGGCAGCCGGTGCGCCCGGCCCAAGGTACGGCGTACCCAAACCGGGTTTAGTGCGTGCTGTGCTGCAATCTCGTCGGCCAAGGTCATGGCCTCGGGTCGGCTGGCGTAGGCGGGGCCGGAAATGGCTTTGGTTTTTATGCGTATTTCGGCTATAGCGCTTATAGATATTGCGCAAACAGCTATTAAAACAATAGCATGTCGAAGGCGTGACGGAGGCTGGCTGGGTCTCATTGAGGCCAGTGTAGTGCTTTGAACTCACGCTGGAGTTGCGCCAGACCATGGCGATCAGCACGATCAGCACGATCAGCACCGGGCGCTGGCCTGCGCGCATAACGCAGCGCTTCCAGACGCAACAGCCAGTCATGCATGGCTTGTAGCTGTGGCTTGGAGGGATGATTTTTGGGCGTACGGTGCGCTTCATCGGTCTGCACACGCTGCATCAGCCGCTGCGCCAGCGCACGCGGGGGTGTGCCGGGGTCATGCGCAATGCCCAAGCGGTGCAGGCGCGCTTGGGCTTGGGCCAGCAGGCGCAACCAGGGGTCGCGCTGGTGGCGCTCCCAGCGCGTCCAGGCGGCGCCCACCAGCGCGGCCAGCGCGAGGCAGATGGCCAGTACCCGGCCCAAGTCCTCCCAACTGGGGGATTCAAAACCCAGGTTGCGCAGCAGATTGAGCTGCTTGTTTTGGGTGTAGTTGAGGATGCGCTGGTTCCAGGCGTTGTTCACCGCCTCCCACATCGCCCGCAGTTGGAGCGACAAGCCGGGACTGAGGGTGTTAATGGCCGTGCCCAACACGCCGCTGGGTGCTTGCAGGCGTTGCAGCGTGCCCACGCGGCTGGGGGCCACCGCAGCGGTCGGGTCCACCCGCACCCAGCCCTGGCCCGCGAGCCAGATTTCGGCCCAGGCGTGGGCGTCGCTTTGGCGCACGATCCAAAAGCTGTCGATGGCGTTGCGCTCGCCGCCTTGGTAGCCGGTGACGATGCGCGCGGGGATGCCTAACGCGCGCATCAAAATGACAAAGGACGAGGCGATGTGCTCGCAAAAGCCTTCTTTTTTATCGAACCAGAATTCGTCTGCGCTGTGCGTGCCAAACACGCCGGGCTCCAGCGTGTAGCTATAGCCGCCGCTGCGCAGGCGCGCGATCACGGTGTTGATGAGGTCGCGGGCATCCGCGCCTGGGGTGTCGCGTTTGAGTTCTACCGCCAGTTGGAGTGTGCGGGGGTTGAAGTTAAAGGGTAGCGCCAGAAAGTCCGCCAAACCAGGGTGGTTGCGTAGCGTGTCGGAGGCATCCGATGGGCCATGCCGGAACTGCGGGTAGCTGACGGCGCTGTAGCGCAGCAGGTCGTTGATGGGCTCGCTGGCCAGCCACTGCAACTCGGGCGTCATGCGGGGCACGTTGCCGGGCTGGGGGCTTGAGAGTTGGGGCGCGTTGGGCGTGGCGTCCAGCACCAGCAGCCAGGGGTGGTGCTTGGGCTCCAGCGTGACCTCGTAGCGCACGGGCGGGCCACTCACGCGCAAATCAGGGGTGAGTTGCTGGCGCGGTGAAAAACTGGAGCGCAGGGGCCGCCATTCACGCCCGTCAAACGTGGAGAGCACGGGGCCACGAAAGTACAGCTCCGGCTGCTGCGGTGGTGCGCCTTCAAAGCGGATGCGCAGGGCCACGCTGTCGTCCAACGCCAGGCTGGCGATGCTGCCCACCGCCATGCGGTCCGACAAGCCGCTGCGTCCGCTCATGGCGTCGCCCGGCGTGCCCCACAGCGGGGCCAGACGCGGGAACAGCATGAACAGCACCACCATGATGGGCGCACCCAGCAAGGCAGTCGTGCCCGCGATGCGCGCCGCCTGCCACAGCGGGGGGCGGCCCACCGGCATGTGGCTGTTGACCAATGCCGTCAGCAGCCCCCACAACCCGATCAACATGGCCCCGGCGGTGAGCAGCGACTGCGAGTAAAAGAAATGCGTCAGCATGCTGAAAAAACCGAGGAAGAAGATCACAAAAGCATCGCGCCGCGCGCGCAGCTCCAGCGTCTTCAAGGCCAGCAAAACCACCACCAGCGTGACCCCGGCGTCACGCCCGAGCAGCGTGCGGTAGGTGGCGAAGGTGGCGGCGATGGCCAGCAGCAACAGCGCCAGCGTCCACCACTTCGCTGGCAAAGGCTTTAAACGCCACGCCAACCAGCCACGCCCAATGAGCACGGCAGCCGACAGGGCGCTGCACCACAGCGGCAGATGTGCCGTTTGTGGCAGGATGACCCAGGCGATGACGGCCAGCAGGAACAGGGTGTCGTGGCTGTCGCGGGGCAGGGTGCTGAGTGGGTTGCGCATGAGGCCCCTGGACAAGCGACGGGGGTGGATCAGTCGCGGGGCTTGAAGGTGATGACCAAGGCCGATGGCACTTGCCCGTCAGTGTCGCGCGGCAGTACTTCGGTTTTGTCGATGGCTTTGAGCACGGCCTCATCCCAGGCTTTGTTGCCGCTTGACTTGAGCAGTTTGCGGCTCACGATGGTGCCGTCGGGCGAGGTGCGCACCACGACTTCCGCTGCTAGGTTGGCGCTGATGTCATCGGTGAACACGATGTTGGGTTTGACGCGCGCGATGATGCGCCCGGCGTAGCTGGCCGAAGGCCCGGTTGATTTCAGTGCCGTGCCGGTGGCGGAGGGGCTGCCGCTGGCCCCGGCCAGGCCGGTCATGCGCTGGATGTTTTCCTGGCGGCGTTTCTCGGTCAGCTTGGCTTCTTGCTGCGTCTTGAGTTGCTCTTTCTTTTGCGCTTCGAGTTCTTTTTGCTTCTTCTCTCCAGCGGCTTTTTTCTCCAGCGCCAGTTTTTCCTTGTCGCGCTTTTCCTTGTCGCGCTTTTCTTTGAGCAACTTCTCTTTGGCTTTGTGTTCCTTCTCACGCTCCAAAGCAATGTCGGCGTTGGAGACTAGGGGCGCTATTTTCCCAGGCTCGGGCTCGGGCTCGGGCACGGGCACGGGCACGGGTGGGGCTGGTGGCGGTGGTTCTGCCGCCAAAGGCGGAGCGGCTTGCTCCTGCACCGTGGACCAGAGCTCCGCCTCTACCGCCACGATCTGCGCGTCATGCTTCCAGCTCACACCCCAGGTCAGGGCGGCCACCAAGAGAGAATGGGCCAGTACGGCCAGAGCGACCGAGCGCAGCAAGCCCGGTGTGGCGGGCGGGGCGAACTCCAGGCGGTTGGTGGCGGCGTGCATGGGCGATGCGGTGGCTTAAGTTACACGCGGGCTCAGTTCACCATCTGAACCGATAGACCCACGCGTGCAATACCGGCGCGCTGCAAGGTGTCCATCACCTTGACGACGGCCTCGTACTTGACGCTCTTGTCTGCGCTGATGACCACCGCTGAGTTAGCGGGCTCTTTACCCGCTTTGGGATCTTTGATCTGCTGTGCCGCTTTGACCGATTCAACCAGACTCTTGAGGTTGATGGCGGTGGATTTTTCCTTCACCTTAAGCTCTAACGCTTCGTTCTTCCCGATGATGATCTGGATGATCTGGTCGGGTTGTTTGGCCGCTTTGCCGACGGTAGGTAGGTCAATCATGCTGGGCGCGATCAGCGGCGCGGTCACCATGAAGATGATGAGCAGCACCAGCATCACGTCGATGAAAGGCACCATGTTGATTTCGTTGATGGTGCGCCGCCCACGGCCCCGGCTGACGAGCGATGGCATGGCTCAATGCCCCGAGGCAGATTGCGCGCCGATATTGCGCTGCAAGATATTGGAGAACTCTTCGATGAAAGTCTCCAGCCGGATGGCGATGCGGTCAATGTCGCGCGCAAACCGGTTGTAAGCCACCACGGCGGGAATGGCGGCAAACAAGCCAATGGCGGTGGCCACCAGCGCTTCGGCAATACCAGGCGCCACGCTGGCCAAAGTGACTTGTGTCAGCGCGGCCAGACCGGTGAAGGCGTGCATGATGCCCCACACCGTGCCAAACAGGCCCACATAGGGCGAGACCGAGCCGACCGAGGCCAGGAAGGAAAGGTGGGTTTCCACCACGTCCATCTCGCGCTGAAAGCTCGCGCGCATGGCGCGGCGGGCGCCGTCCATCAAGGTCGATGGATCGGCGATGCGGCGCTCTCGCAGTTTTTGGTACTCACGCATACCACTGGCAAAAATGCGCTCCATCGGGCCGCAGCTGCGTGCGTTTTGACTGGCGGCTGCAAACAAATCGTTCAGGCTGGTGCCGGACCAGAAATTGCGCTCAAATGTTTCGTTCAAGGCTTTCACTTTGCCCAGTGAAAACAGTTTGCGAAAGATGGCAGCCCAACTGGTGATGGATACGGCCACAAGGAGAAGCATCACCAGTTGCACGACCAGGCTGGCGTTGAGCACCAGTTGAAGAATAGACAGGTCTTGATTCATTTCAGGGCTTCCAGAACAGCTTGCGGGATTCGTTGAGGTTTCATGGTGAGGGCATCGACCCAGCCGATGCGGATAGTGCCTTGGCACATTAGTTGATGGTTAGAACACATTCCGTTCGGGCTGAGCTTGTCGAAGCCTTGCGTGCCCTTCGACAAGCTCAGCCCGAACGGAGTCGCCATCTGACTGTCGCGCTTCAGGGTACGTTGTGCAATTGTCAGCGATGCCCGGCCGGATTCAATCAGGCCAGCGGTAACCAAAAGTTCATCGTCCAGCCGGGCGGGTTGATGGTATTTGAGCTGGGTGTCGGTCACCACAAACATGCCGCCAGTGGCGTCCCGCAGGGCCTGCTGCCCAATGCCCAAGGCGCGCAGCCACTCGGTGCGGGCACGCTCGAAAAATTTGAGGTAGTTGGCATAAAAGACGATGCCACCTGCGTCGGTGTCTTCCCAATAGACGCGGATGGGCCAGGTGAATTCTTGAGCGGACTGAACCACCACCCGTTCGGGCTGAGCCAGCTTCCGTTCGGGCTGAGCTTGTCGAAGCCCTTCGACAGGCTCAGGGTGAACGGGGAGGGGAATCGCGTTTGTGCTCACGCAAGTAGCCCCTTTAAGCGCTCCACCGCCAGTTGCAACTGCGGCATCGAACTGGCCGTTGAAAAGCGGATGAAGTTCGCCGTCTCGGCCTGGCCAAAATCTCGCCCCGGAGTCACGGCCACATGGGCGCGGTTCATCACTTCAAAGGCAAAGTCCCAACTGTTTTTGATGCCCAATTGGACGCAAGCTGCCGAGCAATCAGCCCAGGCGTAAAAAGCGCCGTCGGGCACGACCGGCACGC
>JANPNG010000320.1:0-3949 GCA_031427355.1 Hylemonella sp.
TCGGTCATGCGGTCGTGCAGCAGGTTGGCCACCTGATCCAGTTGCGTTGGCGTCAGCGCTTTGGTGCCCAACAGACCCGAGGCCAGCGTCAGTCGGTACTCCACCAGACGCTCGACCCGGCGCACAGCCAAGCCGCAGTTGTGGGCGATGTCGGTGGCCTTGGAGGCCCAGGGCGACACCGTGCCAAAACGCGGCGTGACCACGATCACCGGGCCATCCGAAGACCCTTGGTACGGATCACCATAGGTTAAAAGAGCTGCCAGCTGGTTTTTGAGTTCGGCTGTGGGCGTGGCGTCCGTCGTCACCAGATGTACAAAGCGCGCGTCGATGCTTTTGATTTTGTCGTGAACCGCCTGCAAACCGGGCAAAAGTTGCTGAACGCGAAAGCTGCTCAAGGCGCTGGCGCCGTCAAATGTGGTGATGTGCAGGGTCACGGTAGTGTCGCGATGAGGTCACGTTAGAGGGGGCGTCAGGAAGGGCGCAAGCAGGCCGCGCGCAAGTCTCTGATTTTAACTGGGCCAGAAAGCCGGTTGAGTGTGTCTTCTCCACGGGGCCGCACGCATTGCGTGGGTCCTCGGGGCATATCTAGGATAATTCCCCCATGACTATCACCTACAAAGACGAACAAGGCATTGCGGGCATGCGGGTAGCGGGCCGCCTGGCCTCTGAAGTGCTGGATTTCCTCACACCCCACGTCAAACCCGGCATCACCACCGATACGCTGGACAAGCTCGCTCACGACTACATCATGCAAGTGCAGGGCTGCATCCCCGCCCCTCTGAACTACGCGCCCTCGGGCTACAAGCCCTACCCCAAATCCATCTGCACCTCCATCAACCACCAGGTGTGTCACGGCATCCCGAGTGACAAGGTGCTGAAAAAAGGCGACATCGTCAACATCGACGTCACCGTCATCAAAGACGGCTGGCATGGCGACACCAGCCGCATGTACATGGTGGGCGACGCCTCGATTGCCGCCAAGCGCCTGTGCGCCATGACCTATGACGCCATGTGGCACGGTATTCGCATGGTCAAACCCGGCATCCACCTGGGTGACATTGGCTGGTCGATCCAGAAGTTTGCCGAGAGCAACGGCTTTAGCGTGGTGCGCGAATTCTGCGGCCACGGCATTGGTCGGGGGTTTCATGAAGAACCCCAAGTGCTGCACTACGGCAAGCCCGGCACGCTGGACGAGCTCAAACCCGGCATGACCTTCACCATCGAACCCATGATCAACGCAGGCAAGCGCGACATCCGAGAAGCCGGTGACGGCTGGACCATCGTCACCAAAGACCGCTCGCTTTCCGCCCAGTGGGAGCACACCATCCTGGTCACACCCACAGGTTATGAGGTGCTGACGCTCTCAGCGGGCAGCCCGCCGACACCCGCCTTCGTGACGGTCTGAAACATGGCAGATCAGGCCGTGACCCTTGCTTCTATCCGCGATCATTACCGCACTCAAAAATCAGCACTTTTAGATACGGCAGGCAGTGGCGGGGCTTCCACCCGAGCGGTGCGTTCCGCGCTGCATCAGCTCTCCCAACTGAGCGACGACACGCTCAAGTCTTTGTGGCAAATGGCCGGTTTCGATTCGAGCCTGGCCCTGGTGGCCGTCGGTGGCTACGGCCGAGATGAGCTGTTCCCCCACTCCGACATCGACGTCTTGTTGCTCCTGCCCGATGCCCAATCCCCCGAGCAGGACGCAGACCTGAAAGCCCGAATCGAGACCTTCATCACCAGTTGCTGGGACGCGGGGCTGGAGATTGGATCGAGCGTGCGCTCTTTGAGCGAGTGCCTGAGTGAAGCCGCCAAAGATGTGACGGTGCAAACCGCCTTGATGGAGTCACGTCTGGTGACCGGCAGCGCGGCGCTGTACCAGTCGTTTTGCGAGCAGTTCAAAAAAGCCATCGACCCCAAAGCCTTCTTCGTGGCCAAGACGCTGGAGATGAACCAGCGCCACAGCAAGTTTGAAGACACGCCCTACTCCCTGGAGCCCAACTGCAAAGAGTCCCCCGGCGGCCTGCGCGACCTGCAAATCATTCTGTGGGTGGCGCAAGCGGCGGGCCTGGGCCATACCTGGGACGCGCTGGCGCGCAACGGCCTGGCCACCGCGTTTGAAGTGCGTCAACTCAAGCGTAACGAAGCCACGCTGCGTCTGATTCGTACGCGCCTACACCTGATAGCCAAGCGGCGTGAAGATCGTCTGGTGTTTGATTTACAGACCGCGATTGCAGAATCCTTCGGCTTCACCTCGGTTGCCACGGGTGATGGCAAACCCATGGCCCGCGCCAGCGAGGCCCTGATGCGCCTCTACTACTGGGCGGCCAAGGCGGTGGTGCAGCTCAACCAGATTTTGCTGCTCAATATCGAGGAGCGCATCAACCCGTCCAGCCAACAACCACAAGCCATCAACGCGCGTTTCAGCGACAAAGACGGACTGATCGAGGTCAATAGCGACGACCTGTACCAGCGCGAGCCCCAAGCCATTCTGGAAACCTTTCTCCTCTTCCAGACCACCAGCGGGGCCAAGGGCCTGTCAGCCCGCACATTGCGCGCCCTGTACAACGCAAGATCAGTGATGGACGCCAAGTTTCGCCACGACCCGGTGAACCGCGAAACCTTCAAAAAAATCCTGATGCAGCGCGAGGGCATCACCCACGCCATGCGCCTGATGAACCAAACCTCGGTGCTGGGGCGCTACCTGTGGGCGTTTCGCCGCATCGTGGGCCAGATGCAGCACGACCTGTTCCACGTCTATACCGTGGACCAGCACATCCTGATGGTGCTGCGCAATGTGCGCCGTTTCTTCATGGCGGAACACGCCCATGAATACCCGTTTTGTTCCCAACTCGCGGCGGGCTGGGACAAGCCCTGGATTTTTTACGCCGCCGCGCTATTTCACGACATTGCCAAAGGGCGCGGGGGCGACCACTCCGAGCTGGGCGTGGGTGAGGCCCGCCGCTTTAGCCGCCAGCATGGCATTGAGCGCGAAGACGCCAAGCTGATCGAGTTCCTGGTGCAAGAGCACCTGAGCATGAGCCGCATCGCCCAGAAATCTGACCTGAGCGACCCCGACGTGATTGCCGCCTTTGCCAAGCGCGTAGGCAATGAGCGCTACCTCACTGCGCTCTACCTGCTGACCGTCGCCGACATTCGGGGTACCTCACCCAAGGTGTGGAACGCCTGGAAGGGTAAGCTGCTGGAAGACCTGTACCGCCTCACCCTGCGCACCCTGGGTGGCCACGCCCCATCGCCCGATGCCGAGGTGGAAGCGCGTAAGCGCGAGGCCCTGATCATTCTGGCGCTGCACGCATTGCCCTTTGAGGCACAGAAAAAACTGTGGGCCACCTTAGACGTGAGCTATTTCATGCGCCACGACGCCGCCGACATCGCCTGGCACACCCGCCAGCTCTCGCGCGATGTCGGCACCGACCACGTCATCGTGCGGGCGCGTCGATCCCTGGTGGGCGAAGGGCTGCAGGTGCTGGTCTATACCAAAGACCAGCCCGACCTGTTTGCCCGAATCTGTGGCTATTTTGACCATGGCGGCTACAGCATTTTGGATGCCCGCATCCACACCGCCCTCAATGGCTATGCGCTGGACACCTTCCAGGTGGTGACCTCGATCCAGCCCGAGCACTACCAGGAACTCACCAGCATGATCGAGACCGAGCTGGCCCACGCCATTGCAGCGGATGGCCCGCTGCCCGCCCCTAGCCGAGGGCGCGTGTCACGCAGGGTCAAGAGCTTTCCCATCGTGCCGCGCGTGGGACTCAAGCCCGATGAAAAAGGTCAGCGCTGGTTGCTCAGCATCTCCGCCAGCGACCAGGCGGGTTTGCTCTACAACGTAGCCCGCGTGCTGGCGCGCCACGGCATCAACCTTCAACTCGCCAAAATCAACACGCTGGGCGAGCGCGTGGACGACACCTTCTTGATCGACGGCGCGGCA
>JANPNG010000321.1:0-33210 GCA_031427355.1 Hylemonella sp.
ATCCACCTTGAGCGTGCGCGGTTGAAAAGCCCCCACACCTGCGGCGATGAAGATGGTTTTGGTCAGGAATTGCGTGCCTTTGGAGGTCTCGATGAAGAAACGCCCGTCGTCTTGCTTTTGTACCGTGGTGACCTCTTGCCCCAGGTGAAAAGTCGCGCCAAAAGGCTCGATTTGCTTGAGCAAGGCGTCGGTGAGTTCTTGGCCCGTGCACACCGGGATGGCGGGGATGTCATAAATCGGCTTGTCGGGGGTACAGCTCCACCGGCTGACCACCGGGGTAGGCCAGTGAATCGATGACGTGGGCCTTGATCTCCAGCAGGCCAAGCTCGAACACCTGGAACAAGCCCACGGGGCCTGCGCCCACGATGACGGCGTCCGTTTCGATCGGGCCTTCATGGGCCATGGCGGTGTGGATCACTGCTTGATTGATTTTTGATTCCATAGGGCAGGGCGCGCCGTTGTTCAGCGCTGCAGTTCGGGCAGTTTGCCGGTTTTGTCTTTCCACTCGTCTGCGTCAGGCAGGGGTGCGGTGCGTTTGGTGATGCTCTTCCAGCCAGGCAATTGCGCCAACTCAGCGTTGAGCTTGATCATGTGCATCTGATCGGCAGGCAAATCTTCTTCGGCGTAAATCGCGTTCACCGGGCACTCGGGGATGCACACCGCGCAGTCGATGCATTCGTCCGGGTCGATGGTCAAAAAGTTAGGGCCTGCGCGAAAACAATCGACGGGGCAAACATCAACGCAATCGGTGTATTTGCAGCGGATGCAGGATTCGGTGACGACGTGGGTCATTTTTTACTTCTAGGCTGAGAGGGTGTTAACCCTCGATTTTATTTCAATTCAACAACAGCGCACCGGCGGTCTTGTGGCTGGCGGCATCGACCAAAATCATCGAGCCCAATAAACGGGATTGATTGAAAGGCCGAGTCGGCACTGCCTCGGTCAGTGCCAGCTCAATATGGCCGATGGCATTGGGGGCCAGCTCCAGCGCGTCCTCTTCTTCCAGGGTGTGGATGTTGAGGCTGTGCACGATGCGTTTGACCTTGGCCTTGACCCAGCGGTGGCCGTGCAGTGCCCAATAGACGCGGCCTGGCACCAGGGGTGTGTCGTCCATCCAGGCAACTGTCGCCTGGAGATCGCGTTGGCTGTTGTTGTCTTGGCTGCCTTCTTGGGCCGGGTCGTCAGCCAGCAGCCAGTCGCCCCGCGACACATCCACTTCGTGGTCCAGCACAATGCCGGCGCTGTGGCCGGCTTGCACCTCACCAGGGCGACGCGCATGGTCCAGCACCTGGGCGACTGTGGCCTTTTGTCCGCTGGGGAAAATCGTGATGGACTGGCCGGGCGCCACCGTACCGGTGGCCAAACGGCCCCAGAACACGCGGCGACCTTGGGAGGTGTCGGAAGAACCTGAAAACTTCTCCACCCACTGAACCGGGAAGGCAAAAGGCAGGGCCTGGTCGCTGGGGGTCACTGGCAAGGTTTCCAGCAAGTCCAGCAGGGTTGGGCCCTGGTAGCCGCACCAGCCAGGGGTGGCTGCTGCGTCCACCACGTTCCAACCCTTGAGCGCAGACACGGGCACGGTGGCGGTGACGGTCAGGCCCGCTTCCTGGGCAAACAAGGCGAGGGCGGCGCTGATTTTTTTAAAGGTCAACGCCGGATCGCTAACCGCATCCAATTTGTTGACGGCGAAGATCACCGAGGGCACGCGCAGCAGCTTGAGCAACAGCGAGTGGCGACGGGTTTGCGGCAACAGGCCATGGGCTTTGTCAGCGGGCGGCTGCAGTGTGTCTGCCTCTTGCGCCCAGCCCAGTTTGGTGGCGTCCACCAGCACCACGGCGGCGTCGGCGCTGGAGGCCGCTGTGACCATGTTGCGGGTGTACTGCTCATGACCGGGGGTGTCGCCAATGATGAACTTGCGGCGCTCGGTGTTGAAGTAGCGGTAGGCCACGTCGATGGTGATGCCTTGCTCGCGCTCGGCGGAGAGGCCATCGGTCAGCAGCGCCAGATCAGTTTCGCCTTGGCGCTGCACGCCCGCCAGGTGGTCTTGCAACACGGCCTTGCTGTCCACCAGCAGACGGCCAATCAGGGTGCTTTTGCCGTCATCCACGCTGCCGCAGGTGATGAATTTAAGAGCAGTGGTGGTATCCGTTCGGGCTGAACCAAAATCCGTTCGGGTTGAACCCAAATCCGTTCGGGCTGAGCTTGTCGAAGCCTTCGCGAGCCCTTCGACAAGCTCAGGGCGAACGGAGATGGGCTCAGGGCGAACGGGGAGGGGCTCAGGGTGAACGGGGAGGGTGTTTGTCGTCATCAGAAATACCCATCTTTCTTGCGCTTTTCCATCGAAGCGTCTGAGGTTTTGTCGTCCATGCGGGTCGCACCGCGCTCGCTCACATCGGCGGCCAGGGTTTCGATCACAATGTCGCCGGGGGTGGCGGCCAAGCTGGCTACGGGGCAAGTGCAGGTGATGTCGCCCACGGTGCGAAAACGCACGTCACGGCTTTCAATGGTTTCACCGTCGCGCACGGGGGTGAGTTCGGTCACTGGTACCAGCAGGCCGCGGCGCTCCACCACGTCGCGTTTGTGGGAGTAATAGAGCGAGGGCAATTCGATCTGCTCGCGTTCGATGTACTGCCACACGTCCAGCTCGGTCCAGTTGCTGATGGGGAACACGCGGAAGTGCTCACCGGGGGCCAGACGGGTGTTGAACAGCGTCCACAGCTCGGGGCGTTGGGCCTTGGGCTGCCACTGGCCAAAGCTGTCGCGGTGGCTGAAGATGCGCTCCTTGGCGCGGGCTTTTTCCTCGTCGCGCCGGGCACCACCAATCAGCGCATCAAAGCGGAATTCTTCAATCGCCTCCAGCAGCGTGACGGACTGGTGCACGTTGCGGCTCTCGCCCGGGTGCGCGAGGCGCACCGTGCCGCGTGCCATGGAATCTTCCACGTTGCGCACGATCAACTCGGCCTTCAACTCTTTGGCGCGTGAATCACGGAAGTCGGTGACTTCATGGAAGTTATGGCCTGTGTCGATCATCAGCAGCGGGTAGGGGATACGGCCCACGCCAAAGGCTTTTTCGGCGCACTTGAGCATGACCAGCGAGTCCTTGCCGCCGGAGAACAGCAGGGTGGGGCGCTCGAACACGGCAGCCACCTCACGCAGGATGAAGATGGTTTCTTCCTCCAGCGCGTCCAGATGGGCGTTGCTCAGGTGGTGGGCTTGGGCAGCGGAGGCAGTGTTGAGGGCTTGGTTCACGGCGGTGGTTTTTAGAAATTCGGATTCGGTACGGGCGTTCATTGGGTACTCCGTTCACCCTGAGCTTGTCGAAGGGGGGAGAGGGTGTTCGCCGGGGCTTCGACCCCTTCGACAGAGCTCAGGACAGGCGGCTCAGCCCGAACGGAGGGGGTCGAGGTTTCGCTGACGTGCAAGCCGCACTCTTTGGCCGCTTCATCTTCCCACCACCAGCGGCCCGCACGGAAGTCTTCGCCCAGGCTGATGGCGCGGGTGCAGGGCGCGCAACCGATGCTGGGGTAGAACTGGTCGTGCAGCGGGTTGTAAGCAATGTTGTGCAGGGCAATGTAGTGCCACACGTCGCCCCAGGTCCAGTTGGCCAGGGGGTTGAATTTGAGGCGGCCATGCACAGCCACGTCAGCGTGGTCGATCAGCGGCACCTCGGCGCGCGCGCCAGACTGTTCGCGGCGCAGGCCCGTGACCCAGGCTGCCTTGCCGGTCAGGGCACGGCTCAGCGGCTCCATCTTGCGGATGCCGCAGCAGGCTTTGCGCAGGTCTATGCTCTTGTACATCGCGTCCTTGCCCTCGCGGGCCACAAACTGGACGACCGACTCCTGTACCGGGTGAAACACGGTGAGTGGCGCTTGAGGGTGTGCAGCCTGCTGGGTCTTGAGTTGCTCCAGCACAGCCAGTGTCTCTGCGTGCAAGGCACCGGTTTCCAGCACAAAGATGGAAATCGGCAGGTCGTGCGCGTTGATCAGGTGGGTGATGACCATGTCTTCAGCCCCCAAGCTGGAGGCCTGGGTCACCGGCGCGTGCTGGGCGGCTTGCTGCAGGTTGGCAATCGTCTCAGCCAACTTGGCATCAAAGTCGAGGGAGGCCCGCGCATGAAGGGTGACAGCGCTCATCAGGCAGCCTTTGCAAACAGCGGTGCGGTCGTGACCGCATCGCCTTGGTAGAAGGCGGCATAGCGATCAAACTGGCGCTGGGCGACGCTGGCGTCCACGCCTTCGCGCAGGACGGCGCTGGAAAAGCCGCTGCGCTGCATCTGCACCAGTTGGTCGATCAGCACGTCGCCGGTGGCGCGGATGTCGCCTTTGAAGCCCAGACGCCGACGCAGCAGAAACGCCTGGCTGAAGGCGCGGCCATCGGTGAACTTGGGGAAGTTCAGGTCGATGCGCTCTACGCCGTCCAGCGCACCCTGACTCGCCAGGTCGCGAGGGTCGATGTCGTTGGCAATTTCTATGGATTTTTGAGCTGTAGTGCCCGCAGAGTGTGCGTGAGCAGCTATCAAATTAAGAGTGGATGTCATGCTGCTGCTTCCTCTTGCCCATTTTCGTGTAAGTGGCGGGCACTGTTGGCAGCGGCCTTGAACGGGTCAATGCCGGTGCGACGCAGCGTGGCGATAAAGGTCTCTGCCTTGCCGTTCACCGTCTGGCGCTGCTCGCGGTAGGTGTCTAAAACTGCTTCAATGACTTCAGGCACTTCAGCCGCGCTGAAGGAGGGGCCGACCACCTTGCCCACCACGGGCGGGCCGCTCAGGGTGGAGCCGTCCGAGCCGCCCAGGGTCACTTGGTACCACTCCTTACCGTCTTTATCGACACCCAGGATGCCAATGTGGCCGCTGTGGTGGTGGCCGCAGGAGTTGATACAGCCGCTCATGTGCAGGTCGATTTCGCCCAAGTCGTGCAACTCGTCCAGGTCTTGGTAGCGCGCCGTGATGGCCTCGGCCAGGGGCAGGGAGCGGGCATTGGCCAGTGAGCAGAAATCGCCGCCAGGGCAGGCAATCATGTCGCTCAGCAAGCGGATATTGGGGCGGGCAAAGCCAGCCTTGCGCGCGGCGCGCCAGAGCTCGGGCAGCTGGTCGCAGCGCACCCAGGGCAGCACCAGGTTTTGGTCGTGCGTGACGCGTACCTCACCGGCGCTGAACAGGTCGGCCAATGCGGCTGACGTATCCAGCTGGTCTGCTGTGGCGTCGCCGGGGTACTGGCCCAATCGCTTGAATGACAGGGTCACGATGCGCAGGTCGGGGTTTTTGTGCGGGGCTACGTTTTGCTGCAACCAGCGGCCGAATTCGACGTCGTCCTCGGCGGCGGCTTTGAGGATGTTGGCGATTTTGGCTTCGGCTTCGCTGCGGTTGCAGCTCAAGTCGGGGGCCACAAACGTGGCGCTCACGCGGTCCAGCTCGGCCTGCGTGATGGTGTGCGGCGCACCGTCAATTTCCACGATGTCCTTGAACTCGGCCTCGACTTGGTCAAAGTACTTTTGACCTTCGGCCTTGACCAAAATCTTGATGCGCGCCTTGTAGATGTTGTCGCGACGGCCAAAGCGGTTGTAGGCCCGCACAATGGCCTCCAAGTAGTTCAGCAACTGATTCCAGGGCAAAAACTCGCGAATCGTTGAGGCCACGATGGGTGTGCGGCCCATGCCGCCGCCGACCAGCACTTTGAAGCCCAGCTCACCGGCCTCGTTTTTAAGCAGGTGCAAGCCCACGTCATGCCAGGCGGTGGCCGCGCGGTCCTCCAGAGCGCCGGTGATGGCGATCTTGAACTTGCGCGGCAGAAAAGCGAACTCGGGGTGCAGCGTGCTCCACTGGCGCATGATTTCGGCAAAGGGGCGCGGATCGGCTACTTCGTCATGGGCAATACCGGCGCGCTCGTCGCTGGTGATGTTGCGGATGCAGTTGCCGCTGGTTTGGATGCCGTGCATGTCCACGCTGGCCAGCAGGTCCATCACGTCGGCTGATTTGTCCAGCGGAATCCAGTTGTACTGGACGTTCTGGCGGGTGGTGAAGTGGCCGTAGTTGGTGGTTAACTTCGAGCCGATGAATTTGCCGTTGTGCAAGGGGACGTCACCGAGCTTGTCTTGTGCGGTCTGAGCTTCACCCAGCAGGGCGTCGGTCGGTTTGTCGTAGTCACGGGCAATGGTGGCCAGCACGCGCAGTTGGGCGCTGGAGAGTTCACCGTAAGGCACGGCGACGCGCAGCATGGGGGCGTAGCGCTGCACATACCAACCATTTTGCAGACGTAAGGGGCGAAATTCATCCTCGCTGATTTGCCCTGCCTGCCAGCGCTCCAGCTGGTCGCGGTACTGCTGGGCGCGCAGGCGCACGAACTGGCGGTCGAAGTCGGTGTACTGGTACATAAAATTGATGAGGCAATAAAAAGTTTTAGATCAAAACCAGTTTGACACCGGCCCAGGCCAGCAGCACTGAGAGCACCGAGCGAATCAGCCGCTCGGGCGTCTTGGAAACCAGGTGCGAGCCCAGCCAAATGCCGGGCAAAGACCCCGCCAGCAGCTTGGCCAACAGCGTCCAGTCCACCGAGCCGAGCGAGGCATGACCCAGACCGGCCACCAGGGTGAGCGGTACGGCATAAGCAATGTCGGCGCCGATGATACGCGGCAGCGGCAACAGGGGGAAAAGAATCAGCAGCACCGTCACGCCAATGGCGCCGGCACCAACCGAGGTCAAAGTGACCAGCGCCCCGATGATCGCGCCAAACAGCAGGGGCAGCGACCAGTGCCCCGCCCGAGTAGCCTGGTCGAGTTGACCATGAGCCAAGCTGCGCGGGACTTGTTTGCCACGCACCACCTTGAACAGCATGGCCGCTGCGGTCAGCAGCAGTGCCACGCCCAGGGTGGTGGTCATCAATTTTTGCACGCCCTCAGTGGCTGGGCCCAGAGTGTGCAGCACATAAAGGGTCAGCAGCGCGGCAGGAATGCTGCCCGCGCTCAACTGCGCCACCACTCGCCAGGGCACCAGCCGCTGGCGCGCCATGTTGACGGTGCCACCCATTTTTGTGAAGGCGGCAAACAACAGGTCGGTGCCGACCGCTAAATAGGGTTTGATGTCGAAGAAAAAGATGAGGATGGGCGTCATCAATGACCCACCACCGACCCCGGTCAAGCCGACGATCACGCCGACCAGAAAACCTGAAAAAATAAAAGCGATGTCTTGCATAAGAGGGGAACTTTAGGGGTGTATTCATATATCGCAAACTACATTTTTCTTGTTTTTATATTACAAATTGGTATTTGAGAATGGGTTTGCAGCGCATTCCTTAGAATACGGGCACTACTTATGAACGATTCAGACTTGCGCCCGACACTGAGCCCGACCTCGAATGTCCCCCAGCTTTGGGCCCTCATTCCCTGCGCCGGGACGGGCAGCCGTGCCTTGAGCTCGGAGATGAACGGGCCCAAGCAGTACCAGCCTTTGGCGGGCGTGGCCATGGTGCGGCACACGCTCGCCGCCTTCGCGTCGGTGCCACGTCTGAGCGCCACGCTGGTGGTGGTGGCACCGGGCGATAGCTTCCTGGCTCAGCCAGACGCTACTGTTTTAATAGCTGCTTGCGGTGGTTCTACAAGGGCTAGCAGTGTTTTTAATGGCTTGAATCAGTTGCTGATCGAAGGCGCGCAGGCCCAAGACTGGGTGCTGGTGCACGATGCTGCGCGCTGCCTGATTACCCCGGCCCAGATTGATCAGCTGATTGATGCCTGCATGGATGACGAGGTGGGCGGTTTGCTGGCCTTGCCCCTGCCAGACACGCTGAAGCAAGAGGTGCAGGGCCGCGTGCGCAGCACAATTGACCGGGCCGACAAGTGGCTGGCCCAGACGCCGCAAATGTTTCGTTTGGGTATGCTGCGTCAGGCCCTGGCCCAGGCTGGGAATCAGGTGACCGATGAGTCGAGTGCCATCGAGGCGCTGGGCCTGGCCCCGAGACTGGTCAAAGGTAGCGCGCAGAATTTCAAAGTGACCTACCCGGAAGACTTTGCGTTGGCTGCTGCTGTCCTGGCGGGGCGTCAAGGCCAAGGAGAACAATCATGAACATTCGCGTGGGTGAAGGCTGGGATGTCCACGCCCTGGTTGCGGGGCGCAAACTCATTATCGGTGGCGTGGAAATCCCGTTTCATCTGGGTCTGCTGGGCCATTCCGACGCGGACGTTCTGCTGCATGCCATCACCGATGCGCTGCTGGGGGCAGCGGGGCTGGGGGACATTGGCCGCCACTTTCCGGATACTGACGCTCAATTCAAGGGTGCCGACTCCTGCGTCTTGCTCACAGAAGCGGCTCGACGCGTGCGTGAACGGGGCTGGCAGATCGGCAATGTGGACAGCACCGTGATTGCCCAGGCACCGCGCCTGGCTCCTTTTATCGCGCCGATGTGTGAGCGCATTGCGGCTGTTCTGGCGGTCGAAATCTCACAAGTCAATGTCAAGGCCAAGACCGCTGAAAAACTGGGCCCGGTGGGGCAGGGGCAAAGCATGGAGGCACGCGCCGTCGTACTGCTTTTCCGCTAACGGCCCTTTAAGTTTTAGCCTTGGCCAGTTG
Organism: Hylemonella sp.; assembly: GCA_031427355.1. GTDB lineage: Bacteria > Pseudomonadota > Gammaproteobacteria > Burkholderiales > Burkholderiaceae_C > CANCDA01. The sequence continues at coordinate 8,558 of JANPNG010000321.1, forward strand.
AATCCGGGCCGACAGTCCGCCTGAGGTGCTGTTGGCCAGGTTGAACTTGCCGCCCATGCGCTGCAAGGTTTTTTCCACGATGGCGAGCCCCAGCCCGGCCCCGGTGGCCGCTGTGCGCGCGGTGTCGCCGCGGAAAAAGGGTTTGGTCAAGTTGGCCAGCGTTTCCAGGTCCACACCCGGGCCATGGTCGCGCACCCGGACCAGGACCCATTGGTCGCGGGCCCTTGCTGCAATGTCCACCACCGTCACGCCGGAATCCGCTGACTTCCCGTAGCGACGCGCGTTTTCAAAGAGATTGGAGAAAACGCGGCTCAGTTCCACTTCATCGGCTTGCACCATGAGTTCGTCGGGCACGTCCAGATGGAAGTGCATGTCGGGGCGGTCTTTGAACGCATAAAGACAGTTTTGAATCACATCGTTGAGGTTGACCGGGGCCAGCGTCACATGGTCAGGACGTGCGTAGTCCAAAAATTTATCAATGATGGCGTCAAGTTGCTCGATGTCGGCGACCATGTGGTCGCGGGCATCCTCGTCGCTCACGCTCATTTCGGTTTCAAGTCGCAATCGGGCCAGCGGGGTGCGTAGGTCATGCGAAATGCCCGCCAGCATCACTGCCCGGTCTTGCTCAATCTTGGCAAGACGCTGCGACATTCGGTTAAAGCCGATATTGACCTGCCGGATCTCGCTGGTGGTGACGCGCTCATCCAGTTGGCTGGCAATAAAATCGCCTTCACGGACTCGGCTGGCGGCAAATGACAATTCTTTGAGGGGGCGGTTGATCAGTCGGGCCAGTAGGGCCGCACCGGCCAGGGACAAGGCGGCGGCGCTGATCAACCAGATCAGCCAGGTTTTGCTGGCGCTTTGTTTGAAGCGAGATTGATCGGTCACCATCCAGTAGTTGTCGCCGTCAATGTCAAAACCCACCCACAAGCCCGGGTTTTGATTGACGCTGTCCGCCACGATGGTTTTGGGCCCCAGTCGGGCGATGAGTTCGGCTGTAATGCGCTCGCTGAGCGTGTCGTCGTCAAAAGGATCAAATTTATCGTTAGGCTCCCTGGGAAAGATGCGAACGCCTTCTTGCTCGGTCATTGTCTTCAGGAGGGACGTGCGTGCAATCGCATCCGAATGCACGAGGCCGGCACGGCTCAGGTTGACCAAGGAGGCGATCTGCTGGGCCGTTTGAATGGCTCGGGGTTCGAGTTCCAAGGCGCGCAGCGTTTGCAGCCAGGCCAGAATGCTGCCGAACAGCAAAATGGCTATCAGGAAAAAAGTTCGCCAGAAAAGACTCAGGCCCAGCCCTCTGGACGCGCCGCTTTCGGGGTCTGCCGACAAAGCCTCCAGCGGTGCCGGACCTGTCAGTTCGACAAAGATGTGGTCATCAGGCAATTTGCTGCGCCAGTTCAACCCGCACCATCCGGAACAAAAACATAGCCGACACCCCAAACCGTCTGGATGTAGCGCGGATTGGCGGCGTCCACTTCGACGAGTTTTCGCAGGCGAGAGACCTGCACATCCAGGCTGCGATCAAAGGGTTCGAACTCGCGTCCCCGGGCCATTTGGGCCAATTTTTCACGCGACATAGGTTGGCGCGGATGGCGAACCAAAGCTTTGAGCATGGCGAATTCCCCCGTTGTCAGTGGCATTTCTTCCATGTCTTTGCGCAGCGTACGCGAACCCAGGTCAAACGTGAACGGCCCAAAACTCACGACTTCGTTTTCGCTGGAGGGCGCGCCAGGCACCTCCGTTGGAGGGCGGCGGCGTAACACGGCGTTGATTCGGGCCAGCAACTCGCGCGGGTTGAAGGGTTTGCCCAGGTAGTCGTCCGCTCCCACCTCCAGACCCACGATGCGGTCCACGTCCTCCACCTTGGCCGTCAGCATGATGATGGGCGTTCGGTCATTGGCACCGCGCAAGCGTCGGCAGATGGACAAGCCGTCTTCGCTAGGCATCATGAGGTCCAGCACAATCAAGTCCACCGTCTCGCGCAGCAAAATTCGGGTGAGTGATTTTCCGTCTTCGGCCAGGAAAACCTCGAAGCCCTCTTGCGTCAGGTAGCGCCGCAAGAGGTCGCGGATGCGGGCATCGTCGTCCACGATCAGAATTTTGTCCATACGGCCTGGCGGTTGCGTCATTTTGTGTACCCAGATGGATTTGTAACAGTGACGATTTTGACGTGCTGATCGGTCTTGTGGGGCTATTCTGAGATCAGTTTGACATACTGTTACAAAACTGGGGGCGACTTGACCGTGTGCGATCGCAACAATGAGAGACGTTAAAACGTCGCTGTCCATTGGCTTTTTACCTTGGCTCTGTAGCTTGGATTCGACCAGAAAGTCCGTTTACCATGAAGTTCATTTACGTGATGAGTTTTTTTTGTTGCTTAACGGCCCAAGCGTGGGCTCAAGCCGCCACAGAGGCCGTGGGTGCGCCACCGGAGCCCTCGGATCGCCAATCGCAGCGTGAGCAGCGCCGGGTTGAATTGCGCGCGGCACTCAAGGCGCAGCGTCAGGCGGCCATGCGAAATGATGAAAAAAAACTGTTTTCTGAGCAAGAGCGCGCAGCGCTGCGCCAGCAGTTGAGCCAACAACAAGACCTTGCCAAGCATCAGCCATGAGACGGCTGTAAGTTCTGTTGCTTATTTTCCAGTGGGGATCTTCTATGATGAATGCTACAAAATTGATAGCTCTCTACGCTCTGGTAACGTGGATTGGCACTTGTTTTTCCCAGGCAATCGGAATGCCAACCCCGCAAAACGTGGTGCAGCTCTCAGCCAATGCCTCCGTCGATGTGGTGCAGGACTTTATGGTGTTGAACATGAACACCACGCGCGATGGGTCGGACGCCAGCGCCGTGCAAACGCAACTCAAAGCGGCGCTGGAAGCGGCTTTGATCGAAGCCAAAAAGGCAGCTAACCCCGGGCGACTCGACGTGAAGACCGGGCAGTTCAGCCTGTCCCCGCGCTATGGGCGCGATGGCCGTATTAGCGGCTGGCAAGGCACGGTGGAGTTGGTGATGGAGGGGCGTGATTTTGAAAAAATCAGCAGCACCGCAGGGAAGATTCAAGCCCTGACGGTGGCGGGCGTGGGCTTCAGCCTGAGCCGCGAGTTGCGGGCGCGGGTGCAAACCGAAGCGCAGGCCCAGGCCATCGCCAACTTCAAAACCCAGGCCGAGGCGATTGCCAAAGGATTTGGATTTTCTGGCTATACGTTGCGAGAAGTGGCGGTGAACGCCAATGACTTGGGCCAGCCCTTTCGCCCGCGCGTGATGGCCATGGAGAGCCGGGCGGCCATGGCGGACGCGCCAGTGCCGGTGGAGGCGGGCAAGTCCACCGTGCAGGTGACGGTGAGTGGATCAGTTCAACTCAAGTGAGGCTGAACGCGGGTCAGCAATGACCTTATTGCCCTTATTGAGCCACCCAGCCCCCATCCATATTCCAAGCCACACCGCGCACATTGTTGCCAGCGGGTGAGCAGAAGAACACGGCGAGTTCGCCCAATTCATCGGGCGTGGTGAACTGCATGGAGGGTTCTTTTTCTCTCAGCAGTTGTTCGGTGGCTGCCTCGTTCGTAATTCCTTGCGCTGCCACTTTGGCGTCGAGTTGTTTTTGCACAATGGGCGTGAGCACCCAACCAGGGCAAATGGCATTGCAGGTCACGCCAGTGGTGGCATTTTCCAGCGCAGTGACTTTGGTCAGACCCACCAAGCCATGCTTGGCCGCCACATAGGCTGATTTTTCCGGTGAACCGACCAAGCCGTGCGCCGAGGCGACGTTGATGATGCGGCCCCAGCCCTTGCCTTCGTTGGCCGCCAGCATGGCGGGCAGGGCTAGGCGCGTGGCGTGAAAGGCGCTGGAGAGGTTGATGGCGATCACTGCATCCCAGCGCTCGGTAGAGAAGTTCTCAATTCGGGCCACATGCTGAATGCCCGCGTTGTTCACCAGAATGTCGACGCGGCCAAACTGGGCGGCGGCAAATTGCATCATGGCTTCAATCTCTTCGGGGCGGCTCATGTCGGCGTTGTGGTGGGCCACTTGCACGCCCAGCGCGGCAATCTCGGCCTTGGGGCCCTCTACATCGCCAAAACCGTTCATGACGATGTTGGCCCCCTGGCGTGCCAGGGCCTTGGCGATGCCTAGGCCAATGCCGCTGGTGGAGCCGGTGACGAGTGCTGTTTTGCCTTTGAGCATGGGGGATTCTCCGAAAAGGGGTGTCGATTGAATTAGGATGGTGACAAGCTTCGAATTATCGCAAGCCCCAGACCCACAAGCTCTCCTGATCGACTTTCTGCTTTTCCCGTCATGACCGAACCTTCACTGCACCACATTCATTGCCCCGACACCGCTGGCGGCCACAACATGGCCTACTGGCAATGGGGCTCGCCCACGGCCAGCCACGTTGTGCTGTGCGTACACGGCTTGACCCGCCAGGGGCGCGACTTTGACGTGCTGGCGCAGGCCCTGTGTGCCCGTGCGCCTGGTGCATTGCGCGTGGTCTGCCCGGACGTGGTGGGGCGCGGCCAAAGTGACTGGCTCAAAGATCCGATGGGCTATCAGGTGCCGTTTTACGCTGCCGACATGCAAGCCATGGTGCGCCAGTTGGCCCCCACCACGCTGGACTGGGTGGGCACCAGCATGGGCGGTTTGATTGCGCTGGCGGCCAGCCCAGGGCTCAGCATTCGCCGACTGATTTTGAACGATGTGGGGCCGGTGCTGGAGTGGCAGGCCGTGCAACGGATTGGGGCCTATCTGGGTCAACCGGTGCGCTTCAGTTCGGTGGAGCAGGCGGCGCAGGCACTTTGGGCGATTTCTCCCACCTTTGGCCCGCACACGGCTGAGCAATGGTTGGCGTTGTCCACGCCCATGCTCAAGCCCGCCGGTGATGCGCAAGGTGGCTACATGCTGCATTACGACCCCGCCATTGCCCTATGGTTTCAAACGCTCACACAAGCGTCAGTCGCGCAGGGTGAGGCGGGGCTGTGGCAGTTGTACGATCAGATTCAGGCCCGAACCCTGATCACGCGTGGGGTGCAGTCGGACCTGCTCTCGGTGGAGACGGCACACGCCATGACGCATCGCGGCCCCAAAGCGCGATTGGTGGAGTTTGCCGGGGTCGGACACGCACCCATGCTGGTTGTGCCGGACCAGGTGCGCGTGGTGAGCGACTTTCTGCTGGGTGAATCTGTGGCGCCTGATGGAGCACCGAGCTTCGAATGAAAAGCCACGCGCCAGAGCCTCACGGCACAGCCGCCTTGCCCGAGGTGATTGCGGTCACATCGTCACCGGAGCCCGAGCAAGCCCAGGTCTTGGCGCGTGCCCGCGCTTTTGCCGAACCCTTGTTGCTCGGTGAAGCCCTGCCCACCGGGGAAAACACCCTGGCTCACGCAGACGCGGTGGCCGACATTCTCAAAACCATCGGTGGCTCGCAGGCCATGCAAGCCGCAAGCTATCTGGTCTATGCCAGTGCGCACCTGAACAAGCCGCAGGAGGTGATTGCCAAGGCCTTTGGCGATAACTTTGCTGAGTTGGCCATGGCGGTCACCAAGCTGGTGCAGGTGGAGCAGCAAGCCCGCAGCTTGCAGGCGGGCTCCCAAAATGAGAGCGTGCGCAAGATGCTGTTGGCGTTCTCGCGCGACCTCAGGGTGGTGATGCTGCGCCTGGCCTCGCGTTTGCAGACCTTGCGCTATTTCGCGGCCACCAAAAAACCAGTGCCGGCGGGACTGGCCGCTGAGTCGCTCCAGGTGTTCGCACCACTGGCCAACCGTCTGGGCATCTGGGAGGTTAAGTGGGAGTTGGAGGACTTATCCTTTCGCTTTCTGGAGCCCGACAGCTACAAGCAAGTGGCGCGTCTGCTGGATGAAAAACGCATCGAGCGCGAAAGTTATGTCGAGCAGTTGCGCCAGCGCCTGGCCACCGAGCTGCAAGCCCAGGGCATCAGCGCGCAAGTGACAGGCCGACCCAAGCACATCTACAGCATTGTTAAAAAAATGCGGGGCAAGTCGCTCGGTTTTGAGCAGCTCCACGACATCCGCGCGCTGCGCATTGTGGTCAACACGGTGCCCGACTGTTATGCGGCGCTGAGCTGGGTACACAGCCAGTTTCAGCCGGTGACCGAGGAGTTTGACGACTACATCGCCAAGCCCAAACCCAATGGCTACCAGTCTTTGCACACCATTGTGCGCAACGCTGCAGGGCAAGCGATTGAGATCCAGATTCGCACCCAGGCCATGCACGACCATGCCGAGCACGGTGTGGCCGCGCATTGGGCCTACAAAGAGGCGGGCACCAAGGGCTACACTGGCGTGTCGGCCAGCAGTAGCTATGACGCCAAGATTGCCGTGCTGCGCCAACTATTGGCCTGGGAGCGAGACCTGAGCGGTAGCCAACAAACCGCTGGTGTTTTTGAAGACCGCATCTACGTGCTCACGCCAGATGCGGCCATCGTGGAGTTACCGCAAGGCGCCACAGCGGTGGACTTTGCCTACAGCGTGCACAGCAATTTGGGTCACCGCTGCCGGGGGGCAAAGGTGGACGGTGCGCTGGTGCCACTGAACACGCCCCTCAAGAATGGCCAAACCGTTGAAGTGGTGACGGTGAAGGAGGGTGGTCCCTCACGCGACTGGCTCAACCCCGAGTTGGGTTTTCTGGCCAGCCCCAGGGCGCGCTCCAAGGTGCGGGCTTGGTTCAACGCCCTGGCCATGCACGAGACCGTGGCACGGGGCCGTGAAGCGGTTGAGAAGCTGCTGCAACGCCTGGGCAAAACGGCGGTGAAGCTGGACGACTTGGCCGCACAGCTGGGCTTTCACTCGGCGGAGGATTTGTTTGAGGTGGTGGGTAAGGACGAGTTCTCTTTGCACAGCATCGAGGCCGTGTTGCGCCCGCCCGAGCCGATGGCTGCGCCTGACGAGCAGACGCTGCTCAAGAAATCCAGCACCGACGGCCGCTCGCAAGGCGGTGTGCTGGTGGTGGGAGTGGATTCCCTGCTGACCCAGTTGGCCAAGTGCTGCAAACCCGCGCCGCCCGATGCCATTCGCGGCTTCGTGACGCGCGGAAAAGGGGTGAGCGTGCACCGGGCAGATTGCGTGAATCTGCGCGAGATGGCCGCCCGCAATGGGGATCGTTTGATTGACGTGGATTGGGGTCGGCCCAAGTCCGCCAACGCTGCGCCCTTTGCACATCACCCACTGTACTCGGTGGACGTGGTGGTGCAGGGCGCAGAGCGGCAAGGCCTGCTGCGCGACGTGATGGAGATCTTCACCAAGCAAAAACTCAACGTGGTTGCAGCTCAGACCCAGACCAATAAAGGCGCGGCCTGGATGACGCTGACCGTGGAGGTGTCGGACGCGGGGCGATTGGGTAAGGTGCTGGAGGTGGTGGCTGCTTTGAGCGGGGTGCGGTCGGCGCGGCGCAAGTAGGATCAAGTCACATGGCCACCAGCATCCCCACGCCTATGGTGGCGAAGGAGAAGGCACCGAGGACTATCCAGAGTGTTTGCCTGCTTGCGCGGTTTTATTTTTCGCCCATGTTCCTGCGATACCACTCATGAAAGTGCTGCATGCCGTCTTCCATCGGGCTCTGATAGGGGCCTACTTCGTTGTCGCCGCGCTGAAATAGGGCGCGACGACCGGCGTCCATGCGCTCGGCGATTTCGTCGTCTTCCACGCAGGTTTCCATGTAAGCGGCTTGTTGCGCTTCAACAAACTCGGGCTCAAAGGCGGCGATGTCTTCGGGGTAGAAAAATTCCACCTTGTTCATGGTTTTGTTCGGCCCCATCGGGTACAGCGTCGAGACGGTGAGCACATGCGGATACCACTCCACCATGATGTGGGGGAAGTAGGTCAGCCAGATGGCGCCGCGCTCGGGGAGCTTGCCTTCGCGGTAGTTCAGCAGGGCGTCGTGCCAGCGCTGGTACACGCCTGAGCCGGGCTGTTTGAAGGCGCTGGACACGCCCACGGTCTGCACCGAGTAGTGCTCTTTGAACTCCCAGCGCAAGTCTTCGCAGCTCACAAACTGGCCCAGACCGGGGTGAAACGGGCCGACGTGGTAGTCCTCCAGATAGACTTCGATGAAGGTCGTCCAGTTGTAGTTGCACTCGTGCATTTCAACGCGGTCTGGCACGTAGCCGGAGAAGTCCAGCTCGGCGCGCGGGCCCAGGCTGGCCAGGTCGGTGGCCACAGTGCGGCCATTGTCTTCAAACAGCAGGCCGTTCCACTCCTGCAAGGGGTAGTTGTTGAGGTTCAGGCAGGGGTCGGCGGCGAAGTGCGGCGCACCCAGCAATTGGCCCTGGGCCGAGTACGTCCAGCGGTGCAGCGGGCACACGATGTTGCCGCCCGCGCTGCCGGGCTGGGTTTGGTTGAGCGAGCCGCGCCCCTGGAGCATCACGGCCTGGCGGTGGCGGCAGACGTTGGAGATCAGCTCTACACCGTTGGCGGTGCGCACCAATGCGCGGCCACTGGCCTCTTGCGGCAAGGCGTAGTAGTCGCCCACGTTGGGCACGCTCAATGCATGCCCCACATAACGGGGGCCGCGCTGAAACAACAGCGCCATCTCGCGCTGGTACAGCGCTTCATCAAAGTAGCTTGAAACTGGTAGTTGGCTTGACGCCTGCTGCAGTTGAAGACTTAAATCAGACATGGGTGACCTGACCTAGAGACTCCCCCTATGAAGGGGCAGGTGGAAACGGGATCCGGCGGGGCTGGATGGGGAGGGGGGATTGTACCTGCCGACTTGTGCAGGCCATCCCAGCCTAAAATCGGGGATTGTTTTGTCCGACCACCTCTCTATCTCACCCCATGCCCAAGGCCACTGCGTCATCCTCTGTTGTCAAACCCCCGTCCAACTACGAAGCGGCGCTGGAAGAGCTGGAGCAATTGGTTGCCCGGCTGGAGTCGGGCGACATGCCTTTGGAGCAGTTGCTGTCGGGCTACCAGCGTGGGGCCGAGCTGCTCAAGTTTTGCCGTGACAAGTTGGAGGCCATTGAGGTGCAGGTCAAGGTGTTGGATGCGGGTGTCATGAAACCCTGGGACGCCTCATGAGCGAGACGGTTTTAGACGTGGCAGGCGCAAGCGTGACGGCGACAGATTTTGATTTGGCGGGCTGGAGCCGTACGCGCCAGCTTCGCGTGGAGCAGGTCTTGTCGGACTGGGTCGCCCCCGACGCCCCGGCGGGCCTGGGTGAGGCGATGCGCTACGCCGTGCTGGATGGTGGCAAGCGTTTGCGCCCGCTGCTGGTGCTGGCGGCCAGCGAGGCGGTGGCCTCGTTGGATGCGGCAGCCTTACGCCCCTCGCATGACGATGCAGCTCTGCGCGCTCGACAAGACGAAGCGGCCCTGCGGGCCGCGTGTGCGGTCGAGCTGATCCACGCCTATTCGCTGGTGCATGACGACATGCCCTGCATGGACAACGACGTGCTGCGCCGGGGCAAGCCCACGGTGCATGTGCAGTTTGGCGAGGCTCGCGCCCTGCTGGCCGGTGATGCCTTGCAGGCGCTGGCGTTTGAGCTGTTGACGCCGGATGAGGGCGCCGTGCCGCCCACGGTGCAGGCCCAGTTGTGCCGCTTGCTGGCCCGTGCGGCGGGCAGTGCGGGCATGGCGGGCGGGCAGGCCATTGATCTGGCCAGCGTGGGCGTCAAGCTCAACGAGAGCCAGTTGCGTGAGATGCACCGCCTCAAGACCGGTGCGCTCTTGCAGGGCAGCGTGATGATGGGTGCGGCCTGCGGCGCACCGTCAACCCAGGCATTGGCGGCTTTGTCCACCTATGGCGCGGCCATCGGCCTGGCGTTTCAGGTGGTGGACGATATTCTGGATGTCACGGCCGACTCGACCACCCTGGGTAAGACGGCAGGCAAAGACGCCGATCAGGACAAACCCACTTACGTCTCCCTGCTCGGGCTGGCGCGCTCACAGGCCTATGCGCAAGAGCTGCTGGCGCAGGCCGATGAAGCGCTGCAAGCCAGCGGTCTGCGCGACACACGGGCCTTGCGCGCGCTGGCTGACATGGTCGTCAACCGTGCAAGTTAACCATTAAAACTGCTTGAAGCCCTTTAAATACTAGCGCAAGCAGCTATCAAATTAATAGCTAATGTCGAACCACTCCTTCCCTTTGCTACAGACCATCAACGACCCGAGTGAGCTTCGTCGGCTGCCGCGCACCCAGCTCAAAGCCCTGGCCGATGAGCTGCGTGGCTATGTACTGGAGAGCGTGTCGCGCACCGGTGGCCACCTCAGCTCCAACCTGGGCACGGTGGAACTCACGGTGGCTTTGCACTATGTGTTCAACACGCCCGATGACCGACTGGTGTGGGATGTGGGCCACCAGACCTACCCGCACAAAATTTTGACGGGTCGCCGCGAGCGCATGGACTCGTTGCGCCAACTCGGCGGTTTGAGCGGCTTCCCGCAGCGCAGCGAGAGTGAGCACGACGCCTTTGGCACGGCGCATTCCAGCACCTCCATTTCAGCCGCCTTGGGCATGGCGATTGCCGCACGCCTCAAGGGCGAGGACCGCCACGCCGTGGCCATCATTGGTGACGGGGCCATGACAGCCGGCATGGCGTTTGAGGCGCTGAACAACGGTGGCGTGGAAGACTGCAAGCTGTTGGTGATTCTGAACGACAACGACATGAGCATCAGCCCGCCGGTGGGCGCGCTCAACCGCTCTTGGCGCAACTCATGAGCGGGCAGTTTTACGCCGCCGCCAAGAACGTGGGCAAGCAGGTGTTGCAGGTGGCGCCACCGCTGTTTGAACTGGCCAAGCGCATTGAAGAGCACGCCAAAGGTATGGTGGTGCCGGCCACGCTATTTGAGAAATTTGGCTTCAACTACATCGGCCCGATTGACGGCCATGACCTTGAGTCCCTCATCCCCACACTGGAAAATATCAAGCACCTCAAGGGCCCGCAGTTCCTGCATGTGGTCACCAAAAAAGGCCAGGGCTACAAGCTGGCCGAGGCCGACCCCGTGGCCTATCACGGCCCCGGCAAGTTTGACCCGGCAGTGGGGCTGGTCAAGTCCAGCGCGGTGCCAAAACCGACCTTCACCCAGGTGTTTGGTCAGTGGCTGTGTGACATGGCCGAGCACGATGCGCGTCTGGTTGGCGTGACACCCGCCATGCGCGAGGGCTCGGGCATGGTGGAGTTCCACCGCCGCTTCCCAGCCCGCTACTTTGACGTGGGCATTGCCGAGCAGCACGCCGTCACCTTTGCGGCAGGTCTGGCCTGCGAGGGGCTCAAACCCGTGGTGGCGATTTACTCCACCTTCTTGCAGCGCGGCTATGACCAGTTGATTCACGACGTGGCCATCCAGAACCTGCCGGTAGTGTTTGCGCTGGACCGTGCAGGCTTAGTCGGAGCCGATGGCGCCACCCACGCGGGGGCGTACGACATCGCCTATCTGCGCTGCATTCCCAATGTCAGCGTGGCTTGCCCGGCGGATGAAAACGAGTGCCGCCAGTTACTCAGCAGCGCCTTCGAGCAAAACCACCCGGTCGCCGTGCGCTACCCGCGCGGCAGCGGTGTGGGTGTGGCCACCCAGCCGGGTTTGCAGGCCTTGCCGTTTGGCAAAGGTGAAGTGCGTCGCCTGGCCACGGGCAGGGCAGAGGGCGTGACTGGCCCGGCTGATCCGGCTAAAGGCATCGCCATCCTCGCCTTTGGCACGCTCTTGTACCCGGCGCTGGAGGTGGCAGAAAAACTCAATGCCACCGTGGTCAATATGCGCTGGGCCAAGCCGTTGGATGTTGAATTGCTGCTGCAAGTGGCCGCTGAACATGAGGCCTTGGTGACGGTGGAAGACGGCGCGCTGATGGGCGGGGCTGGTAGCGCGGTGGGTGAGGCTTTGCAGGCGGCAGGCGTGCTTAAACCACTGTTGCAACTGGGCTTGCCCGACACCTTTATCGAGCATGGCGACCCGGTCAAACTGATGGCTTTGCAGGGGCTGGATGCTGCGGGTATTGCAGCGTCGATTGAGCGGCGTTTCCCTGAACTGGCGGCCCAAGTTCGACCGGCGCTCAAAGTAGTCGGCTGACGCGTTTGATGTGCCAGCCCAAGGGAAAACCCGGCCTCGTGTTTTTACATGGGTTTCCCCTCTCAATCCGTATAAACTCGCACAGGTTCCTGCGGCAGGTGTGCCGGGCAGGATGTCCTCTCAATCTATAGGAGTCAATCAAATGGATCGTCGTTCCCTGATTAAAAACGCTGGCATTGCTGGCGTACTCGCCGCTGGCGTGGCACCTGCGGTGCATGCCCAGTCTGTAGTGCGCTGGCGTCTGTCGTCCAGCTTCCCCAAGGCGCTGGACACGATCTTTGGTGCGTCCGAGGTGTTTGCCCAGCACGTTAAAGCCATGTCGGGCGGCAAGTTTGAAATCTCCGTGCACGCGGGTGGCGAGATCACGCCGCCGTTTGGCGTGGTCGATGCCGTGCAACAGGGCTCGGTGGAAATGTGCCACACGGCACCTTACTATTTCTTTGGCAAGAACGAGGTCTTTGCACTGGGTTGCGCCATTCCGTTTGGCCTGAACAGCCGCCAGATGACGGCCTGGACCTTGCAGGGCAATGGCCTCAAGCTGATGCGCGAGTTCTACGCCAAGTACAACATCATCAATTTCCCAGGTGGCAACACCGGCGCCCAGATGGGCGGCTGGTACCGTAAAGAGATCAAGTCGGTGGCCGACATCAAGGGTCTGAAGATGCGCATTGGTGGCTTTGCCGGTCGCGTGCTGGAGCGCATGGGCGCTGTGCCGCAAAACATCCCCGGCGGCGAGATCTACACCGCGTTGGAAAAAGGCACGATTGACGCAGCCGAGTGGATTGGACCGTACGACGACCAGAAGCTGGGCTTTAACAAGGTCGCGCCGTACTACTACTACCCCGGCTGGTGGGAGGGCGGCCCGCAGCTCGACTTTTTCATCAACCAAAAAGCCTATGACGCGCTGTCGGCCGAAAACAAGGCCATCGTCGAAGCCGCCTCTGCCGTGGCGCACGTGGACATGCAGGCCAAGTACGATGCCCGCAACCCTGGGGCTTTGAAAGAGTTGGTTGGCAAGGGCACCAAGCTGCGGCCCTTCTCTAACGATGTTTTGGCCGCTGCGTTCAAAACGTCGAACGAGGTGTACGCTGAGCTCTCCGCCAAGAACGAAGACTGGAAGAAAATCTACGCGGACTACTCCAAGTTCCGCAAAGATGCCAACCTGTGGTTCCAGTTCACCGAAGCCAAGTTCGACAGCTTCATGCAGGCGCAAAAGTTATAAATCTGAGTGCCGCGCCGCACAAAAACCGTCTCTTGGGGCGGTTTTTTTGGTGCATAAATTACGGTACAAATCTTGCATGAATGGATTCTGCCTTCAGTTGAGTTGGCACATTTGGTTCTCATTGATGGACTTTTGGGGTACATCAGCGAGTCATTCAACCGGACTCTAACGAGTCCTTTCGGAGCTGTTCATGGATCGTCGTTCCCTCATTAAAAATGCAGGCATAGCGGGTGTTCTGGCCGCTGGCGTGGCACCTGCTGTGCACGCGCAAGCCGCAGTGCGCTGGCGTTTGGCCTCCAGTTTTCCTAAAGCGCTTGACACCATTTATGGTGGCGCTGAGGTGTTTGCCAAGCATGTCAAAGCCATGTCGGGTGGCAAGTTTGAAATTTCGGTGCATGCGGGTGGTGAAATCTCGCCGCCGTTTGGTGTGGTCGATGCGGTACAGCAGGGCTCGGTGGATATGGCCCACACGGCGCCCTACTATTTCTTTGGCAAGAACGAGGCTTTCGCCTTGGGTTGCGCCATTCCCTTTGGCCTGAACAGCCGCCAGATGTCCGCCTGGATGTACGAAGGCAATGGCATGAAGCTGATGCGCGAGTTCTACGCCAAATACAACATCATCAATTTTGTGGGCGGAAATTCCGGTGCACAAATGGGGGGGTGGTATCGCAAAGAAATCAAAACCGTGAAAGACCTCAAGGGTTTGAAAATGCGCATCGGCGGTTTCGCTGGCAAGGTGTTGGAGCGTTTGGGCGGTGTGCCGCAAAACCTTCCAGGAGGTGAGATTTACACGGCACTGGAAAAGGGCACGATCGACGCTGCCGAGTGGGTAGGCCCCTATGACGACCTGAAGTTGGGTTTCAACAAAGTAGCGCCCTACTACTACTATCCCGGCTGGTGGGAGGGCAGCTCCCAGTACGACTTCTTCATCAACGATAAAGCTTTCAATGCATTGTCGGCCGAGAACAAGGCGATTGTGGAAGCTGCTGCCGCAGTGGCCCACAGCGATATGCAGGCCAGGTACGACACCCGCAATCCGGCCGCCTTGAAAGAGTTGGTCGGCAAGGGCACCAAGCTGCGTCCTTTCTCGAATGAGATTTTGCAGTCCGCTTTCAAGGAGTCCATGGCGCTGTATGACGAACTGAGCGGCAAGAACGAAGACTGGAAGAAAATCTACGCCGACTACAGCAAGTACCGCGCCGATGCCAACCTCTGGTTCCGCTTCACCGAAGCCAAGTTCGACAGCTTCATGCAGTCGCAAAAACTCTAATTTCCGATCAGTTGGGGACAGAGCTGGCGCGCTGCGCATCGCTACGGACTGTCCCGCAAAGTTTAAAAAAACCGCGCTAAGGCGCGGTTTTTTGTTGGAGTTCGATTTCCAGCCGTTTGAACTCTGCCAGCATGACTGGGCCCGCTGCGTAAAAGGCGGACATTTTCCCGCTGTAAGTCTTGGTGTACAGCCGGGGCGCGATCAGCCAGTCCAAGCCACGCACGCGAAACAGTTTGGCATAGGCCAGGTCTTGCAAATTAACCTGCTTGTCCCACATCCAGCTTTGCTTCAAGGCGAGGCTGTCTAGCGACGTCTTTCCTTTAAAGATATGCCACTCGGTGTAGGCCATCAACCCTAAGGCAGCCAACAGCCAGCCGCTGGATCGCCAGCTGGCCTCTATCAGGCCATCAGCCCACATGCGCCAAGCCCAGATCACCACCAAACTCACCAGCAGCATAGCCAAGGTCTTGAAGGCCCTGCCATAGGCGCTGCACTCGATGCGCCCGCCAGCGGGTGAGAAAGAAAAGGGAGTCGAGTCGCTCACTTCTTGAACAGATCGTCTATTTTTTGTTGCTCCTCAGCAGCTGATTTTTCAGCGGCCTTGTCAGCAGCGGCAGCGGCTTCCCGCGGGTTGGTAGATGGAGTTGGCTCACCGGTTTTGAGTTCTGGCTCAGGCACGACATCATTGACCGGCATTTCGATTTGCACTTTGTCCAGATCGACTTCAATTTCCTTGTCCAGGAACATGGTGACTGACTGCGGCACAAAAATCACGACGAACACCAGGATGATCTGCATGATCACCCAGGGAATCGCACCCAGGTAAATGTCGTTGGACTGCACCGGTACGGGTATGCGTTTGTCTTTGAACAGTGTGTCGGCGATGCCGCGCAGGTAGAACAGGGCAAAGCCAAACGGCGGGTGCATGAAGCTGGTCTGCAGGTTCACGCACAGCAGCACGCCAAACCACACCAAATCAATGCCCAGCTTGGCCGCCACCGGGGCCAGCATGGGCACGATGATGAAGGCGATCTCAAAGAAGTCGAGGAAGAAAGCCAGGAAGAACACAAAAATGTTCACCACAATCAAAAAGCCCACTTGCCCGCCGGGCAGACCCGTCAACAGATGCTCCACCCACTTGGCACCGTCCACGCCCTGGAACACCTGGCTAAAGACGCGCGAGCCGATCAGGATGAACACCACCATCGCGGTCAGGCGCATGGTGCCGGTCATGGCCTGCCAGATCAGGTCTTTGGTGAGTCGTCGGGACATGGCAGCCAGCATCAAGGCCCCTACCACGCCCATCGCACCCGCTTCAGTGGGGGTGGCGATGGCGCTGCTCTGAAACGGCAAGCCGCCCATGGAGCCCAGCACCGTGAAGATCAGCACCGCAGAAGGGATGATGCCGCGCAGGCATTTCTTCCACAGCGCCCAGCCGTCCAGCGTGCGTTCACTCTTGGGAATGGCGGGAAGGTAAGCGGGCTTGATACGTGACAGTGCGAAGGTGTAAATCACGAACATGCCGACCTGTAGCAGTGATGGGCCCCAAGCGCCCTTATACATGTCACCCACGGGTTTGCCCAACTGGTCAGCCAACACCACCAGCACCAGCGACGGTGGCACGAGCTGCGTGATGGTGCCAGAGGCTGCCAGCACGCCCGTGGTGTATCGCATGTTGTACCCGTAACGCATCATCACCGGCAAGGAAATCAAAGCCATGGCAATCACCTGGCCCGCCACCGTGCCGGTGATCGCGCCCAGGATGAAGCCCACAATGATGACCGAGTAGCCAATGCCGCCGCGTGTGGGGCCAAACAACTGGCCCATGGAGTCCAGCATGTCTTCGGCCAGCCCGCACTTCTCCAGAATGGTGCCCATGAAGGTGAAGAAGGGAATGGCCAACAGCAGCTCGTTGCTAAGAATCGAGAAAATGGCAATTGGCAAATTGCCCATGAAAGCCGCCGGAAACCAGCCCATCTGGATCGCATAAAACGCACTGCCCAGGCCGAGTGCCGCCAGCGAGAACGCCACGGGGAAGCCGATGAGCATGATGACGACCAGCCCCGCAAACATGACGGGGGCGAAATTGACCATTTCCATTTTGTTTTTCCTTATCGACTCCCGTCATTCCCGCGTAGGCGGGAATCCAGGAGGTTCATTTCAATCAAATTTGGGTTGGGGCTGGTTCCCGCCTGCGCGGGAACGACGAAATTTAAAAGTCACCTTACTGCAAAGGCTTCTCGTAGTGCGTGTCCATCTGGAACTTGCCTTGCAGATAGGCCACACGCTTGATGATTTCGGCCAGGCCTTGCAGCCACACCATGGCAAAGCCCAGCGGCAGCGCCAGCACGGCGGGCCAGCGGATCAGGCCACCGGCGTTTTGAGATTGCTCACCCGAGACAAAGGTGTTGAGAAAGTAAGGCCACGACAGATAAGCCAACAGGCCAATCACCGGCAGCAAGAAAACCACCAAGCCAAACAAATCCACATAGACCGGGCCATTGCCTTTGAGCTTGCCGTAAATCAGGTCCACCCGCACATGCTCGTTGAGCTTGAGCACCAGGGGCGCACCGACCATCACCATGTAGGCAAACAAGTACCACTGAATCTCGATGAATGAATTGGAACTCCAGTCAAAACCGTAACGAACAAAGGCATTGGCCGCGCTGATCAGGGCAGCCAACAGAACGGCCCATGAGGCGAAGATGCCGAACTTTTCGCTGATCCAGTCCATGCCCAGCGCCAGTTTGAGTAATGCAGACACAGTGAGGCTCCGAAGGTGAAAGGGGTTAATTGTAGTGGTCTGGCCGGGCAATAATGCGCCATGGTTTCCCCCTTTACAACAGCGCCCAATGGCTCGGTCGATTCACCCGAGATGCGCCGCACCGGGCGCGAGCTGCTCTCGCTGGCCTTGATGGATGCGCGCAACCACACGCTGAGCCTGATGGCGCACTACGAGCAAGCGCTGGCCGCGAGTGGTTGGGTGGTGCCGCAGCGCCCCGAACTCAACCCGCCCCTGTGGGAGCTGGGTCATATCGGCTGGTTTCAAGAGCGCTGGATCGCGCGCAACCCGCAGCGTCATCTGGGCACGCGCTGTGACCCCTTCGCACCCATGCTCGCCTCATGCCAGGTGCATGCCGACCGCTGGTGGGACTCCAGCCGTGTGGCGCACGACAGCCGCTGGACGCTGGACTTGCCTGGCTATGAAGCCACCAAAAACTATCTGCTACTCACGTTGGAAGAAACCTTGGATGTGCTGCGCCAAACACCCGATGAAGACGACGCGCTGTACTTCTACCGCCTGGCCCTGTTCCACGAAGACATGCACGGCGAGGCCTTGATCTATACCGCGCAAAACGTGGGCCTACAGCTCAGTCTGCCAGTGCCCATGCCCCTGGTGCAGCGTGAGCCGATACGCGTGCCCGCCACGCGCTGGCATTTGGGGCTGGACGCAGGTCACGGCTTTACCTTTGACAACGAGCGGCCCGCGCATGAAGTGGCCGTGCCCGAGTTCGAGATAGACGCGCAGGCCGTGAACTGGGCGCAGTACCTGGAGTTTGTGAACGACGGCGGTTACGACCGCCCCGAACTCTGGCAGCCCGCAGGCTGGGACTGGCTGCTTGCGCAAGCACGCGATGAACATAGCAAAACCCAGCACCGCCGTGGTCAGCAGCCCGCCATGCACCTGAGCTGGTGGGAGGCCGATGCCTGGTGTCGCTGGGCGGGGCGTCGCTTGCCCTCAGAGCTGGAGTGGGAAGTGGCCGCGCACAAGGCCGCTCGGCTTGGCTTTCGCTGGGGCGATGTGTGGGAGTGGACGGACTCCACTTTCGCGGGCTACCCCGGCTTTGTGGCCGACCCCTACCGTGACTATTCCGAGCCCTGGTTCGGCACGCACCAGGTGCTGCGCGGCGCGTCCTTCGCCACCCGAACACGGATGAAGTCGCCCAAATACCGCAACTATTTTTTGCCAGACCGCAAAGATATTTTCAGTGGCTTTCGCTCCTGCGCCATCTAAACCCCCGCCATGTCCACACTCACCACCAGCGCGCTAACTGCGCTGCAACTCATCACCGACTTCGACTCCGCTTTGCTGGCCATTGTGGGCCGCTCGCTGGCCGTCAGCGCTGCGGCTTGTCTGCTGGCCAGCGGTGTGGGCCTGGTGCTGGGGGCCTGGCTGGGCGTGGCGCGCTTTGCCGGGCGCGAAGTGGTGCTCACGGGCTTGAACACCTTGCTGGCGCTGCCCTCGGTGGTGGTGGGGCTGCTGGTGTACTTGCTCTTGTCGCGCTCTGGCCCGCTGGGGTATTTGGGCTGGCTGTTCAGCTTCAAAGCCATGGTGCTGGCGCAGGCGCTGCTGGTGTTGCCGGTGGTCACGGCGCTGACCCGCCAGGCCGTGGAGGACGCAGAAAACGCGCACGGCGAGCAATTGCGCTCGCTTGGGGCTAGCCACTTGATGCGCAGCCTGCTGCTGGCTTGGGATGAGCGCTACGCCTTGCTCACGGTGTTGATCGCCTCCTTTGGCCGCGCTATCTCCGAAGTGGGTGCGGTGATGATTGTGGGTGGCAATATCGACGGCTTCACCCGCGTGATAACCACGGCCATCGCACTGGAGACCAGCAAGGGCGACCTGCCGCTGGCTCTGGCTTTGGGTCTGATCTTGCTGGGCGTGGTGCTGCTGCTCAATGCCCTGATTGCCGCCGTGCGCCACTGGCGCGAGCGTCAAGACGGCGGCACGCTGCTTGCAAGCCACCGCGTGGGAGAGCCCGCATGAGCGCGTTGTTTGAGCTGTCCAATGCCGCCGTGCACTATCGCAAGGTACAGGCGCTGTCAGGTGTGAACCTGTCCATCTCTGCGGGTGAGTCGGTCGCCCTGGTGGGTGCCAACGGCAGTGGCAAAAGCACGTTGCTGCGGCTCTTGCACGGCTTGGTCTCGCCCACATCAGGGCAATGCCAGCGCGATACTCAGGCCAGACAGGCCACACAAGCCATGCTGTTCCAGCGGCCCTTCATGCTGCGCACATCGGCGCAGAACAACGTGGCTCTGGGCTTGTGGCTGCGTGGTGTGGGTTGGTCTGCGGCGCGGGCGCAAGCCTTGGAGGCGCTGGCACGCGTCGGCCTGGCCCCGCTGGCTGATCGCCAAGCCCGCACCCTCTCGGGCGGGCAACAGCAGCGTCTGGCGCTGGCGCGGGCTTGGGGCCTGAAGCCCGACGTGCTGCTGCTGGACGAGCCCACCGCCAGCCTGGACCCGCACGCCAAGCGCGAGGTAGAGCAACTCATTGAGGAGTTTACCCAGAGCCCAACCTCCAGTGCGGTGCAAGCCCTGCCCATGACCCTGATTTTTGCCAGCCACAATCTGGGCCAAGTCAAACGTTTGGCCAGCCGGGTGATTTATCTGGAGGGGGGCCGTGTGCTGGCCGACTTGCCGGTGCAGGCGTTTTTTGACCACGATCACTTGCGCTCGGTCTCTGAGGCGGCCGATTTGTTTGTACGAGGCGAGTTAGCCTGAAACTTGAGAGATTTTTTATGCAATTTAAGCCTGTAACCCTTTATTCATTAGCGTCAGCAGCTCTGTTTTTTATAGCATCTATCAGCGCCTCAGCGCAGGCCTTGGTCATGGCATCGACCACCTCCACCGAGCAATCCGGTCTGTTTGGCCACCTGCTACCAGCCTTCAAAGCCGCCAGCGGCATCGACATCAAAGTGGTGGCCCTGGGCACAGGCCAAGCGCTGGACATGGCACGTCGGGGCGATGCGGACGTGGTGTTTGTCCATGACCAGCCCGCTGAAGAAAAGTTTGTAGCCGATGGCTTTGGCCTCAAGCGTTTGCCCGTGATGTACAACGACTTTGTACTGATTGGCCCGCAGGCTGACCCGCTCAAAGTCAAAGGCCACGACATCGTGGCGGCGCTTCAAAAAATTGCAAGCAACAACGGTTCCTTCATGTCACGCGGCGACAAAAGCGGCACCCACGCCGCCGAGCTGCGCTTTTGGGGCATGACCGGGCAAGCCGCTCAAAAAGGCAGTGGCTACCGCGAATGCGGTTGCGGCATGGGCCCGGCGCTCAATATCGCCGCCAGCAGCAAGGCCTATGTGCTGGCGGATCGGGGCACCTGGCTCAACTTCAAAAACCGCGCCGACCTGGCCGTGCTGGTCGAAGGAGATACTCGGCTGTTCAACCAGTACGGCGTGATGGTTGTCAACCCGGCCAAGCACCCGCATGTCAAAGCACAAGCCGCGCAGAAGTTTGTGGACTGGGTGACATCTGCGCCGGGGCAGGCCAGCATTGCGGCCTACAAGATTGGCGGGGAGGCTGTGTTTTTTGCGAATGCGGGGAAGTAGCGTTTTCTTGATAAACAACCGCGCTGTGCGCGGCGGGTCATGGGGGTGGCTTCGGCCACCCCCATGACCCGTTCCGGTCAGAGCTACTATTCAAGCACTTATCGATTGGGATATGAGCTCTGAACGCTAACAAGCTGAAACGAGAAGTCGTCAGATGCACCAAATGGAAAGCCGCTATATGCGGCTTTCGTCTTTTGTGACATCTAAAAACGCAAGGTCGCGTGACCCTGTGTAGGTGCGACTGGATTTATCAGCGCTTCATGTCGAGGAAGTCTTGGTGACCTGCGCGGTTGCCCAAGCCAGAACGCATGAGGCAGCACTGAGGGCGTGGTCGCGATCCAGCCAATCCGCCTCCGGAGGCGTCAGTTTCCTGTCTTGCAGCAAATCGATCAGGGAAATCAAATCGCGGGTTCGCCGGAATTCGACTTTGTGAGCGCTTAAGACGGCTTTGAGCGATTTCTCCACAGCCTGTTGGGCATGAAAGCCGACGACAGCGTCTCCTATGCCAGAGCCGGAGGCCAGCAGTGTGATGCTGCGACGTCCTGGTTCGCAGATTCCAGCAATAGTTGAGCGATGGATTTTCCTTCGCCCAACTCAGCCATGGACAACCCGACCTTCCCGAAGAGCCCAGTACAGGGCTGCACCGGGCAGTTGGCCCCAGCGGGTGACTTCGTCGCGTGAGTAAACCAACACATCGGCTGCCACGCGCAAGGGGCGCAAGGCACGGCGCAAACGAACCATTTCACGGGCGCGGTTTTCAACAACGTTTTCAATTACCAGAAAGTCCAGGTCGGAGCCTTCATCGGCATCGCCGCGCGCGTGTGAGCCAAACAACACGATTTGTGCCGCTTTCGGCGCAGCTAAAGCCAATGCCTCCACGGCGTTGGCCAGCGTGCTTGTATTAATCATGTTCGTCCTCAACGCCGGTTGCGCTCAATGGGTAGCCACTCTTCCACTATAAGCCGCCCCATTATGCGATGCCCGGTTTGGGGTGACAAATCAACGGCCTTTGCCGCTCCCCAACTTGCGGTACACCGTGGCGCGGCTGATGCCCAGGGCCAGGGCGGCTTCGGCCACATTGCCTCGGGCTTCATCAACGGCTTTGAGGATCAGCGCCGTCTCCACGTCTTTGAGGGGCAGGCGAGGTGATGCAGTCGGGACCGGTTTGACTGAGGGCCAGGCGGCAGAGGGCTCAACCTCATGGCCGCGCTGCGCCATGCGCGCCTGCACCTGCAAGCGCAGGCCTGACCACAGCGGCACGTCCAGCCCCGCGCTGTGATGACGCGCAGCATCAAACAACAGGTCGGTGGGCAGGGCGAACACATCGCGGCTGTGAAGCGTTGCGGTGGCCGAGGCGAGTGCGGGCAGCATGTGCCTGGCCGACGAGTTGGCCGCCACTACAAAACCATCGGCATCCAGTCCCATCAGGCCGTCGCCTTCACCCCCCAGGGGCAAGCCGGGCCAGTTCAGGCGCAAGAGCAGGGTGTGCGAGCGTTGCAGCACAAGCGCGTTTTCAATGTTGCGCGCGCTGTGCACAACCAGGTGGCGCAATTCGGGGCGTTCCGTCGCTTCAACGCCGGTTAAGTCCAGCATGCCCACGCAACGACCATCCGGGTCAAACAAGGGTGCACCGGCGCAGCTGTAGGCGGCAGTGTCGTTGAAAAAGTGTTCGCCGCGATGCAGCCACACCGGCTGCTGCAAGCGCAGGGCGGCTCCGATGGCGGTGGTGCCCACGTTTTGCTCAGACAAATCGACGCCAATGCGGGTGATGAGATCGACCCGGCGGTCGCTGCGGTCAATCGGGCCGTCCACGTCCACCACCACGCCGTCCTGGTTGGTCAATATGGCGAAGTAGCGGGTGTCGGCCAGGGCGCTGCCGAGCTGCTTCAGGATGGGGCGAGCGGCCTGCACCAGAATGCGGTTGTGTTCAGCGGTCTGCCGCATGAACTGCGACGACGCGGCCTCAAAATTGAGCTGATGTTCAGGCCGATGGCCCTGGCTCAGGCAGCGTTGCCAGGATTGTTCAATCCAGGGCTCGACCAAGCCGTTGGTTGCGCAGGGCGCGTCAATCAGGGCCAGTTGCCGTGCCTGGGCAATGCGTTCCATGCGATGGGCGGGCCTCAATGGGATTGGCGTTGGCATGGGTGGTTATTTTGTTGGACGCAACGTCTCATTTTGAGAATATTGTTTCAATAGATCAAGCCAGCTAGGGAAAACCCTTGATATTTGCTTGCCGTTTGCTACAACAATGAGTCGGTTATTGCACATCGATACACCCTTAACCTGGTACCACCACCCCAAGGAGAGACAGATGCAAAAAGTGTTGCACATCGACGCCAACAAATGCACGGGCTGCTTGCAGTGCGAGATGGCGTGTTCTTTTGAGAATTACGGCATTTTTGCCCCGGCCAAGTCGCGCATCAAGGTGTTTGACTTTCACCATACCGGCAAGAAGGTACCCTACACCTGCACCCAGTGTGACGAGGCTTGGTGCCTGCATGCTTGCCCGGTAGAGGCGATCACGGTGGACAAGGCCACCGGAGCCAAGGTGGTGAACGATTCAACCTGTGTGGGCTGCAAGGTGTGCACCATTGCTTGCCCGTTTGGCACCATCAACTACGTGCAAGAAACTGGTAAGGTGCAAAAGTGCGATCTGTGCGGTGGTGAACCGGCTTGCGCCGAAGCCTGCCCCACCGGGGCTATCACCTTTATTGACGCCAACTGGACAGGCCTGGGCAAGATGGCCGAGTGGGCCAATAAGCTCGGCAACCAACCTTCCGCTGCTTAAGGAGAACGATCATGTCATGGGCTGGAAAACTTCTGCGCGTCAACTTGACCGCTGGCACCGTCAAGTCAGAACCTCTCAACATGGACTGGGCACAAGCCTATCTGGGCTCGCGTGGCCTGGGGTCCAAATACCTGGTGGAAGAGATCGATCCCAAGGTCGATCCGCTCTCGCCAGGCAACAAAATCATCTGGGCCACCGGCCCGCTGACCGGCACCATGGCCTCCACGGGCGGGCGCTACACCGTCATCACCAAGAGCCCGCTGACCGGGGCCATTGCCTGCTCCAACTCGGGCGGCTATTGGGGTGCGGAGTTGAAGATGGCGGGCTGGGATATGGTCATTTTTGAAGGCAAAAGCGCCAAACCGGTTTACCTCTACATCAACGACGACCAAGCCGAACTGCGCGACGCCGCCCACCTGTGGGGCAAGAGCGTGTGGGAGACCGAAGAAACGCTCAAAAAGAGCCTGCAAGACCCGCTGACCCGCGTGTCCAGCATCGGCAAGGCCGGAGAAAACGGTATCTTGTTTGCTGCCGTGGTGAACGATCTGCACCGCGCGGCGGGCCGCTCGGGCGTGGGCACGGTGATGGGCAGTAAGAACCTCAAGGCGATTGCCGTGCGCGGCACGATTGGCGTGGGCAATATCCGTGACCCCAAGGCCTTCATGAAAGCCGTGAAAGAGAAGAAGAAAATCCTGGCCGACAACGCCGTCACCGGCCAGGGCTTGCCCGCGTATGGCACGCAGATTTTGATGAACGTCATCAACGAAGTGGGCGCACTGCCCACGCGCAACCACCAAGACGTGCAGTTCGAGGGTGCCAAAGACATCGGTGCCGAAGCCATGGCCACGCCGCGCAAGACCGACGGGAAAAAGCAACTCGTGACCAACCAGGCCTGCTTTGGTTGCACCATTGCCTGCGGGCGCGTGAGCAAGATGGACGCAGGCCACTTCACCGTGGCCAACAAGCCGCAGTACTGGGGTGCGTCTGGCGGGCTGGAGTACGAAGCCGCCTGGGCACTGGGCGC
>JANPNG010000322.1:0-4322 GCA_031427355.1 Hylemonella sp.
GCACCATGCCAAACAGCGTCAACGTGTTGATGCTGTAGCCCAGCAGGTGCAGGCCTGCCATGGTGCCGATCAGCGACACGGGCACGGCCAGCGTGGGGATGATGGTGGCGCGCCAGCTTTGCAAAAACAGGTACACCACCAGGAACACCAGCACCATGGCTTCGGCCAGGGTCTTGACCACCTCGTGAATGGACTCGGCCACAAAAGGCGTGGTGTCGTAGGGGGTGGAATAGGTCAGGCCGACGGGGAACTTGGCCTTTAACTCGACCAGGGTTTTTTCCACCGCCGCGCGCGTCTCCAGCGCATTGGCACCGGTCTGCAAAAACACGCCCACCGGCACCGAGGGGTGGCCGTTGACGCGGCCATAGAAGTTGTAGTCCTTGGAGCCCAACTCGACCCGCGCCACGTCTTTGAGCCGCACCATTGCGCCCTTGTCGCCACTGCGAATCACGATGTTGCCAAACTGCT
Source organism: Hylemonella sp. (assembly GCA_031427355.1). Taxonomy (GTDB): domain Bacteria; phylum Pseudomonadota; class Gammaproteobacteria; order Burkholderiales; family Burkholderiaceae_C; genus CANCDA01. The sequence goes on from JANPNG010000322.1 coordinate 469, forward strand.
CGGGCTCGAGCAGCCGCCCGCGAGCCGTCACGGTGAGCGTGAGCTCTTCGGTGTTGTCGGGCGGTGAGCCGATCTTGCCTGCGGCGTACTGCGCGTTCTGCTCAGACACGGCGCTGTTGATGTCGCCCACCGTGATGCCCAGTTGTGCCATGCGGTCGGGCCGCAGCCAGATGCGCATGGCGTAGTCTTTGGCACCAAAGATTTGCACATTGGTGGTGCCGGGCACGCGCTTGATGGCGTCCAGCATGTTTTGAGTGACGTAGTTGGAGATGAACAGCGCGTCGTAGCGGTCATCAGGCGAATACACCGCCGCCACCACCAGGAAGTTGGCCGAGCTTTTGCTCACCGTCAAACCCTGGCGCTGCACCTCTTGCGGCAGCTTGCTCAAGACCTGATTGACACGGTTGTTCACGTTGACGGCGGCAATGTCCAGGTTGGTGCCGACATCAAAAGTCACGTTGATGGACACCGCGCCATCGCCCGACGAGGTGCTGTCCATGTACAGCATTTTTTCCACGCCGTTGATGGATTGTTCGATGGGCGCGGCCACCGTGGTTTCCAGCACCTCGGCCGAAGCACCGGGGTAAATCGCCCGCACGTTGACGACAGGCGGTGAGATTTCCGGGTAGCGCGAGATCGGCAAGATGCGCATCGCGGCGAGCCCCGCCAGCACCAGGAACAGTGAGAGCACTGTCGCGAAGATCGGACGGTCAATGAAAAATTTAGAGAACATGGGAAGTCTGCTCCTTATTTAGGAGCTGCTTGTGGCGTGTTGGCTGGCTTTCCGGGCATATTCCCCCCTGAATTTGGGGCATAGAGAACGGGTTTAACCGTCATTCCAGGGTCATGCGCCTTGATGAAGCCCTCTACCAGCACGCGATCCCCGGCTTGCACGCCTTTGGTCACAATCCACTCGCCCTGGCTCCAGCCGTCCAGCTCCACCGGGCGGGGTTCCAGCTTGTCATCTTTGTTGACCACAAACACGATCTTGCCGAAGGGGCTGTCAATCACCGCGCGCTGCGGCACGCTCAAACTATTGGGGCGGCTCGCCCCGCCCAGCATGACGCGCACAAACTGGCCCGGACGCAGCACGCCATCGGGGTTGGGCAGCTCGGCCCGCGCCTCAAAGCTGCCGGTCTGTGGGTTCACCTTTTCGCTGGTGAAGTTGAGTTTGCCTTCGCGCGCATACAGACTGCCATCGGCCAGTTTTAGCTTGACGGTGAAGCCCAAGCTGCCATTGGCCGCGCGCTTGCCGCCCGTACTGCCGGGCACATTGAGCTGCCCGCTGCTGAGTTGCTGCGTCATGCGCAGCACGTCGGCTTCAGACAAGCTGAAGTTCACGTACATCGGATGGGTCTGCACGATGGTGGTGAGCAGGCTGTCGCTGGCGGTGATCAGGTTGCCGTCAGACTTGGCCGCGGCGCCGGTGACACCTGCAATCGGGGCCACCACCTTGGTGTAGGCCAGATTAAGCCGGGCCTCGCTGGCCTGGGCCTGCGTTTGCTTGAGTGCCGCCTCAGCGGATTCCAGCGCGGATTGGGCGTCGTCCGCCTCCTTTTGGCTGATGGCTTTTTCTGCCGCCAAGGGCACGGCACGGGCCTGGTCGCGCCGCGCCTGCTTGACCTTGGCCTCGGCCACGGCCAGGTTCGCCTCCGCTGACGCCAACTGATTTTGGAAGGTGGCCGGGTCGATCTGGAACAACGGCGTACCCGCCTGCACCGCCGTGCCCTCGACAAACAAGCGCTGCTGCAAGATGCCCGCCACCCGCGCCCGCACCTCGGTCTCACGCGAGCCTGCGGTCTGGCCCACTAACTCCAGTGATACCGCCTGCGCCTTGGCTTGCAGGGTGATGACGCTGACCTCGGGTGGCGGCATGGCATTGCCTGGGCCAGCGGGCGCATTGGAGCTTGAGGGGTTGCAGGCCGTCAGGAAAAAAGGCAGCGCGAACAACAAGGATGTGGAAATTTTGGAGAGGGTGCGTGAGGTGGTCATGGACGTTATTTGTAAGCGTAGTTCAGCCGAAATTCAAGTTAGCCCAACTCCGCCAGCCGCCGGTTCTGCCGTTCGGTCAGGCGTGCAATATCGGCAATGTCTTGTGCGGACAGCTTAGGCCCGGGCTTGCGAATGGCGGCTGAGGCAATCACGCCACGCTCAGCCAGAATGTGTTTGCGCACCGCCAAGCCGATGCCGGGCTGCTGCTCGTAGCGGGCGATGGGCAGGTAGGCGTCGAACAAATCATGCGCGCGCTCGATGTTGCCTGCCACATGGGCGGCACACACGTCCACCATCATCTCGGGGTAGGCAAAACCAGTCATGGCACCGTCCGCACCGCGTGTGAGTTCTTCGGGCAGGAACAGACCGCCACCATTGCCAGTGAGGATGGACACGCGCTTGAGATCGCCCTTTTCAATGGCCGCGCGAATCGCCGAGAGCTTGGCCAGGCCGGGGCAGTCTTCATGCTTGAGCATGACGCAGGAAGGTGAGTTTTTGAGGATCCGCAGAATGACGCCGGTGGACATTTGCACCGTGGTGGACACCGGATGGTCTTGCAGCACCCAGGGCACATCTGCCCCCAGCGTTTCGTTGACCATGTCAAAGTAGGCCACGATCTGGTCGTCGGTGCGCACGGTGGCGGGCGGTGCCACCATCACGCCTGCCGCGCCCAACCCCATCACGCTCTGGGTCAGCTCGCGCATGGACGCAAAGCCAGGGGCCGACGCCCCCACCACCACCGGCACACGCCCGGCCACGCGGGCCAGCACCTGCTTGACGAAGATGCGCGATTCTTCCGCCGTGAGCTTGGTGGCCTCGCCCATGATGCCCAGCACGGTCAAGCCGGTGACGCCCGCCTCCAGACAAAAATCAACCATGCGATCGGTGCTGGCCAGGTCCAGCGCGCCGCTGTCGGTGAAGGGGGTCACGGTGATCAGGTACACGCCTTTGGCGCTGGGGGTGAGCTGGTTCATTTGTCTTGTCCTCTTTGAGTCTGTTGGCAATGCTGGCCATTTTAGGGAGCAAACGGATAAACTAAAGCCCGCACCAAGGAGAAAATCATGGGCTACGCCGAATTGATAAATCAACGCCTGCAAACTCTGCCACAAGCCAAGCAGGCCGAGGTCTACGACTTCGTTGAATTCATCGCGACCCGACCTGGTGCCACCGAAATCCTGGATGAAGAACAACGTCAACAGCAAGTGCTAGCGACACTGGTGACTGCGCGTGACGCTTGGCCCAAGTTGAGCGCAAAAGAAATGAGTGAGGTGGCGACCAGCATGCGAGCCGAGTGGGATGGGCGCGGTTGGGAAAGCCGCCGCTAATGCCCTGCCTGATTGACACCAATGTCCTGATCGATGCCCTGACGGGCCATGTTTCAGCAACCGTATTGACGCGCATCGACAACGCCATTGCAGATAAAACCCGCTACTCGGTGATCACACGCATGGAGCTGCTGGGCTGGAGTGGTCACACAGCGGAAAGCCGAAGAGCAACACAGGCGCTGCTGACCCAACTAACAGAGGTCAACCTCACACCCGCCATCGTGGCGATGGTCATCGACATTCGATCCACCATCACCATCAAGCTGCCCGACGCCATCATCGCAGCCAGCGCGTTGGCCGAAAACCTGCCCCTGATGACTCGCAATACCAAGGACTTCAATCGTATTGAAGGCTTGGTGCTTGTTGATCCGTTTGTTGGATGATTTCTTACGCCGCTCGGGCTTGATTCGGAGTTGTCGCGGTTCGGTCTTGGTGGGCGAACGCACCGAGTGTCCGTGGCTGTTCAAGATCAGTTGAGGACAGAGCTACGCTGCGCTTCGGTCTGTCCCGCAAAGTTTCATAAACGCTCGCGCAGGA
>JANPNG010000323.1:0-6418 GCA_031427355.1 Hylemonella sp.
CTCGCGGTAGCGGTCCACAAAGTAGATGCGGCTGCCGCCTGCGCCGTGTACGGCGGGGATGTTGAGTTCCATCACCTCGGCGTGGGTGGGCACGGCCCAGGCGCCACGCTCCAGCACAAAGTTGAAGGCGGCGCGGGCATCACGCACGCGAAGGGCAATGGCCGAGAGGCTGGGCACGTCGTTGGTGTGTGCCACGCCTTTGGCGTCATGCGCGTTGACCACAATGTTGAGCGCGCCCTGGCGGTACAAGAGCACCTCGCGCGAGCGGTGTCGCGCCACGGGCCTGAAACCCATCATCTCCAACACCTGGCCCAGCGCCTGTGGCTTGGCCGTGGCGTATTCGATAAACTCGATACCGTCCAGACCCAGCGGGTTGGCGGCATCGCTGAATGAAGCCTGCAAGGGCTCACGACCATCAGCCGGGCGGGTCAGCAAATCACTCATGAAATCTCCTAAACAGCAGTGGGTGTGGCAACAGGGGCAGCCCCACCCAAAAACAGGCGCTCGATGTGCGGATCGGCCAGCAACTCACTGGCAGGTTTTTGCAGCACCAGGCGACCGGATTCCAGCGCAATCGCTTCGTCCGACACCTTGAGTGCGCTCTTGACGTTTTGCTCCACCATCAACACCGTCGTTCCCTGGTCGGCCAGCTTGCGCAAGAGCTTGAACACATCTTGAACCACCAGCGGGGACAAACCAATGCTGGGCTCGTCAATCAACAAGACCTTGGGCCGCAAGAGCAGGGCACGCCCCACTTCCAACTGCTTTTGCTCACCGCCGGAAAGGCTAGACGCCAAGCTGTTCATACGCTCTTTAACGCGGGGGAAAAATTCCAGCACTTCGGGAATGCGCTCGTGCGTGGTCTTGGTACCCAGGGTGATGCCGCCCAGCTCCAGATTTTGCAACACGGTCAGCTTGCCAAACAGGTTGCGGCCCTGCGGTACAAAAGCAATGCCCTTGGCCAGCAGTTCTTTTTGGCTGGCGCCACTCACGTCTTGGCCGTTCAGCAGCACCCGACCCTGACGTGGCTTGAGCAGGCCGAACAAGGTCTTGAGCACCGTGGATTTGCCCGCACCATTGGGGCCGATCAACAGCGTGATGGAGCCGGTTTGGGCTTTAAAACTCAGGTTGTTCAGGATCATGAAATCCTTGTACCCGGCCACCACGTCGTCGAATTCAATACAGATCGTCATAACACCCCTAATTGGTTGGGATTAGCTTCCCAGGTAGGCGTCCAGCACCTGCTTGTTCGCGCGAATTTCGTCCGGTGTGCCGATGGCCATCACCTGGCCTTCGACCATCACCATGATGCGGTGGCACAAGTCCATCACAAAGTCCATGTTGTGCTCGATCACCACAAAGGAGCTGCGTTTGCCAAAACGCGGGTTGCGGTTCAGGTCTTTGAGCAAAGTGCCAATGCCGCCTACCAGCGATGGGTTGACGCCTGCGCAAGGCTCGTCCAGCAGCACCAGATCAGGCTCGCTCATGAAGGCCATGGCGATGTCCACCAACTTTTGCTGACCGTAAGACAACTCGCCCGCCTTTTTGTCGGCCACATGGCGAATGCGGAACTGGTCGATCAAGGCGTCGGCCTTCTTCCCCAGACCCGAATCGGTGGGCGCGAACATGCGACTGAACATCGTGCCTTGATGCTCCTGCGCGGCCACGATCAGGTTGTCTCGCACGCTCATCTTGCCAAACACCTGCAGGGTCTGGAAGGTGCGGCCGACACCGCGCCGGTTCAATGCCAGCGGGCCGAGTTGCGTCACGTCCTCGCCATTGAGCTCGATCTTGCCAGCGTCCGGCGTGATCTGGCCCAGCATGGCGTTGAACAGCGTGGTCTTGCCGGAACCGTTGGGGCCGATCACGCCGAAGATTTCTCCAGGGAAGACCTCAAAGCTGACACCGCCCACGGCCTGGATCGCACCATAGGCTTTTTTCAGGCCGGTGACTTTGAGAATGGGCGCACCCTGAGGGCGCTCATGGTGGTGGGCGTGCTGGGGCAACAGGTCCACTGTGGGACTTGCGTTGGTGCTCATGCTTGGGCTCCCTTTTGCGTGGCGACTGGCGTGGCGGCTTTTGCGGCCGCAGCGCGATCAGCCGAGGCCTGTTTGGCCAGCTTCTTGGCGCGGATGCGATCCGGGATGCTCAGCAGCCCATCGGGCAGCCAGATCATCAGCAAGACCACAGCCGAGCCAAACACAAACAAATACCACCCTTGCGCAAAGCGCAGCCACTCGGGCAGGATCACGCCCGCCGCCGCACCCAGCACCGGGCCAAAGAAATAGCCCGCACCGCCGACCACCACCATCAAATACATCATGATGGACGAGGCCACCGTAAAAGGCGCAGGCTCAATGAACTCCACCAGCGAGGCAAACAAGGCCCCGGCCAAACCGGCATACACCGCACCAATGGCAAAGCTCAGCAAGGTGTAGCTGCGCACGTCCACACCCAAGCTCTCGGCGCGGATGGGGTTGTCGCGCAGCGCGGTGAAGGCCTTGCCCCAGGGGCTGCGCAGCAAGCCGTAGAGCAGCAGCGCCAAGATCAGCGTCATGCCCAGCACAAAGTAGTAGTAAGCCAGATTGCTGCCCATGCTCCAACCGAACAGCTCGGGCCGCGCAATGTTGTTGATGCCGAAGGTGCCGCCCGTGAGCCACTCCTCATTACGCATCACCAACCAAATGGCGGTGTTGAAACCCAGCGTGGCAAATGCGAGGTAAATGGTTTGCACCCGCAGCGCCGGAAAACCCAGCACCAGACCGACGACAAAACAGACCAGCGCCGCAGCGGGCAGGCCCAGCCAAAAACTGATGCCAGCCTTCATCATGATGGCCACGGTGTAAGCGCCAATGCCAAAGAAGGCCGCGTGGCCCAGCGACTTCTGACCGGCGTAGCCCAAGGTGAGGTTCAAGCCCATGGTGGCGATGATGAACACCAGCCAGTAGGTCAACAAATAGATGCCGTAGTTCTTGAGGAACTGGGGGGCCACCAGCAGCAAGACCAGCGCCAGCACAGCGCCTGATAGTTGGAGTTTTTTCATACCTTGCGCTCCTCTTTCATGCCCAGCAAGCCCTGGGGTTTGAACAGGATCACGACCATGAAGATGACCAGGGCCACGGCGTCCTTATAGGCCGGGGAGATGTAGGCCGCAGCCAGGTTCTCGGCCACCCCCACAATCAGCCCGCCCAGCAGCGCGCCCCGGCTGTTGTTGAAGCCGCCGATGATGGCGGCGAAGAAGGCCTTGTTGCCCAGCGAATCACCCATGTCGAATTTGGCGAGGTAGGTGGGCGTGACCAGCAAGGCCGCAGCCACCGCCAGCACCGCATTGATGGCAAAGGTGTAGAAGATCATGCGCGGCACGTCGATGCCCAGCACGCTGGCGCTCTCTGTGTTTTGCGCCACGGCTTGCATGGCACGGCCGGTCACGGTTTTGGCCAAGAAGGCTTGCGTCGCCATCACCAACAGCAGGGCCAGCACAAACGTGCCGATGTCGGACAGCGACACCGTTACCCCGGCCATGTTGTAGAGCGTGTCAGGGAACAAGCTGGGGAAGGGGTGCGCTTCAGCGCTGTAGGCCACGCGCACCCCGTTTTTCATGGCGATGGACAGGCCAATGGTGGCCACCACGATGGGCATCATGCCGTACTTGAACAGCGGATCTACCACGCCACGCTTGAAGGCCCAGCCCAAGATAAATACCGACACCAAACACGCCAAAAAGAAGCTGGCCATCAGCGGGAAACCCGCCGTTAAAAAAGCCAGCATCATGAAGGCGGGCAGCATCACAAATTCGCCCTGGGCGAAGTTGATGGTGCCGCTGGCCTGCCACAAGAGCGTGAAGCCCAGTGCCGCCAGCGCGTAAATCGCGCCAGTGGACAACCCACTAAAAAAAAGTTGAAAAAAATCAGTCATGGGATGCCCTGGGCTGCTGGTTTTAACGCTTATTTCTTAGCGACGTTGCCAACCGCAGGCAAAGTCTCCACCACCACTTGGCGGCCATTTTTAACCTCCACCATGAAGCTCTCACGGTCCAGGTCGCCCTTGTCGTCAAAGGTCACGTCCATGATGATGCCAGGGTATTTTTTGGCGCTGATATGCAGGCCCTTCATGGCCTGGGCCACAGCCTTGCGATCCAACTTGCCCGCCTTTTCAATGGCAGCCTTGAGGGTATAGACCCCCATATAGCCTTTGATGCCGTTGTGGTCCGAGATGTACTGGTAAGCCTGATAGAACTTGCCCTTGAAAGCCAGCATGTTCGGGTTCGGTGCGTCCACCGTCAAGCCGACGTGCGCCACCGCGCCGTTGGCGGCGTCACCGGCCAACTCAATCACTTTTTGGCCGGTCAAGGTGGTCTCACCAATGATGGGCTTGGTCCAATTCTGTTTGCGCAACTCGCGCAGGGCACGAGCCGACTCTTCTTCATTGGTGTAAACAAACACCGCATCCGCATTGCTCTGCTTGGCCTTGAGCACGGCGGCAGAGAAGTCCACTTGGCCTGAGTCCGTGGAGATATCAGCCACGATCTTGGTGGCCGTGCCTTCCAGGTTCTTGGCGATGGCGTCGCGCCCGCCCTTGCCGAAGTCGTTGTTCACATAAATCACAGCCAGGGTCTTGGCTTTGGCGTTGATGTAGCGCGCCAGCTTGGGAAAGCTGCTGGACTGGCCGAAACTGGTGCGAAACACATAGGGGTTGCCCTGGGCCGTGATGCTGCTGGCTTCACCGCCAGTGAAGTTGGGCACCTCGGCGCGGCGCGACTCGGCCATGCTGACCATGATGGAGCCCGAGAACACTGGGCCGTAGATGGCGAACACGCCCTCATCCACCGCTTTTTGCGTCAATCCCTTGGCCACACCGGGGTTGGTCTGCGTGTCGGATATGGTGCTCTGGATCTTCTTGCCCAAGATGCCGCCCGCCGCGTTGATCTCCTTGACCGCCAGCTCCACACCATTTTTGAAATTGGTGCCCGCAGAGGCGCCCGCCCCCGAAAGCTCCACAATGTTGGCAATTTTGATGGCCTCTTGGCCAAAAGAGGCTGAGGTGCCTATAGAAAGTGCGCAACCAGCTACCAATTTGAGAGCGAAACGTTTGTTCATGAATAATCTTGATATGAAGTTGGGGTCACGCACAAGGCCTGTGGCCGAATGGAAACCCTGAACTCTAGCCATTTCACCGCTGATCGATGTAGATTTTTGCATTCAAATTGCTCAATTAACGAACATAAAAGTCTGATAATCGAACGAAACTAGGGTTTCCCCTGAATCCTCAATTCCCCGAAGCCTGCTACCACAACCATGGATGTAGCCCCCCCCCAAGCCATGGACAAACGCGACTGGATCGCCGGTCTGGAAAAGGGTCTGTCCATCATCGAGTCTTTCGACGACGCCAACCCGCGCCAGACGGCCAGCCAAGCCGGTCAGCGCTGCGGCATCACCCGCACGGCAGCACGCCGCTACCTGCTCACGCTAGCCCACCTGGGCTTTGTGGTCAGTGACGGCAAGTTGTTTTGGTTAACACCGCGCGTGTTGCGATTGGGCCAGAGCTATCTGGAATCGGCCCGCTTGCCGCGCACGGTGCAGCCTTTTTTGCAGCGCATCACGGCAGGCACCCATGAGATTGCTTACCTAAGCGTGCTCGACGGCGATGAGACGGTTTACATCGCTCTTGGCCACGGAGTTCGAGCGCATCCGCGCCCAAGGCTGGGCGATTTCAGAACAGCAATACGAACTGAGTTTTCGCGGCCTGACCGTGCCCTTGCAAGACCGCAACGGCACGCTGCTGGGCGGGCTCAACGTTTCTATGCTGATGGGGCAGGAGTCCAGCGAAGACGCGGTCAAACGTGTGCTGCCTGTATTGCAGGAAACCGCACGCGCAATGCGCAATCTCTTGTAAACCCTTCAAATTTGGACTCAAGGAACAACCGAGAAACCGTACAAACGCTCGGGTGGCAAACGTTTCAGCATGGCCTTATCCGTCTCTTTACCCACAATCGCGTACCTCGCTTGTCCGGAATCATGTCGAGTGGTCTGTGAAATGGGGCGACCGACCGTGTCCGTGATGACAGCAACGATGGGCGCGCGCGCATTCGCAGTTCTCTGCACCACGATACCCAACTCACCGGATGCGAGTTTGACGAAATCACCAGGGGGATAAGTGCCGAACTCCTTGATGACCGCGGTCGATAGGGGACCACCGTTGTCCTCGCGGTAAAGTTGCCGTACAGCCTCCTGGGGCGATAAAGCCGCACGCAAGGCCCGTGGGCTGATTTTTGCCATGAACACATCGGTGACCCGCAACGCAACTGCCATTTCACAAACCTCCGTCGCGGCCATCGGATAGCCACTGCCATCCGGTCGTTCATGGTGTTGCGCTACGGCCGCCAGCCAGTCAGCATCCGTAATCCCCGCCTTTTTCAGTG
>JANPNG010000324.1:0-3680 GCA_031427355.1 Hylemonella sp.
GGCTTGAGGGCTTTGTTCACCACCATGATGTCGTTGTCAAAAATACCGGTCAACTCCATGGAGTTACCCCGGGCACGGATCAGGAAGGTCGCCTGGGGGTGGGTGATCAACTCCTTGATCAGGTCAATGCGGTTCTCGCCCAGATCCTCGGCGGGTGAGGGAAACCCGGCGCGCACACTGCCCAGCAACTCGGGCAGCCACAGGGGTGCCAGCGCAATGGGGACGGGGACATTGGCGGCCAATATACTGTTCATCTATCCAGTATAGTGCCGGGATCGTCTACTATCAATCCATTGATCCCCTCCTCTTATCAATCCCCTCACCTTGTCAGACCTGCTCATGTGCAGCCATTACCACGCTCCGTCCAAGCCTGAGATTTACACCCAGGCCTTTGGTGTGGCACCGCCTGCGGATCTGGGCAAGCACGATGTCTGGCCGGGTTACCAAGCGGGATTCATTCGGCGTCACCCCCATGCGGATGCCGGGGATGAGGCCGTGCCGGATCGGGAAGCCCTGACGGGCCAATTCGGGCTGATTCCCCATTGGGCTGCAGATACCACCATTGGGCGGCACACTTACAACGCGCGCAGCGAGACGGTGGCGAACAAACCCAGTTTTAGAGACGCTTGGCACAAGGCCCAGCACTGCATTATTCCGGCCCAAGCTTTCTTTGAGCCCGACTGGCGGTCTGGGCGTGCCGTACTAGCATGTATTGAACGCGCGGATGGACAAGCTATGGGCATCGCGGGCTTATGGTCGGCATGGAAATCCCCCAAGGGTGAAACTGTTCACAGCTTCACCATGCTCACGGTCAATGCCGATGAGCATGCCTTGATGCAAATGTTTCACAAACCTGCGGATGAAAAACGCATGGTGGTGATCTTGCCGCAGGATAGCTATGGAAGCTGGCTCACAGCCAAGCCTGAGCACAGCCGGGAATTCATGCGGGAGTACGGGGCGCAGTCTTTGCAGTTCAGCTTGGGGGTGCCTGCCCAGAGGTCGCTGCTTTCATGACAGGTTTAACCGTCCGTTTATTCCGTGCTCTTTGATTGCCTTAGGCTGCATCTCCTTCAGCTCTGACGGGCTTCTTGCGTGGTTCTGGGGGCGCGGATGGAACGTATTCCGCTAGATCGTGCAGCTGGCAACCGAAGAAATGACACAGCCGATCTAAGTTGTCGCTAGTGATGTTGGCACCCAAGGGATTGCCCAGTCTGCTCAAAGTGGTTCGATGGATTCCTGTGGCCGTCGCCACTTCGTCCAGAGTCACCCTCCGCCCTTCCTGGAACCCCTTCGCAATCAACCGTTCTTGAAATTTAAATCTGATCATTCTTCAGATGATAGTCGCATAAATACAACATCACAAGCTTTTATCCAACACCCGCCGCATAGATTCATATATAGTTCATTAATCGCATATACACAACGGAGGAAGCGATGAAAGCAAACAACACCCCCACCCTGCAAACCGCAGCCGCCAGCAACTACCAGAACCTGCTGAACAACCCTGGCACTGAGCTGACCCAACGTGCGCTCAGAAGCCGCATCTGGGATGGCGCAACGCCTCCTGACGGCGGAGCATTCGACCTTTCGCACACAGTGGTTCTGCAGACCCTGAACCAGGTGGGCTACGCATGGGCTGCCGGATTCCTGGACGGCGAAGGCTGCGTGTCGCTGGCGCGAGTGCGCCGTGATTGCGGTAATCGCGTGAATTACCGTGCCCGCGTCAACCTTGTGCAGAACTGCATCGAGACACTGAAGACATTCCGTGACTACGCCGGCGAAAACTGCGTTTTAGCGCAGTTGTCCCATCGCGAGAGCTACACACGGCCCATCTATCAGCTGGTGTACGACGGAGCCCATGCTCACCGATTGCTGCAAAAGTTGCGCCCCTATTTGGTACGTAAGGGTCATGAAGCCGATGTGGTCTTTGAGTTCTACCGTGTCGGCCAACCCTCCCGCCACTTTGGGCCGCAAGGTGCACCGGCAGAAATCTGGCATGCGCGGCAACGTTGTTATGACGCGCTGCGTTGCCTCAAGTAATCAGCACAGCTCATACAAGAACGAATCAACCAAAGGAATCGAGCACTCCATGGATCCAACCACCCACGTCCCGCACACAGTGACCTTGCCCTGCGGCAAGCGCACCAATCGGGCCAAAGCAGAGGTGCTGAGGGAAGCGTACCGACTGCATCACGCGATCGAAGCGCGTGCAAAGGAGGAGCGACATGCCTCCAAACCGAAACCGCTACCTGGTCAGCGCCCACTGTTCGATCCGTCCGAACTCGCATATAGGAAAGCGTGGGTGGGTGAACTTACAGGGGACAACCATAAAGCCATGTTCAAAGCCTTGGAAAAACTGGGTGTTGCCGTTCTACCCACCATGTTGCACTTCCCATAACGCAGTGACAGCCAAAACCGGAAGGCAGTGTGTTCTTGGTGATTGCCAACCTCGCTTGCTTGACGTTATGGAATCGGTTGGCAATCACAGAAATTGCGCCGGTCTGCTTGGCTTCGCGCCTTCGGCTGGAGTTTGGCTGTATCCCGCGCTTGTGGCTATCGGGCATCTGACCGTACCCAACCCTCTTTCTGCCCGGTGGGGGTTCGACACAGGCACCCCCCTTTTGGCTCGCACGACATATCCCGCTCAGTCTCAGCAATCCCGCTGGCACATTTTTCTTGAAAGGAATTAGACTGTGAACATGAACACCGCCACCCACTACGAGAACGCCAACTTCTTGCGCGAGCTGGCCGAGAGCCTGCCGCGCATTCGCCCGCAGGGCCACAGCCAGGGCCAGGCCGAGCTGCTGCAACGGCTGGCCGATGACGAGCTGGCCCAGGCCCAGCATGACGAATGGGTGCGCGCCAAGGTGGCCGCAGCCCGTGCCGATAAGCGGCCAGGCATGAGCACTGCGCAGCTTCGGACGCTCTTGAACACCCGATATGAGGAGCTGCGCAATGCCCCATGAAATCGACTGGCGACCTACTGCCATCGAGGACGTGCGGGTGCTTTTTGAGTATCTGGCCGAGCACGCTTCACTGTGGGACGCGCAAGACGTGACGGAGCGGATATTGAGCAGCGCGGACAAGCTGGCCGAGTTTCCCCGGCTGTATGAAGCCGATCCAAGGTATGGCGAAGGCGTGCGCCGCATCAGCCTGGCCGGTCAGCACGTGCTCTACGAGGTGGACGACCAGGCGCAAATTGTCCGCGTCCTGGCCGTCGTTGGCCAGCGTCAAAATCCGAGGCAAATCCGATGACAATCACATTCGACGCACTGGACTATGCAAGAAAGCTTGAAAGCGCGGGTGTGCCAATCGCGCAAGCAGAACAGCAGTCGAAACTTCTCGCTGATGTTCTTGGGAAATCGGTCGCCTCCCAAAACGACCTCACGACTATTGAGTACAACCTCACTTCCAAGATCGACAAACTCGACATCAAGCTGAGCGGCGAAATCGCTCTTGTTCGCAGCGAAATCAATCTTGTCAAGTGGATGCTTGGCACGTTGATGGCGATCAGCATCGCAGTCGTATTCAAACTGTTTCTGCACTGATCGACATCCCCCAAAGCCACGATTCGTCCGGACAGCGAGGTTTTTTGTTTATTCACATGTCATCCAAAATCCACCATTCGCTCAAGGTGTTCACCACGTCCTGAAGGCATGGGAGGCCCTATTGGAGAAGGA
>JANPNG010000325.1:0-9705 GCA_031427355.1 Hylemonella sp.
CGTGGTGATCTTCTCGGCATCTTCGTCCGGGATCTCAATACCAAACTCGTCTTCCAGTGCCATCACCAGTTCAACCGTGTCCAAAGAGTCAGCGCCCAGATCGGCCACAAAGACTTTTTCGGAGGTGACTTGGGACTCTTCTACACCGAGTTGTTCGGCAATGATTTTTTTAACGCGTGCTTCGATATCGCTCATGGTTCCCTCTGAGGGTTGTAAAAGAATCCGTGATTTTAGCCGCACGGATCAATCGGCTTTACTAATCATTTGAGGACAGCACTGACTCACTGCGTGTGAGCCGCGGACTGTCCCGCCAAGTGTCACAAATACATACCACCATTGACGTGCAATTCCTGCCCCGTCACATAGCTGGCCTGAGGGGAGGCCAAATAGGCCACCGCATGAGCAATGTCGGCAGGTTTGCCCAGATGACCCAGGGGGATTTGGCTGAGCAGCACTTTTTGCTGCTCATCGGCCAAGTGCGCGGTCATGTCGGTTTCAATAAAACCGGGGGCCACACAATTGACGGTGATGTTGCGTGAGCCGAGCTCACGGGCCAAGGCGCGCGTCATGCCCGCCACACCGGCCTTGGCAGCCGCGTAGTTGGCCTGCCCAGCGTTACCCATGGCGCCCACCACCGAGGTGATGCTGATGATGCGGCCATAGCGCTGCTTCATCATGGTGCGCATCACGGCGCGGCTCATGCGGAACACGGCCTTGAGGTTGGTGTCCATCACCGCGTCCCACTCGTCGTCTTTCATGCGCATGGCCAAGTTGTCACGCGTGATGCCGGCGTTGTTCACCAGCACTTGCAGGCCACCGTGTTCTTTAACGATGGCGTTGATCACAGCTTCGCAGCCTGCGGCATCGTTAACGTTCAGGTTCTTGCCGCTGCAGCCGGGAAAAGCGGCGAGTGCGGCGCTGATCTTGGCAGCACCCTCGTCGGTGGTGGCCGTGCCGATGACCTTGAGGCCGCGTTGCGCCAACTCATGCGCAATCGATGCGCCAATGCCACGTGAAGCCCCGGTGACCAAGGCGATTTGGCCTTCAAATTTAATTTCGCTCATGCCAATAGTCCTTTAACTTCCGCCAGCGTAAGGGGATCGAACAGCGCCATGCCGGTCAATTCCGGATCAATGCGCTTGACCATGCCTGCCAACACCTTGCCCGGCCCGCACTCAACAAGCGTCGAGATACCGTGCGCCTTGATGGACTGAACGCACTCCACCCAGCGCACGGGGCCAAAGGCCTGCCGGTACAGCGCGTCACGGATACGATCCGAATCGACCTCTACCGTCACGTCGATGTTATTGATCAAGGCCATCTGTGGCGCAGAGAATTCCACCGATTCCAGTTGCTCGCGCAGCTTCTCTGCGGCAGGCCGCATCAGACTGGAATGAAAAGGAGCCGACACCGGTAAGGACAAGGCGCGCTTGGCGCCATTGGCCTTCAAGACTTCACAGGCTTTTTCAACAGCCGCTTTGCTGCCTGAGATCACGGTTTGCGCCGGATCGTTGAAATTCGCCGCTTCGACCACTTCAAGTGAATCCGCACCGAAAGACTTTGTCACCTCGGCGCAGCCGGCGATGACCTTGGCGGCATCCATGCCCAGAATGGCCGCCATGGCCCCTGTACCCACGGGCACCGCCTCTTGCATGGCCTGGGCACGGAAACGCACCAACGGCACGGCCTGTGCCAGCGTCAGTACCCCCGCAGCCACCATGGCCGAATACTCGCCCAGCGAGTGACCGGCCACAGCCGCAGGCACTCGCCCGGTCTCGGCCATCCAGGCGCGGTAAGCCGCCACGGCAGCCACCAGCATGACAGGCTGGGTGTTGGTGGTCAGCGCCAAGGCTTCTTTGGGGCCTTCTTTGATCAGCTTGGCAATGTCCTCGCCCAAAGCGTCTGACGCTTCGCGCAGGGTCTCCAGCACGACGGGGTGATCGCCCCAAGCGTCAAGCATGCCAACGGACTGCGAGCCTTGGCCTGGAAAGATAAATGCAAATGAAGTCATCGTTTTGTCGGTTATTTTTAATCGAATTGGGGGGGAGCCCAATAAGGATATGCGTACAAAGCTACAAATTCAGGAGCACAGCGCCCCAGGTGAAACCACCACCCACGCCTTCGAGCATGAGGGTTTCGCCTTTTTTCACCTGCCCAGCGCGCACCGCATGGTCCAGCGCCAACGGGATGGAGGCCGCCGACGTGTTGCCATGCTGATCGACGGTGACCACTACCTTGTCCATCGGCAACTTGAGCTTTCGGGCCGTGCTTTGCATGATGCGGATATTGGCTTGGTGCGGGATCAGCCAGTCGATATCGGCCTCGGTCTTACCGGCCTTGGCCAGCACGGCGCGGGCGGCATCTTCCAGCACGCCCACGGCCAGCTTGAAGACTGCTTGACCATCCATCTTGAGCACAGGGTCACCCAACACCGCGCCACCGGACACATGCCCCGGCACGCACAAAATGCCCACGTGCTTGCCATCAGCATGCAAGTCGGTCGCCAAAATGCCGGGCGTCTCAGAGGCCTCTAGTACCACAGCGCCCGCACCGTCACCAAACAACACGCACGTGGTGCGGTCTTTGAAATCAAGAATGCGAGAAAAAACTTCAGCGCCAATCACCAGCGCTTTGCTGGCCGCACCGCTCTGGATCATGGCGTCGGCCACGGTCAGCGCATAAACGAAACCGCTGCACACGGCCTGCACGTCAAACGCCGCGCAGCCATTGGCCCCGAGCTTGTTTTGCAAAATGCAGGCGGTGGAGGGGAACACCATGTCCGGCGTGGACGTGGCGACAATGATCAGATCAATTTCGTTGGCTTGAAGGTTCGCAGCCTCCAGCGCCTTGCGGGCAGCCTCTAATGCCAAGTCACTGCTGCAAACGTCTGATGCCGCAAAGTGACGGGCCCGGATACCGGTGCGCTCCACAATCCAGTCATCGGTCGTCTCAACCCCTTGGATTGCCAACTCAGCCACCAGATCGGCATTGGTCAAGCGACGGGGTGGTAAGTAGCTGCCGGTGCCAGTGATGCGGGAATATCGTCTCATTGATGTGGGGGCTTGACCTTGGGTTCAGGCTAGGGCGCGATACCCGCCAACAGCGGAGCAGCGTGCGCGATGCGGGCCTGAACCCGATCAAGCAAGTTGTTTCGAGCCGCATCATACGCTCGGATCAGAGCGACCTCAAAGGCCAACTCATCCGCTGAGCCATGGCTCTTGAACACCAAGCCACGCAGGCCCAACAAAGCCGCACCGTTGTAGCGACGATGGTCAACCCTGTTTTTGAAGGCGAAAAGCACTGGTTGCGCGCAAATGGCTGCGAATTTGGTAAAAATGTTGCGCGAAAACTCGGCACGCAAAAACCCAGCAATCATGGAAGCCAGGCCTTCACTGGCCTTGAGCGCCACATTCCCCACAAAACCATCGCACACCACGATATCGACCGTACCCTTGAAAATATCGTTGCCTTCCACATTGCCAAAGAAATTCAGATCGCCCGAAGCGGCCGCTGAACGAAGCAGTTCACCGGCTTTTTTGATGACTTCGCTACCCTTAATGACCTCTTCTCCGATGTTCAGCAGCCCGACTGAGGGATTTTTCTCGTCCTTGAGCGCCGATACTAGGGCTGAACCCATCACAGCAAACTGAAGCAGGTGTTCAGCCGTGCAATCCACGTTGGCCCCCAAATCCAGCACGGTGGTGGCACCGCCCAAGGCATTGGGCAATTGTGTGGCAATGGCCGGGCGGTCAATGCCGTCCAGGGTTTTCAGCAGGTAGCGGGCGATGGCCATCAAGGCGCCGGTATTGCCAGCCGACACAGCCACCTGGGCCGCACCGTCCTTGACCTGCTGAATCGCCACGCGCATGGACGAATCTTTCTTTTTGCGCAGCGCCACCTCCAGCGGGTCATCCATGCCAACCACCTCAGTGGCCACGATCACTTTGCCGCGCGGATGGGAAAAGTCTTTGAGACTCTCAGCCAAACCGACCAGCAACAGTTCAGCGTCCGGGTGCTGGTCCAGAAAACGGCGGCAGGCCGCCAGCGTCACGCGCGGGCCATGATCCCCCCCCATGCAATCAACCGCCAGGGTGATCATAGGCTTGGGGCGCGCTTTGGCGTGTTAGAACCCGATTGGCGCTGCATCATGACAAAGGCCCGAGGCCACCTGTCGGTAGCATCGGGCCTTGGTTTGACTGGCACTATCAGGCTTCAGACTTGGTCTTGAGCACTTGACGTCCACGGTAAAAACCGGTGGGGCTGATGTGGTGACGCAGATGCGTTTCGCCGGTGGTGGGTTCCACAGCAATGCCGGGCACATTCAGGGCGTTGTGTGAACGGTGCATACCGCGCTTGGACGGTGATTTTTTATTTTGCTGAACGGCCATGGTCGGCTCCTGGTCTGTTTGACCTGCGATCACCGCAGGTCAAGGGTTTACGTAATTGGGGCGAGCTGCGCGTTTGGGTGCGCACGAAGCCTCAAATTATAGCCTAAGTGCCTGATTTATCGATCTTGAGCTTGGCCAGCACGGCAAATGGGTTGGGTTTTTGCCCGGATGGCGCCTCAAAATCCGGATCTTCTGCGCTCAGCTTGACCACTGTTGGGCACGACTCGTGCAGGGGCACCAGGGGCATGGCCATCAACAATTCATCCTCGATCAGCGCGACCAGGTCGAACTCTCGGCTCATCACCAGCACATCCTCTTCGGCCTCATCGTCTTGTTCTTCCGCCATCTCCTCGGTGGCCACAAAGCGAAAAGACCGCTCCAGCGCCACCGGGATTTGCGCCGGGCCCAGGCAGCGCTGGCAAATCTGCGACAAAGTGACCTTGGCACTCAAATGCAGCCACACGTCCTCGTGCCCACCCAAATCCTCACTCAATTCACCGTCCGCGCGCCATTCAACCCACTGGTCCGCCCCCAGAGCTTGAGATTCCTCCCGCAGTCGTTCAAATTTTTCGAGCGCATCACGCCCAGACAAGGTAGAAGCGGCCTTGGCAAAGGCCTTGATATCGAGAAGAGGGGCAACAAACGCTTGTGACATACCCTCAGTGTAAGAGAATCACCGCATGCTTCACACATCCCCCCGTAAATTGATCCTGGGCTCGACCTCGTCCTACCGGCGCGAATTGCTGACCCGCCTGCGTCTGCCGTTTGAGGTCGCCTCGCCCGAGGTTGACGAATCCCCTCAACCCGGTGAAAGCCCACGCGACCTGGCCTGCCGCTTGGCGCTGGCCAAGGCCCATGCAGTGGCCAAGAAATTCCCCGCCGCCGTGGTGATTGGCTCCGACCAGGTGGCCGATCTGGACGGTCAGCCCCTGGGCAAGCCCGGCGGACACGAACGCGCCGTCGCCCAACTTCGCTTGATGCGTGGCAAGCTGGTGGTCTTTCAAACTGCGGTGGCCGTGGTGTGCCACGACAGCGGTTTTTCCGAAGTCGATTTGGCGCCCGTGCGGGTCAAATTTCTCGACCTGAGCGACGCGCAAATTGAAGCCTACCTGCGCGCCGAAACGCCTTATGACTGCGCTGGCAGCGCCAAAAGCGAGGGGCTGGGCATCGCCCTGCTCGAATCCATCGAAAACGACGATCCCACCGCGTTGATCGGTCTGCCGCTGATCCGCACCTGCCGCTTGTTGCGCGCTGCGGGTCTTGACCTGCTTTCACCCCGGGAAATGTCCTGATGTCTGCTTCCCCTACCCCGGCACTGGGTCGCCTATTTCTAGTTCCGGCTCCGCTGGACTTTGGCTGCGCCACCCAAACGCCTTTGCAAGACGTGTTGCCCCCAGGCACGCTAACGGTGGCCTCCCGACTGGAACACTGGGTCTGTGAGAATGCCAAAAGCGCCCGGGCATACCTCAAGCGCGTGGGCGAAATTCAGCCCTTGTCATGCGCCATTCAGGCCTTAAAAATTCAGGAACTACCCCGCGAAGTCCATAAAAAAGGGGACCACTCGGGCAGCTTCGACGCCCGCCCCCTGCTCGCCCCGGCCCTAGCCGGTTATGACATGGGCCTGCTGAGCGAAGCCGGTATGCCTGCCGTGGCCGATCCGGGCTCATCCGTCGTGCGTGCCGCGCATGAACTGGGCATGGAAGTCGTGCCACTAGTCGGCCCCGTCTCGCTACTGCTGGCCTTGGCCGCCAGTGGCTTATCAGGCCAGAATTTTGCTTTTGTGGGCTACCTGCCAACCGACGCATCGTTGCGCGTACAGCGCATCAAGACGCTGGAGTCATTGGCACTCAAAACAGGGCAGACCCAACTCTTCATCGAGACGCCCTACCGCAACACTGCCTTGCTGCAAGCGCTCTTGCAGACCTTGCAACCTAACACCCGTCTGGCGGTGAGCAGCGGCTTGACTTTGTCCAGCGCCACAACCCTCAGCAGCAGCGTCAAGCGCTGGAAACAGCAAACCCAGACGCTTCACAACGACACGCCCGCAGTTTTTGCCTTGGGCGCTGACGCTCTCTAGCGCAAAGCCGGAACGCTCTTGAGGGCGTGCACCGCCCCCTCACCCATGGACGTGCCAAAACGTTTGAACAAACGCTCGGCCACGTTTTCATGGCGGGTGTAGTCCACAATTTCTTCGGCCTTGACCACCTCGCGCGCCACATAGTCCAGGTTACCTAACTGGTCGGCCAGGCCCAACTCGATGGCCTGCTGACCACTCCAGAACAAGCCGCTGAACATCTCGGGCGTTTCTTTCAGGCGCGCGCCGCGGCCGGCCTTGACCACGTCGATGAACTGCTGATGAATCTGGTTCAGCATGGCTTGGGCAAAGGCACGGTGCTTGTCGGATTGCGGGCTGAACGGATCCAGAAAACCCTTGTTCTCCCCCGCCGTCATGAGCCGACGCTCCACGCCGAGCTTGTCCATCAGCCCGGTAAACCCAAAACCATCCATCAACACGCCAATGCTGCCCACAATACTGGCCTTATCCACAAAGATTTTGTCCGCCGCCACGGCAATGTAGTAAGCCGCCGAGGCACAAGACTCCTCAACCACGGCATACACCGGCTTGTTGTGCTTGGCCTTGAGCCGCTTGATCTCGTCGTTGATGATGCCGGCCTGCACCGGGCTACCACCGGGTGAGTTGATCAGCAAGACCACGGCCTTGGCGCTCTCGTCTTCAAACGCACTGCGCATGGCCGACACCACGGGGTCAGCACCCGCGTCATTGCCGGAGGCAATCTCACCCTTGATTTCAACCAGTGCGGTGTGGGCTGAATGAATTTTTTTGGTCGAGCCCCCCAAGCCAAATCCGAACCAGACGAGCAGCAAAAAGATCACCAACCAGATCACGCGGCCAATCAACTTCCAGCGCCGCGCCGCTCGCTGCTCCTCCAACGCAGCAAAGGCCAGGCGCTCCAGCACGCTGCGCTCCCATCCGGGGCTTTGAGTTGATTCTTCCTTTGCTACTGATTTAGTAGCTGGTTGCGCAGCTTTTTCAGGGCTTGCAGTCTGACTTAGCTCTGTTTCCAGGAATTCAGTGTGGTTTGGTTCAGTCATATCAAAATTCAAGAGGTTTCAGGTTATAGGCAGTATGCCAGTGGACGACGCCATCCAACTCGACAAGTTCAATTTTCACCAGGTTTCCCCGGCATGGCCCGCCACGGCAAGCGCCCGTCTCAGGCTGGTACATGGCCCCATGCGTGGCGCAAATCAGCCAACGCCCGGTACTGTCAAAAAAACGATTCGGCTGGAAATCCATCTCCATAGCCACATGGGCACAGCGGTTCAGGTAGGCGTGGACTTGCCCCTCAAAGCGAACAGCAAAGGCGCGGCAGGCTTGCCCTTGGTACATCACGTCAAAGGGCACGGCCAGCTCGCCGTCCTTCAAGTCCGATGAGTTGCACAGCCCAATCACCTGCTCAGCCATGGTGGATCAACCAATCGTGCAGTTCACGCACCGAATGCGCCACAAAGCGCGGACTCAATGCGTGAAAATCCCCGGGCTCGTGCGCGCCGTAGCTCACCCCCACGCTGGGGCAACCCGCGTTCAGCGCCATTTGCAAATCATGCGTGGTGTCGCCAATCATCAGCACCCGCTCAGCGGACACATCAAACTCGGCCATCAACTCCTGCAACATCAGCGGATGCGGCTTGCCCGCCGTCTCGTCTGCCGTGCGCGAGCCGTCAAACACGCCCTGCAACTCCACGCTGTCCAGCACCGAGTTCAAACCCTGGCGGCTTTTACCGGTGGCCACGGCCAGCCAGTGGTTACGCGCCTTCAATTCCGCCAGCATCTCGACCACACCCGCAAACAGGCTGAGATCGTTTTGCCGCGCCGTGTAGTGATGCCGGTAGCGCGCGCCCAGCTCTGGGTATTTCTCAGGCGGCACATCAGGCGCTGCATGGGCCAACGCCTGCGTCAACGCCATGCCAATCACATAAGCCGCTTCCTTGTCGCTAGGCACCGTGCCACCGACATCGCGCACCGCCAGCTGGATGCTGCGCGTGATGATGGCCGTGGAGTCAAACAGCGTGCCGTCCCAGTCAAAGGCGAGCAAGTCAAATTGGCGAGCACGACCCCCGCCTGGATTGGCGTTCAAGAACGTGGCGGGATGACTAGGGAGCGACATGGGTTAGAAATTGTTCAAGTTCAGGGGGCAATGGTGCCAGCAATTCGATGCGCTCATCACTCACAGGGTGACTGAACTGCAAACGCCAGGCATGCAGAAACATGCGCTGGAGCAACGCGCCGGATGCGGCTGCCTGGGCCTTGCGTTTTTGCAGCGCCTTGTTCAACTCAAAATCGCCATACTTGTCGTCGCCCGCAATGGGGAAGCCCTCGGACGCCAGATGCACGCGGATCTGATGGGTACGACCCGTTTTGATGGTGACTTCGAGCAAGGAAAAGTGAACCGTTCGCGCTGGGCTTGGCCTGTCATGCGCTTGTCGAAAAGTTGAAGCCCCCATCAACCCTTCGACAAGCTCAGGGCGAACGGAAAACTGCTCGCGCACCTTCACCAGCGTCACCGACTTCATCCCATCCGGATCATCACGCGCCACCACCTTCACGCGCCGCTCACCATCCGGCAGCAGGTATTTGTGCAGGGGTTTGTCCAGCACTTTTTTGTTGGCAGGCCACACGCCTACCACTAAGGCGAGGTAAGTTTTGCCCGTTTCCCGCTCGCGAAACTGGTCTTGCAGGTGAGTCAGAGCGGAGCGCTTTTTAGCGACCAGCAAGATACCGCTGGTTTCTCGGTCCAAGCGATGCACCAGCTCCAGAAATTTTGCCTGCGGGCGGGCGCGGCGCAGTTGCTCAATCACGCCAAAGCTCACGCCGCTGCCGCCGTGCACAGCCACGCCTGCCGGTTTGTCAATCGCCAGCACAAAGTCATCCTCAAACAAGATGGGGAATTCAGCGGCTGGGGCAAAACCGCCAACAGTTGACATGGCGCCGTGGCGTACCACTTCTTGCGCAGCGCTAATAGCCAAGGCTTTTTGCTCAGCCCGCTCAGACGTGCGGACTGGGGGCAACCGCACAATGTCTCCCGTTTCAACCCGTGTATCGGCATGCGCCCGTCCCTTATTGACGCGCACTTCACCGCTGCGAATGATGCGGTAGACATGGGTTTTGGGCACGCCTTTGAGCTGGCGAATCAGAAAATTGTCCAGCCGCTGGCCTGCGTAGTCTTCGTCAACGGTGACAAAGGTGGCCGCCAGATTTGAACCTGCTGCATCAGCTGCGCCTGCCCCTATAATGTGT
>JANPNG010000326.1:0-11099 GCA_031427355.1 Hylemonella sp.
GTCGGCGGGGTTGGGGTGGATGCGGCGGTAGTCGACGAAGGTTTGCACGGGATCAGCTCGGTGGCGCACTCAGCTACGCGGCTGTCCTCCGTGGCGACCTAGGGTCGCCTACTCCCCCTTGATGCCGCTACGCTGAGCGCACCACCGAGCTGATCCGGCGAACGTGGTGGGTGTTCCGTTGTTATTGAAAACGCACGCATCGAAGCCGTGACTTCTGAAACTCACGATACTGGCGAACTTGGCCCTCTTTCATTGAGGGCTTCAAATCACACCGGCGCAGGCACTTGCGCCCGGTACCAGTCGTTAATCTGCGCGCCGGTCTTGATCACCACACCAGCCTTGGACTGCGCGTAGGCCAGCAGGCACTCAAACTGATGAA
Organism: Hylemonella sp.; assembly: GCA_031427355.1. Taxonomy (GTDB): domain Bacteria; phylum Pseudomonadota; class Gammaproteobacteria; order Burkholderiales; family Burkholderiaceae_C; genus CANCDA01. The sequence goes on from JANPNG010000326.1 coordinate 380, forward strand.
TGCGGTGCGGTGCGCCAGTGATGTAGGGGTGCACGCTGATGGCCATCACACGGGGGATGGTTTCGCTCTCTTGCCACAGGCGGTCCAACTGCGCCACGCCGCGCACATACATCTCCGCGCCGTTGTGGCTTTGCAGCAGCATCATGGGGATGTCGTTGATCTCCACGCTGTAGGGCACGGACAGCACCGGGCGCGGCTTGGCTTTGATCCACACCGGTTGGTCGTCCAGCACCCAGTCGGCCACGTACTCGATACCGGCCTCGGCCAGGTGGTCAATCGTGTCGTTGGTCTCGGTCAGGCCGGGGCTCTCCCAGCCCACGGGCGCCTTGCCGGTAAACGCTTTGATGGCGCTAACCGTTTGCGCAATGGAGGCACGCTGGTCCGCCAGCGCGTGCATGGGGCCTTGCACATAGCCATGGCCCATGAACTCCCAGCCCAAATCCAGCGCCGCACCGGCCACGCGCGGGTAGCTCTCACACACCACGCCGTTGATGGCCAGCGTGGGCACGATGTTGAGGTTTTTCAGTGCATCCAGAATCCGCCAAAAGCCCACGCGCATCCCGTATTCGTGCCAGGCCCAGTTGGGCAAGTCGGGTTGGAGTGGCTGGCCCATGGGCGGGCTCAGCACCGTGCGCGGCATGGCGCGGTCCATGCCCCAGTGCTCTACGTTCACAATGACCCACACCAGCATGCGGCCACCATCGGGTACGGTTAAGTACGGACGATCCACAATGGCCGAATAGGGCACGCGGTGGCTGGGTAAGTCGGTATCTTTCATGGCATTGACTCCCGTTGAACAAGTTTGAATCGTACTTGCTCTGGAGTCGCCATCACCCGCCCGGGGGGCTAACCGGGTCTTTAGGCTTGTTGCCCGAGTTCTTCCATTTGTCAAAGCACGCCAGCCCACAAAAGTGGGCCACGTAATCCGCCGCTTCGGGAACGATGGCCTCGCTCAGGGGCACTTCTTTTTGGCAGATCTCGCAGGCAATGTGCTCAGTTTCGACGGGTTTGTCAGGTGTTGTCATGGTCCACTTCTCCTTCTGCTCTTGTCATCCTACGCTTCCTGGGTCAGCACCGCCATCTCTGAGGCAAGTGGGGCCGTCTGAAGAAAAAGCGGCAAATGCGCGAGAACAGGGCGTCATAGCCTCTGTCGCGCCACTAAATTGCTATATATTCAGTAGCTGTCTACGCATATATTCATTGGCCTACAGCCAGATTTACCTATAAAAATCAGCGCCCCGTCACATACCCCATGGTCTGCGGCAACCACAGCACGATCTGCGGGAACAGGGTCATCAGCAACAAGGCCACGATCAACAGCGCGGTGAAGGGCAGGCCTTCGCGCACCATGTCTTTGAGCGGGATGCCGGTGAGCGCATTGGTGACGAACAGCAGCATGCCAAAGGGCGGCGTCACCAGGCCGATCATCATGTTGACGACGACCACCACGCCGAAGTGCACCAGGTCAATGCCCAGTAGCCGCGCTGCCGGGATCAGCATGGGCACAAACACCAGCAGCATCACCGACACGTCCAGGAAGCAGCCCAGCACCAAAAACAGCGCGTTGACCAGTAACAAAAATCCAAGCTGGCTTAAGTTGAGGCTGGCCACCCACTGAGCCAGCAAAGCGGGCACACCCTCGGCGGCAAAGGCGTAGTTCAGCAGGTAGGCCGCAGCGATGATGATGGTGATGACGGCACTGGAGCGCAGCGACTCCAGCGTCACGGCAAACAGCGCCTTGAGGCTGAAAGCGCGGTACACCACACCCGCCAGAATCAGCGCGTGCAGGGCGGCCACGGCCGCCGCCTCGGTGGGTGTGAACGCGCCGCTGTAGATGCCGGTGAGCAGCACCACGGGCAGCGTCAACGGCAACAGGCCACGCAGCACAATGCCGGGCACTGCGCGCAAGGGGATGGGGTCATCCTTGGGCATATTGCGTTGGGTCGCGATGAGGTGCACGCCCAGCATGAGCATCAGCGCCATCAGCAAACCCGGCACTACGCCGCCCAGAAACAGCGCGCCGACTGAGGTACCCGAGACCAACGCGTAAATCACCATAGGAATGGACGGCGGAATGATGGGCCCAATGGTGGCGCTGGCCACCACCACCGCACCGGCAAAGCCCGGCGTGTACTCGGGCTTCTTGAGCATCTGTTTGATGGTGACCAGGCCCGGTCCGGCGGCGTCGGCGATGGCGCTCCCGCTCATGCCCGAGAAAATCACGCTCACCAGAATGTCCACCTGGGCCAGCCCGCCACGCATGCGGCCCACGATCAGGCGCGAGAACTCGAACAGGCGCTCGCTGATGGTGCCCGCGTTCATCAGGTTGGCGGCAAACACAAACAGCGGCACGGCCAGCAGCACGTAGCTGTTGTACAGGCCGTTGAGCACCTGCTCGGCGGCCAGGCCCATGTCTTGCCCCTTGATGGCCAGATAGGCGATGCCACCGCTCAACATGGCAAAGGCGATGGGGGCACGCAAGAGCATAGCGACCACCATGACGGCGAGCAGGGTGAGAAGAGCTGTTGACATATCAGTTGAGGACAGAGCTGGCGCGCTCCGCGTCGCTGCGGTCTGTCCCGAAAAATTTCATATTTCTTGCTCCCAGTGCTTACCCAGCAGCCGATAAACCCGCCAGACATAGCGCAGCACCAGCGCGATCAGCAGCAGGCCAAACGGCAGAAAGACCCAGTGAAACGGCAAGCCCATGACAGCGGTGGATTCGCGGCGCATGAACCAGATGTAGTCTAGGCTGCCCGGTAGCGCCCAAGCGGCCAAGCCGCCGACCAACACGGCAGCGGCCAGCGCCATGCGGCGGCGCGTGGGGGCCATGGCTTTTTGGTAGAGCAGGTCAAAGGCGACGTGCTCTTTGTCCCGGCACACCACGGCCGCGCCCCACAGCACCGCCCACAGGTAGAGCATGGTGGCGGCCTCATCGGTCCAGGCCAGAGGCTGGTTAAAGATGAAACGCGCGGCGATCTGGATCACGAACACCAAGAACAGCAGGGCGAACAGCAGGACGCCAAAGGCATCGGCGGTGCGGCGCATCAGTTGAAACAAAGACAATCCCTCGGTCAGCGCGTAGCGTTAATCCGCTCCAGCAACCCGCTCGGCCAAACCTTGGCGTAGTCTGATTGCAAGTAGGCGGTTTGCACGCTCTTGCGAAAGGCGTCAACGTCCGGTGTGGTGACGCTCAGGCCTTGCGTTTTGAGGTAAGCCACCAAAGCGGCTTCATCCGCGATGCGCTGCTCGTTGTTGTACTGGGCAGCGGCTTGTGCGGCGCTTTGCAGCTTGGTTTTGTCGGCAGCGCTTAAGGTCTTCCACAGTTTGTTGGGCACGCAGATGAAGAGGCTGTCCACCAGGTGACTGGTCAGGGTGATCTGTTTGGTGACCTCGTAAAACTTGGCGCTGCGCACGGTGGGCAGCGGGTTGTCTTGTGCGTCGATGGTGCCAGTCTTCAGGCCCAGGTACACCTCGCCAAAGGCCAGCGGCGTGGCGGTAGCGCCCAGCGCCTCGCCCAGGAACAACCACTCTTTGCTGCCCGGCATGCGCAGCTTCACGCCCTTCAAATCAGCGGGGGTGCGCACATTGCGGGCCTCGCGCAAGTTGAGCTGGCGCGTGCCCAAGTAGAGCGGCGACAAAATGGTGAGGTCCATTTTGTCGCTCACCAGCTTGAAGAGATCGGCACCGATGGGGCCGTTGAACACCTTCATCAAATGCGCCGGGTCACGCACCACATAGCCTGCTGTGAAGATGGAAAACTCGGGCACGATTTTGGCAATGTCAAAAGCCGAGATGCTGGCCATCTCCAAGTTGCCGCGCGCCATGGCCACCGACTCTGCGCCCTGCTTGAACAGGCTGGCGTTGAGGTTGATCTGCACGTCGAACTGGCCCGGCGCGGCTTTGTCGAGGTTGTCTTTGAGCACAGTCCACATGCGCGCGTGCCAGTCGTCCGCCACGGCCGGACTGCTGATGCGCAGCACGTGCTTGCTTTGGGCCAGGGCGTGCTGGGCGCCGGCCCCCAATGCCAGGGCCGCACCCAACAGGGTGCGGCGGGAGAACAAGGTAGTGGCAAGGACGGTCATAAAGAGAGTGCGGTGATGGAAGGTGAGCGCTAATATACTGAATTCGAGGAGCCCTCCATGAATGCACGCATCCCCCCTGCCGTTTTAAACGCCGCCCAGTTGCAAAGCGAAATCGACCACGCCTGGGACACTGACCTGGTGTCCCAGCTCACTGACTACATCCGCATCCCCGCCAAGTCGCCCATGTTTGACCCGCAGTGGGCCGAGCATGGGTACATCGACGCTGTGGTGCGCAACGCCGCCGATTGGGTGCGCGCGCAAAAGATTGAAGGCCTCTCGCTAGAGGTGATCCAGATAGCGGGGCGCACGCCCGTGCTATTTTTTGAAGTGCCTGCTTCATCCGGCGCGGGCAACGCCACCGCGACTGAACAAAAACCCTCATCGCAAACCGTGCTCATGTATGGCCACCTCGACAAGCAGCCCGAGTTCACCGGCTGGCGCGCTGACCTGGGGCCGTGGACGCCCAAGTACGAGAACGGCAAGCTCTATGGCCGGGGTGGCGCGGACGACGGCTACGCGGTGTACGCCAGCATCACCGCCATTGCCGCGCTCAAGCGCCAAGGCGCGGCGCACCCGCGCATCGTCGGCCTGATCGAGACCTGCGAAGAAAGCGGCTCGTACGACCTGATGCCCTATGTCGATGCCCTGCGCGGAGATAACGGTAGGGGCCACAACCGCCTGGGCGATGTCGGCCTGGTGATCTGTCTGGACTCGGGTGCGGGCAACTACGACCAGTTGTGGCTCACCACCAGCCTGCGCGGCATGGCGGGCGGTGTGCTCAAGGTGGAGGTGCTGAGCGAGGGCGTGCACTCGGGTGACGCCAGCGGCTTGGTGCCGTCGAGCTTTCGCATCCTGCGCCATCTGCTAGACCGGCTGGAAGACAGCAAAACCGGCCACCTGTTGCCCCACAGCTTTCATTGCGAAGTGCCACCCGATCGGCTCGCCCAAGCGCGCGCCACGGCGGCGATTTTGGGCGACGAGTTGTACAAGCGCTTTCCCTGGGCGCACTATGACTGCGAGGGCTCGCAGCGCCTAACCCTGCCCACCACCACCGACCCGCTGCAAGCCCTGCTCAAACGCACCTGGGTGCCCACCCTGAGCGTGACCGGCGCTTCAGGCCTGCCAGATTTCCAAAACGCGGGCAATGTGCTGCGCCCTTACACCGCCTTCAAGCTCTCGCTGCGCCTGCCGCCGCTGGTGGACGCGGGGCTGGCGGTGCGGCAACTCAAAGCCCTGCTGGAAGACAACGCCCCCTACCAGGCACGTGTGACGTTTGAGAGCGGCGGCAGCGCCACCGGCTGGAACGCGCCCGAGACCGCGCCCTGGTTGGAGCGCGCGCTCAACACCGCTTCACGCGCGCACTTTGGCGCTGACTGCGGCTATATCGGCCAGGGCGGCACCATCCCGCTCATGGGGATGTTGTCTAAAGGTTTTCCGAAAGCGCAGATGATGGTGTGTGGCGTGCTCGGGCCGCAAAGTAATGCGCATGGCCCGAATGAGTTCTTGCACGTGCCCTATGCCAAGAAGCTCACAGCAGTAGTGGCGCAGGTGCTGGCGCAGATGCCTTGAGGTAGCTGGCAAAGGCCTGAGCGTCCATGGCTCGGGCGATGTGGTTGCCCTGGATTTCATCGCAATGGAAGAGCCGCAACAGATCCAGTATGACCGCGCTTTCCACCCCTTCGGCCACAGTTTTAAGACCCAGGCTGTGGGCCATCTGGATGATGGCGCGAACAATGGCGGCGTCATCGGGGTCGGTCGCCAGATCGCGCACAAAGGATTGGTCGATCTTGAGCTTGTCCACGTCGAAACGCTTGAGGTAAGACAAGCTGGAGTAGCCGGTGCCGAAGTCGTCTATGGACAGCTTCACCCCCATGCGCTTGAGTCGCCGCACGTCAGCCAGCACCTTCTCGGTGTTGTGCAGCAAAACGGACTCGGTCATCTCCAGCTCGAGACAATGCGGGTCAAGGCCCGTGGCTTGCAGGGCCTGGGTGAGGACTTGCACCACATCACCGCGTCTGAACTGCACTGGCGACATGTTGACGGCAATCACCACTGGCGGCAGGCCCGCCTGTCGCCAGGCCACGCTTTGGCGACAGGCCTCGTGGATGACCCATTCGCCCATGGGCACGATCAAGCCGCTGTCTTCGGCCAGTGAAATAAAACGGCTGGGTGGGAGCTGGCCCTGCTCGGGGTGGTTCCAGCGGATCAAGGCCTCAGCACCCATCACCGCCCCCGTGATCAGGTCGATCTGGGGTTGGTAGTGCAGCACGAACTCCTGGCGCTCGATGGCCTTGCGCAAGCCGCTTTTGAGGTAGAGGTGATCGACCGCCTGTAGGTTCATCTGCTCGTCAAAGAAGCGGTAGTTGTTGCGCCCTGCCTCCTTGGCCTGGTACATGGCGGTGTCGGCCTTTTTGAGCAGGGTTTCGAAGTCCCTGCCATCGACGGGGTACATGGCGATGCCGATGGACGCGCTGGTCGATAATTCGTGGCCATCAAACTCAAACACGTCCGACACCTGCGCTAACAGTTTGCTGAGCACAGGCGTTATTTCTTCGGCATCGTGTTGGTCCGCCAGCATGATCAAAAATTCATCGCCGCCCTGCCGGCTAATGGTGTCGGTCTCGCGCAAGCACATGTTCAATCGGGCCGCGACTTCTTTGAGAAAGACATCGCCTATCGCGTGACCCAGAGAGTCATTGATGGTTTTGAAGTTGTCCAGGTCCAGGAACAACAAGGCGACCTGGGTCTGGCTTCGGTCGGCGAAGGCCAGGGCTTGCGCAAACCGGTCTTGCAGCAGCAGGCGGTTAGGCAGGCCGGTCAAGGCGTCGTGGTAAGCCAGAAACTCCACCTGTTTTTCGGCGAGTCTGCGTGCCGTGATGTCGCTGGCCATGGCCAGATAGCCATTGATCTTGCCCGACGCGTTGTACAGTGGCGTCAAGGTGGTGCTGATGTGGAGCGGGCGACCGTCGCGGTGCTGACGCAACAACTCCAGTCCCAGAATGTGTTCACCGCTCATCACCCGCCGACGCAAGGCCTCCGATTCGCTTTTTTTGCCGGGAGGCAAGTTTTGCAAGGGCTTGCCGATGGCCTCCTTGGCCGTCCAACCGTAAAACGCTTCAGCCGCCTGGTTCCAGGAGGTGATGCAGCCCTGGGGGTCGCGCGTGAAGATCGACAAAGGCGAGCTGGCAATGATGGCCTGGTTCAGCTGTTTTTCAGCGGCGAGGGTTCGGTTGGCGTCCTTGAGCGCCTGGACGGCCGCAGTTTGCTGCTTCCAGGCCCGGTAAATGAAGGCTGACATGAACAAGGACACCAGGATGAAAACCACAAACAGCGTGCCTGTTTTAAGCGCCTCCTCGTGCCAGGGCGCCAGGTAATCATCCGCAGCCAAATCGATCGAAACGTTGAGGGCCGTGCCCGGGATCTTGCGATAGGCACCCAGGCGCTCCCGTTGGTCAAAGACGGATCGGTTTCTGTAAGTGCCTGCGGGCTGATCTTGCTGCAAGAGCGCCAGGATTTCAGGGGCCTTGATCTTCTGGCCCGCCAGGTCGGCATCACTCAGGCGTTCAGGCACGCGTGCCAGCAGCTCAAAATCATCGTCAAAGAGAACGAACGATCCGTGCGGGCCGATCTGCAGTGCGGAGAGCTGGGTTGTGAAATAGGTGAGCGGCACGCTCGCCAGCACCACACCGGCAAAAGAACCGTCAGGATGACGGACAGCGCGGGCCAGAAAGATGGCCCATTGCCCACCAACCCGGGTCACCTGCGGTTTGGTCATGAGCAGGCCCAGCGCGGGCTCGGTTTTCAGGCGCTGGAAATGCGGGCGATCCGCCACGCTCACCCGGGTGTGGTCCAGGATGCCGGTGCCATGCGTCAGCCAACCTTGTGCGTTCGCCACCCGGATGCCGTCCATCGCGGGCTGTCTTTTGACTTGCTCACCAATGAAGGCATTCAGGGCCGAGGCTGAAACACGGCCTTCTTTCTCCTGCCGCTGGAGCTCACTGGCGATGTCCAGCAAAGCCAGGTCAATGGTGCGAACTGAGGCGCTGATGTCATGCTGCACAAACTGCGCCAGGTTCTGGCTGTTGACCAGGGCGCTTTCTTCATATTGGAGGCGGCTCTGGTAGAGAGAGTAACCCGCCAATCCCCCCACCAATACGTAGAGAAGAATTTGGGCCAATGCCAGGCGCGGCACCAAGCCGAGCCGTGAAAATGTACCCAGGTTCCATAAGATCTTCAAAATCGTCACACCCCGTATGAAGAGGGTGTCAGTGAGTGCGATAGTTGTTATTTTTGGAGCGTCAAATTCCCAGATGCCATTCTAAAGGCCAGCCCTTAAACTCCAGCCATGACGGAATCAACCCTCTCCACCTTTTTGGCCGTGGATGGCGACAACCTGGTGCTGCAAGACTGGCCGCTGCCAGCCGATCAGCCGCTGCGCGGCGTGGTCTTGCTGGTGCACGGCCTGGGCGAACACGCCTGGCGCTATGAGGCGCTGGCGCAACGGCTCACGTCCTGGGGCTTTGCCGTGCGCGGTTACGACCAGTATGGCCATGGCGAGTCGGGTGGTGTGCGCGGTGGCTTGCCCAGCGACACGCGGCTGCTGGACGACCTGGCCGATGTGCTGGAGAGTACGCGTGCGCGCATGGGCCCGACCACCCCGCTGATTTTGCTGGGCCACAGCCTGGGCGGCCTGCTGGCCGCACGCCTGGTGGCGTCAAACCCGGGCTGCGTGCAGGGCCTGGTGTTGTCGTCCCCCGCTTTTGACTTGGGCCTGAGTGGTTTTCAAAAAATCATGCTGGCCCTGCTGTCACGCCTTGCGCCAGATTTGCGCTTGGTCAATGGCATCAACCCGGCGCTGATCTCGCATGACCCGGCGGTGGTGGCCGCTTACCGGGCTGACCCGTTGATCCACCGCCGCATCTCGGCGCGCGTGGTGCGCTTCATGCACGACGCCGCGCGCGCCACGCTGGCGCAGGCCCCGCAATGGCAGGTGCCTACGCTGTTGATGTACGCGGGGGCGGACCAAATCGTGAACTCGGCGGGCAGTCAGGCATTTGCCGCTGCCGCACCGTCATCTGTGGTGAGCGTGCAGGCGTTTGACGGGCTGTACCACGAGATCTTTAACGAGCAGGATGCCGAGCCCGTGTTCAAGTGCTTGCAACAGTGGCTTGACGCTTTAATCCCAACCACAGCAGCGCGGCAGCAATCAGCGCTACGGGCAAAGCCGAACCCAGACTGAGCAGCCACCAGCCCTGTGTGGTGACCAGCGCGCCCGAGGCAAACGAAGTGACGGCCATCACCGCAAACACGGTGAAGTTGATGGCGGCCTGGGCCCGGTCTTTTTCCTCGGGGCGGTAAGTCTGCATGGCCAGCGTGGTGCTGGCGGTGAAGAGAAAATTCCAGCCCACGCCCAGCAAAAACAGCGCGACTAAAAACTGCTGCAAGTCCACCCCCGAGAGGGCGATGGCGATGCAGCCCGCGTTCAGCGCTACGCCCGCCCCCATGATGGGCAGGGTACCAAAGCGCTTGATCAAATGGCCGGTGAAAAAGCCCGGCGCAAACATGCCGATCACATGCCATTGCAACACCAGCGCCGCGTCGTCAAACGGGTAGCCGCAGACCTGCATGGCCAGCGGCGTGGCGGCCATCAAGAGGTTCATCACACCGTAGCCGAGTGAGGCACCGATGGTGGCGACCAAAAAAATCGGCTGCGTCATGATTTGCCACAGTGGGCGGCCCGCGTCGTGACCGGGCGGTTTGGCGGGAACGGGCGGAAAGCGAACAAACGCCATCAACACCATGGCCAACAGCGCCACCCCGCCCAGCGCGAGGTAGGCCCCGGCAAAGGGGGTGGACAACATGTTTTTGGTTTGTTTGGCCAGGTTGGGGCCAATCACCGCGCCAATCAAACCACCGGCCAGCACCAGCGACACGGCTTTCTCACGCAAGGCCGGGGCCACCAGTTCGGCGGCGGCAAAACGGTAGAGCTGGCCATTGGCGCTGTAGTAGCCCGCAAACAGCGTGGCGCCGACCAGCAGCCAGAAGTTGTGCGTTTGCGCCGCATAAGCGCACAGCAGAGCCGACAGAAAAGCCACCACCAGCCCGATCTGGAAAGAAACACGCCGCCCCCAGCGCGACTGGGTGCGCGCCACGATGCCCGTGCTCAAAGCGCCGCCCACCACATAGCCCATCACCGGCAGCGTCGCCATCCAGCCCAGCGGCGCCAGGCTCAGGCCCACCAAGCCGTTGATGGCGATGAAGATCAGGTTATTGGTGAGGAACAGGCCCTGGCAGACGGCCAGCAGGAGGAGTGGGGGGTTCATGCCCCCAGTGTAAGGGCGGCCAGCGCCGCCAGCGGGGCGGTCTCGGCGCGCAATACACGTGGGCCGAGGGTGACCGGGGTGAAGCCTGCACTCAATGCCGCAGTTTCTTCGGTCGAGGTCAAGCCGCCTTCGGGGCCGCTGAGGAAGGTGAAGACGGGGGTGGTGATGTTTGGGGATCGCTCATCAGCCCCGTTGGCCCCGAGACGGTGGGAAGGGCCCTAGGAACGCGCACGGCGCAACGCGCAAACATTAAAGGGGGGCGTAATTGGCAGGAAAGACAAAAAAAAACCAAAAACGTTGTTTTGGGGGTTT
>JANPNG010000327.1:0-12928 GCA_031427355.1 Hylemonella sp.
GCGCAGCTCAATGGTGCTGGCGTCAAACGCCGGGTCGAACTGGCGCGCGATCAGGGTGAGGGCGTGAACAAAGCCCTCGGCCTTCGACCCCATGACCTTGATGGGGAAGCGGCAGGGGTATTCAATCAGGGAGTCAGTGGGAGCCATTGAAAATTAGTCGCTACAAAAAAAGGAGCTGCTTGTGCTTGTAAATAATGGGCTACAGCCGTTTTTGTCTTGAATTTACTTGAGCCAGCCACGCTTGCGGAAGTACCACATCGGCACCAGGGCGCTGGCCAGCATCAGCCCCAGCGCGAACGGGTAGCCACTCTGCCAGTCCAGCTCGGGCATGAACTTGAAGTTCATGCCGTAGATGCTGGCAATCAGCGTGGGTGGCAGCAGCGCCACGCTGGCCACCGAGAAGATCTTGATGATCTTGTTCTGGTTGATGTTGATGAAACCGACCGTGGCGTCCATCAAAAAGTTGATCTTGTCGAACAGGAAGGCGGTGTGCGAGTCCAGTGAGTCGATGTCGCGCAGCAACTGGCGCGCGTCCTCAAACTGCTGGCCGGTCAGCATCTTGCTGCGCATCATGAAGCTGACCGCGCGGCGCGTGTCCATCACGTTGCGGCGGATGCGCCCGTTCAAGTCCTCCTGGTGGGCAATGGCACCCAGTACTTCACTGGCCAGCGCGTCCGTCACGTCGCCCGCCAGCACCTGTTTGCTGACATTTTCCAGTTTGTCGTAAATATTTTCTAGCGTGTCGGCAGAGTACTCGGCATCCGCATCAAACAGCTTGAGCAGCACCTCCTTCGCGTCTTCAATCAGCCCGGGCGCACGGCGTGCGCGCATGCGCAGCAGGCGAAACACCGGCACGTCTTCGTCGTGGATGGAGAACAGCACGCCCCGGCTTTTGAGGTTGGTGTTGTGCTGGTTCAGGATAAAAGCCACGCGCACCGTGCGCGGCTCGTCCTCGTCGGCGATCAAAAAGTCAGATCGGATGTGCAGGTCGCCGTTGTCTTCTTCGTAAAAGCGGGCGGACTCTTCAATGTCCTCGTCCATCGCGTCTTCCGGGATGGACAGGCCGTAATACTGTTTGACCCAGTGTTTTTCTTCCGCTGAAGGGGATTCAAGATCGACCCAGATCGGGTTGAATTCGGAGAGTTCTTCCAGTGACTCGATCTCTTCTTGGAAGAGTCGGCCATTGGCCAGTGAAAAAATATTGAGCACGGCTCACTCCCTCTGGATATCGGGTTGGGGGCGGATGGGGCTGTTGCCAGCCTTAGCGCCCCGATGCATCAAGGGCGTTGAAAGCGATCAACAGGGGTCGTTATGGGGTGGTTTTTCAAGGCACGGCGGCTAAGCTTTGACCGTAGAATTATCGCATTGCCGCCGCCAACCAACCCGTGACCCGATTCAGTTCTGCATAGGGACGTCCTGAGGTAGAGTCAGGGCATCGCCTGTCTGCGTGCGACCTGCCCACCCGTGATTCGGCGTTAACTTGGAGACGGTTTGTGAACCCAGCCATTCGTCAACTGTTCAAGCGCGGCAATCGCACGGCCTGGGTCACGCTGGTGATCAGCCTGGGGCTGGTGTTGCTGTCCAATTACGTGATTTACTTGCAAGCCAGTAAGGCGGCTGAGCACAATTTCAAAAGTGCGGCCAAAGACGTTCTGGACAATATTGACGATCGCTTGCGCGGGCACGAGTTGATTTTGCTGGGTGGGGCGGGTTTTTTAGATGCCAGTGAGTCAGTTAATCGGTCTAGTTGGCGTGCGTACGTGGCGCGTTTGCAACTGGATCGTCACCAAGTCGGTGGCATGCAAGGTGTGGGTTATAGCCAGCTTCTTCAGCCAAATCAATTGGCCGCCCATGTCATGGCCGTTCAGGCTGATGGTTTCTCTGAGTACAGTGTGCGGCCTGCAGGTCTGCGTTCGCTCTATGCGCCCATCGTTTACCTGGAGCCCTACCATGAACGTGCTCGCTCAGTCATCGGTCTTGATATGTTGGCCGAGCCGATCCGCGCCCAGGTCTTGCGCCATGCCGCAGAAAGCGCACATGCGTCCATGAGCGGAAAAGTCAGGCTGGCGGGGGAGCCGCAAAGCAACCCGCAAGCCGGGTTTTTGATGGTCGCGCCGGTGTACCGCAAGCACCAGCCGTTGGGAACGGCACAAGAACGCTGGCAAGCACTCCAGGGTTTTGTTTTTAGCGCCTATCGTGCCAAAGATTTCATGGCGAAATTGGTGGGTGAAAGCAGCTTGCCTTTGACTTTTCGGATTTTTGATGGAAAAGAAGCTAGCGCTGAGGCGCTTCTGTATGACTCCTCCGTGCCAAGCGACCTAGTCACCGAAGGTGCTACAAGCGCTCAATGGAAATTGTCGGAACTAAAACCAATTTACGGCCGCCACTGGACCATTCAATTTCAGAGCAAAGCGCTTGCCGAGGCCAACTGGCTGGGCCTCCACAATCTGATCTTCCTGTTCATGGGAATAAGCTTGAGTGGCTTGTTGTTTTTGTTCGTCTCGGTGTTGAATTCTCGGCGTGAGCGGGCTGAAGCGATGGCCCGTGAGATGACGGGCGAGCTTCGTACACAAGTTGAGCGCGAGCGCCAGTCACAGCAGTTGCTGGATGTCATGGTGGAGCACCTGCCAGTCGGGGTGTTTCTTAAGCGGGCCCAAGATCTGCGTTACGTGATGTGCAACCGCACCTGGGAGCAGGTGCATGAGCAATCCCGCACGGAGATTCTTGGCAAAACCGTATATGAATGTTTCAGCAAGGAGGAGGCGGATCGCTTTACTGCAGCAGATCACAAGACGCTGGCCACCACGGAAGTTACGGTGGTGGAAGAAAACCACATCCATACCGCCCGAGGCCAGCGTCGCATCTTGAGGTCGTCGAAGTTTGCTTTGCGTAACCCCGAGGGGGAGGCCACGCACCTGCTGGGCATCTCGATGGATATCACCGGAAAAATGGACACTCAACAGGCCTTGCAGGAAGGCGCCCAGCTCACCCAGGCTATTCTGGACCATGTGGCGGAGGGCATCATCACCGTTAACGACGCAGGCATTGTGAAAGCCATGAACCAGGCGGCTGAACGTATCTATGGCTATTCAGCGCAGGAAGTCGTAGGGCAGGGTCTGAAAATGCTCATGCCAGAAAGCTATTTCAGCCAGCTTGACGAGGCGCTGAAGATCTATCGCCGGACCGGTATCCTGAGTATCTTTGGCCAGAGGCGTGAAGTCGAGGGTCGGCGCAGAGAGGGTCATATTTTCCCCATGGAGCTGACCATCACAGGCAGTACCCACTTGGGGCAGCCCCTGCTCATCGGGCTGGTGCGCGACCTGACCGAACGCAAGCAGGCGGAGCAGATGAAGGCCTCATTCGTGGCCACCGTCAGCCATGAGTTGCGCACACCACTGACCTCCATCAATGGTGTGCTGGGGTTGGTGAGTGGGGGCGTGTTGGGGGAGCTGCCGACCCAGGCCAAATCGATGCTGGACATGGCGTACAAGAACAGTCAGCGGCTCACCCACCTGATCAATGACCTGCTGGACATGGAAAAAATGGCGGCAGGCATGATGCGTCTGGACCTGAAGGTGGAAGACCTCATGCCGCTGATCGAGCAGGTCATTGAGAGTACGGCGGCCTTTGCACAGCAATACCAGGTCACGGTGGCGCTTACAGAGAAGGTTGACGGTGTTCGGGTGCGGGTTGATGCGGGTCGCCTTCAGCAGGTGCTGAGTAACTTTCTATCGAACGCGGTCAAATTTTCGGCGACTGGCGCACAAGTGGAGGTGGCGGTGCGGCTAGAAAAGAATGAGGTGCGGGTGCTGGTGATGGACCATGGGCCGGGCGTGCCCGTCAATTTTCGGGGGCGTATTTTCCAGAAGTTTTCGCAAGCAGATGACTCCAACACACGGCAAAAAGGCGGCTCGGGTTTGGGGCTGGCCATTAGCAAGGATTTGATTGAGCGCATGAACGGTTTGGTGGGGTTTGAGTCACAACTGGGTCAGGGGGCCAGCTTCTACTTTGTGCTGCCTTGCTGGCAGGAGAACGCGCTGGCGTCAATGGCGTTGTCAAAGCAAAGGCCAGCGAGTGAGGCCCCCACGGAGGTGCCACGGGTCTTGGTAATTGAAGATGATGCCGAAGTGACGAGAGGGTTGGTCTTGCTGTTGGGTCAAGCAGGTTACGGCGTGGACGTGGCAGGCACGGGAGCGTTGGCGCTTGCAAAAGTGGCCCAAACCCGGTATGCCGCAGTGACGCTGGACATGGTCTTGCCCGACCAAAATGGGGTTGCACTCATACGCAAGTTGCGGGCTCATCCCGACTTCGGGCACTGCCCCATATTGGTCTTGTCAACTTTTATGGACATGGGCAAACTTGCACTGCGAGACGAATTTTTGGGGATAGAGTGGCTCGGCAAGCCGATTGACGAAGATCAACTCCTTTGCGCCCTCAGGCGTCATGTGTTGACGGCCCTGCCCGAGTCCCTTGAATCCGCGATTTGATGTTTGATCTTCATCGAAAAAACAGGACAACGCGCCATGAAACTTGAACGGATTTTGTATGCCGAGGATGAGCCGGATATCCAGTCCGTGACCAAACTGGCGCTCGAGATGATTGGTGGCTACCAGGTTCAGGTGTGTATCAACGGTATAGACGCCCTGGACCAGGTTTCTGGCTTTGACCCCAGTCTGATTCTGCTGGACGTCATGATGCCGGGCCTGGACGGGCCGGGTACTTTGCGAAAGCTGCGCGCCGATCCGAATACCTCCCGTATCCCTGTTATTTTTTTGACCGCCAAAGTGCAGACCGCTGAAGTCAAGGCGTACCAGGAGATGGGCGCACTCGACGTGATTGCCAAACCCTTTGACCCGATGACACTGGCAGCACAAGTGCAAAAAATTTGGGGCAAAGCCCATGAATGACAGCGTCGACGGCAGTTTCGCATTGCAGTTGGCGGCGCTGCGTGCCCAGTTCTCAGCCCAGTTGGCAGGGACGCTGGACGAACTTAATCGCCTGATGGCGGGACGCGGGCCGGATGTGCCGCGTGAACTGCTGGAGCAACTGCATCTCAGGCTGCACAAACTGGCTGGCGCTGGGGGGACGTTTGGCTTCCCCGAATTGTCCAAACAGGCGAGCGCACTGGAGGACATGTCCCAGGTGTGGTTGAGGGGCGAGGCCTTGCCGCCCATGGATGAGTGGCAGACCTGGCTGGCGGGTTTGCGTGACTTGCGCCACACCATCTCCAACCAAGACGAGGTGCTGGCAATCGAGCCAACGCGGCCCGCACCGGCCTTGACCCCCGTGCACAAAGGCGCGGCGCGCGTGGTGCTGGTGCATTCCGATTCGCAATTTCGCCTGGAGATGTGCCAGGGGCTCGCGCAGTTTGGATACGCCGTGTCGTCTTGTGCGGATTTGCCGGCCGTCGAAGATGAACTCTTGACTGACCCGCCAGACATCTTGCTGTTGGAAATTTCAGACTTGGGGACGTTGGAGGAGCCAAGCCAACAAGCCGTGGCGCGACTGGTGGGCGCTTTGGGCACCCGCTTGACGCTTATTTTTTTGGCGAGTCAGGTTGACTTTGCCAGGCAACTTGTAGCCGCCAAAGCGGGGGGCGAGGCGTTTTTGACGCAACCTGTGGACGCGCCCACGGTGGCCGCCTGTATCGAAGTCCTGGTGCGGCAAAGAGAGCAGTCACCCTACCGGGTGTTGATCGTGGAAGACGATGATGTGTTGGCCGAGCACTACCGGCTCACGCTGTGCGCCGCCGGGATGCTGGCGTACCGGGAGAGCCACCCTATGGCGGTGCTGCCCGCCATACAAAAACTGCGGCCCGATGTGTTGCTGATGGACTTGCACATGCCTGAGTGCTCAGGTGCCGAGTTGGCACGGGTGATTCGTTATGACGAAAACTGGCAAAGTCTGCCGATTATTTTGATGTCAACCGAATCAGATCTGGAGCGACAGGTGCGGGCCATGGGCAGTGGCGCGGATGATTTCCTAGTCAAGCCGATCACCGACCTGCAACTGGTGGTCGGTATCCGCGTTCGTGCTGCGAGGGCGCGCAAATTGTCTGAGTTGATGAACCAGGACAGCCTGACGGGACTGCTCAAACATGCCAGCATCAAAGAGCGGCTGAAGCAGGAGATCGATCGCTCCAATCGCAGCGGCAAGCCTGTCTCGGTGGCCATGGTGGACATTGATTTTTTCAAACGTGTCAATGACCAATGGGGGCATCCGATGGGGGACCAGGTGATCAAGACCTTGGGCAATCTGTTGCGTCAGCGCCTGCGCCGGCAAGACAGTGTGGGGCGTTACGGGGGGGAGGAGTTCCTGATTATTTTGCCGGAGTGCTCCGAAGCCGATGCGACACGCCTGCTGGACGACATCCGTCGCCGTTTCGCAGATATCAACTTTAGCAGCGGTGGACAAAATTTCAAGGTGACGTTGAGTGCAGGCATTGCCGCTAACCTTCATTTGCGCGAGGCCCATGCTTTGCTAGGTGCCGCCGACGTGGCGATGTACGAGGCCAAGAACAGAGGGCGCAATCAGGTGTGTTGCGTCACGCCGGGGGAGGTCAAGACGCAGGAGTGACGCGCTTTTCATCACTTTGTGACAAAGTGATGAAAAAGTCATTGCTTTTGCCTTCTTTCAGGCGCATAGTGAATCCGCAAGCAGTGGACGAATCTGACGTCGTTGCGAAGTTCGCCGCTGTGGGCAATTCTTCAATCCCGAGTGCAACAGGAGACTATTCATGAATCTGACGATCAGCGGTCATCATCTGGAAGTTACCCCATCTCTGCGCAATTACGTTACGACCAAGCTGGATCGAATTACCCGGCATTTTGACCAACTCGTTGATGTCAAAGTTCGGCTAACGGTGGAAAACCAAAAAGAAAAAGAGCGACGACAGCGGGCGGAGTGCAATATCCATGTCAAGGGCAACGACATGTTTGCACAAAGCGCCAATGAAGACCTGTACGCTGCCGTTGACGAACTGATGGACAAGTTGGATCGACAGGTCGTGCGCCATAAAGACCGCATCCAAAATCGCAGCTTTGAAGCGTCCAAGCGATTGATTTGAAGACGCCCACTGGCGCCCTTCTCAAGCCGCAGTCATGCGGCTTTTTTGTGCATAATCGGCACCCTGACCATCATGAATCGACTCGCATCCATCCTGCCTCTGGAACAAGTGCTCGCGCACTTTGATGCCAGCAGTAAAAAAAGAGCTTTCGAGGAGGTGGGTTTTCTCTTTGAAAATCTTCACGGATTGAGCCGCGCTGGCGTGACCGACAGCCTCTTTGCCCGCGAGCGTCTGGGCTCCACCGGTTTGGGTCACGGCGTGGCCATTCCGCACGGACGGATTAAGGGGCTTAAATCGCCCATGGCCGCCGTGGTTCAACTGGCGCAGCCCATCGGGTTTGATTCGCCCGACGATCAGGCGGTCAAACTTTTGATTTTTTTGCTGGTGCCGGAGGCGGCGACTCAAAAACATCTGGAAATCCTCTCGGAAATTGCTGAAATGCTCAGTGATGCCAGCCTGCGGGAAAAGCTCTGTGCCTGCGCAGACGCTGAAGAACTGCATGGCCTGATTGCCGTTTGGCAAACGACACAAACCGTCTGATCGACGGCCTGGCTAACCATGAGACCCACCGCAGTCAGTGCTGAAGCTCTGTTCGAGGCCTTCCGCGCGCTTTTGAAGTGGGAGTGGCTGGTTGGCCTGGGCGCGTCAGAGCGTCGTTTTGATGAGGTGGCCGTGCGCGCGGCCCGCTCCGGGGCTGACCTGGTGGGTTACCTGAACTACATCCACCCCTACCGCGCCCAAGTTCTGGGAGTGCGTGAGGTGGCCTACCTCTCCAACGCCACGCCTGACGACTGTGCCCGGCGGGTGGCCCGCATTGTGGCGTTGGAGCCACCGGTGTTGGTGCTGGCCGATGGGCAAACAGCCCCACCCGCGCTGATGGTCATGTGCGAGCAGGCGCAGATCCCGATGTTTGCGACCCAGGATTCGTCGGCCTATGTGATTGACGTTTTGCGCAGCTATTTGTCCAAGCACTTCGCTGATCGCATCTCCATGCATGGTGTGTTGCTGGACATCCTCGGCTTGGGTGTGCTGATCACGGGTGAGTCAGGTTTGGGTAAAAGTGAGTTGGGCCTGGAGCTGATTTCGCGCGGTCACGGTTTGGTGGCTGATGACGCAGTAGATCTTTACCGCATCAACCAGGACACGATTGAAGGGCGTTGCCCTGAGCTGCTGATGAATCTGCTGGAAGTGAGGGGCATTGGTTTGCTCGACATCCGGGCGATTTTTGGTGAGACGGCCGTCCGGCGAAAAATGAATTTGAAGATGATCGTCCACTTGGTACGACGCGAGACCCTGGAGCGCGACTATGAGCGCATTCCCTATGAGCCCCTGACCCAGGACGTGCTAGGTATTCCGGTGCGCAAAGTGGTGCTGCAGGTGGAGGCGGGGCGCAATCTGGCCGTGCTGGTCGAGGCGGCGGTGCGCAATACCATTTTGCAATTGCGCGGGATCAACACCTACCAGGATTTTGTGGACCGGCATCGCCGGGCCATGGACGGTCCGGCCTGAGTATCACCTCAGCCCCAAGGGAATCAAGGGCGTGAGGGCGGCCGGTTAGGGCAGAGGTCTTTGGTGCAATGGGCGTACAGGCTCAGTGAATGTTCGGCGATCATGAAACCCTTGGCCTTGGCAACCAAGTGTTGGCGATTTTCAATTTCCGCATCGAAAAACTCTTCCACCTTGCCGCAGTCCAAGCACACCAGATGGTCGTGGTGCTGGCCTTCATTGAGCTCATAAATCGCCTTGCCGCCTTCGAAATTGCTGCGGCTCAAAATGCCCGCTTGCTCGAACTGGGTCAAGACCCGGTAAACGGTGGCCAGGCCCACGTCCGAGCGGTCCACGAGCAGGGCGCGAAACACGTCTTCAGCGGTCATGTGACGCTGCGTTCCTTGCTGAAAAATTTCCAGCACTTTCAGACGGGGCAAGGTGGCCTTGAGTCCGGTACTTTTGAGTTCGTCAATGCTATTCATGGCGTGTCTTTCGCGGCAGGCCCAGCCGCTACAATGGGCCGATCATAGCGTTACACCTCGATCCATGTCTGATTTTCTGCGCCACGGCCCTCGCTCTGTGCTGAGTTCTATTTGCGCCATCGTGTTGCTTGCCTGCCTGTCGGCCTGTGGCAGCATGGATGGCGCGAGCAATCGGTTGGTTGACACCTTCAGGCCTTACAAAATGGACATCGTGCAGGGCAACGTGGTGACCAGCGAGCAGGTCGCCTTGCTCAAGCCCGGCATGAGTCGCATCCAGGTGCGTGATCTCTTGGGCACGCCCCTGTTGGTCAGCGTGTTCCACGAAGACCGCTGGGACTATGTGTTCACCTTGCGCCGCCAGGGCGTCGAGCCACAGCCCCGCCGAGTCACGGTGTTTTTTAAAAATGCCGATCTGGAGCGTTTTGAGGCCGACCCCCTGCCCAGCGAAGCCGAGTTTGCTGCCACACTGGGCAAGATGAATTTGCCCAACAAGCTGCCCGAGCTGGAAGCCTCGCCCGAGAGTCTGAAGAACCTCCCCACACCCGTCAAAGCTGTTGAGCCCAAGCCCTTGCCACCGTTGCCCGCCAGTTACCCCCCACTTGAGTCGCCGACGCGCTAAGACCGCGCTGACGCGTCACTTCACGCCACTTTTTCTGTCGCGTTTGCGCCGCCTACCTGAGTTCATTTGCCATGACCCTGACTCAAGCCCAAAAAATCACCATTGCCGGTGCTTCCGGTCGTATGGGGCACATGTTGATCGAGGCAGTGCAGGCCGATTCTGATTTAGTTCTGGCCGGGGCGCTTGACGTGGCGGCCAGTCCAGCGATGGGCACCGACGCCACCGCCTTTTTGGGGCATGCCAGTGGCGTGGTCATTAGCGCCGATTTGAAAACGGGTTTGCAGAACGCACACACCTTGATCGACTTCACGCGCCCGGAGGGCACCCTGGCGCATCTCCAGGTGTGCCGCGCGTTGGGGGTCAATCTGGTCATCGGCACGACGGGTTTTACCGAGGCGCAAAAGGCCGAGATCACAGCGGCTGCCAAAGACATCGCCATCGTGATGGCACCCAATATGAGTGTGGGCGTCAACGTCACGCTCAAGTTGTTGGAGATGGCGGCCAAAGCCCTGTCCACGGGCTATGACATTGAAATCATCGAAGCGCATCACCGCCACAAGGTGGACGCGCCCTCGGGCACAGCGCTCAAAATGGGTGAGGTGATTGCCGGTGCGCTGGGGCGCGATCTGAAAGACTGCGCGGTCTATGCCCGCGAAGGCGTGACGGGCGAGCGCGACCCATCCTCCATCGGCTTTGCCACCATCCGGGGCGGCGACATTGTGGGCGACCACACGGTGCTGTTTGCTGGTACGGGCGAGCGCATTGAGATCACGCACAAGTCGTCCAGCCGCGTCACTTACGCGCAGGGCGCTTTGCGGGCCGCCCGTTTTCTGGCGACAAAGAAGACCGGTCTGTTTGACATGTTTGACGTGCTCGGGTTGCAATGAACTTTGCTCAGCTCTTCACCCAGGGCGATGCGGTCAGCCAAGGGGTGGCGCTGCTCTTGTTGTTGATGTCAGTGGCGAGTTGGGTGGTGATTGTTTGGAAGGCTTGGTTCTTGCGCCGAGTTCGTGCCGATGTGGCGCGCAGCACAGCGGCTTTCTGGCAGGCCGCCAGTCTGGACGCTGCGCTCCCCCAACTCCAGGCCTTTGATCGCGAGGCGCTGGTGCTGCCGCTGATCGCAGCCACCCACACGGCCGCGCAGGGCACCCTGGCCGCTGCCGGTAGCCCGGCTCAACAGTTGACCCGTGTGCTGCGCGACGCGTTGCACACTGGTTTGCGCAAACTGCAATTTGGCCAAGTCTTGCTGGCCACGGTGGGCTCCACCGCCCCCTTTGTCGGCCTGCTAGGCACGGTCTGGGGTATCTACCACGCGCTGACCGGTATGACCAGCGCAGGCCTGATCACCATTGACAAAATCTCGGGCCCCGTAGGCGAAGCCCTGCTCATGACCGCCGCCGGCCTTGTCGTTGCCATCCCCGCTGTGCTGGCCTACAACGTGCTGGGGCGGCGTGTCGGCCAGATTGAGGCTGATCTGGAAGGCTTTGCGTTTGATTTGCGTGAGCTGCTGCTGACGCAGAAGCCGGAATAACCCAATGGCGTTCGGTCGATTAGAGCGTTCAATTGAACCGAGGCCCATGAGCGACATCAACATGACGCCGCTGGTGGACGTGATGCTGGTGTTGGTCGTCATTTTCATCTTGACCGCCCCGTTGCTCACCAGCTCCCTTCGCCTGGATTTGCCCACGTCAGCCGCCGCCCAAGCCCAGGAGCCTGCGCGCGCCGTGCGGCTCGGGCTGGACAAGGCGGGCCAGGTGTACCTGGACGACCAGCCGCTGTCCCTGGACGCCGTGAAGGTGCGTTTGACGCAGATCGCCCAGCAAAACCCCATGAGCGAGGTGCAGTTATGGGCCGATCAGGCCGCGCCCTACGGCCAGGTGGTGACACTGATGGGGGTGGCCCAGCAGGCGGGCCTGAGCCGCTTAGGCTTTGTTGCCAAGCCATAACGGGTGGGGACAGAGCTTGTTCACGGGGTGCTACGGCGGTCTGTCCCACAATCTTTGATAATTGGGCATGCAAGAAAAATACAACCATCTCGATATTGAGAAAGCCGCCCAGCACGACTGGGTGGCACGCGATGCCTACCGCGTGGGAGAAGACGCTCTGGATGCCCAGGGACAGCCCAAGAAGAAGTTCTACGCCTGCTCCATGCTGCCCTACCCCAGCGGCAAGCTGCACATGGGCCATGTGCGCAACTACACCATCAACGACATGCTCACGCGCTACCTGCGCATGAACGGCTTCAACGTGCTCATGCCCATGGGCTGGGACGCATTCGGCTTGCCCGCTGAAAAACGCCGCCTTGAAGAACGGCGTCCCCCCCGCCCAATGGACGCGCGAGAACATCGCCTACATGAAGCGCCAGATGCAAGCCATGGGCCTGGCGGTCGACTGGAGCCGCGAGATTGCCACCTGCGACCCCGAGTACTACAAGTGGAACCAGTGGTTGTTTTTGAAGATGCTGGAAAACGGTATTGCCTACCGCAAGACCCAGGTGGTCAACTGGGACCCTGTCGACCAGACCGTGCTGGCCAATGAGCAGGTGATTGATGGCAAGGGCTGGCGCACCGGCGCGGTGGTGGAAAAGCGGGAGATCCCCGGCTACTACCTGAAGATCACCGCTTACGCCGAAGAACTGCTGGAACAGGTCAAGACCGGCTTGCCCGGTTGGCCCGAGCGGGTCAAGCTGATGCAGGAAAACTGGATTGGCAAGAGCGAGGGCGTGCGCTTTGCCTTCCCGCATGACATCAGGAATGACGCCGGCGAGCTGATTGATGACGGCAAGATGTACGTCTTTACCACCCGCGCCGACACCATCATGGGTGTGACCTTCTGCGCCGTGGCACCCGAGCACGCGTTGGCCACGCACGCTGCCCAGACCAACCCCGTGCTGGCGGCCTTCATTGAAGAATGCAAAAAAGGCGGCACCACCGAAGCCGAGCTGGCGGTGCGCGAGAAAGAGGGCATGCCCACCGGCCTCTTTGTGACCCACCCTTTGACCGGCCACCCCGTGCCGGTCTGGGTCGGCAACTACGTGCTCATGGGCTACGGCGACGGCGCGGTCATGGGCGTGCCGGCGCATGACGAGCGCGATTTTGCGTTTGCCAAGAAATACGACCTCTACATCATCGAAGTCGTGCTGATTGACGGCCTGACCTACGACTACGACCAGTGGCAGGACTGGTATGGTGACAAGCAGCGCGGCGTCACCATCAATTCAGACAGCTTCAGCGGCCTGTCTTTCAAGGACGCAGTCAACGCCGTGAGTCACGC
>JANPNG010000328.1:0-8154 GCA_031427355.1 Hylemonella sp.
CACCCCCCCGGGGCCTCCCCGCGGGGGCGCCATTGTCCCCCCACCCCCCCCTTGTGCCGGGGGCGCGGGGCCCCCCCCCGACCTGATCTTGCCAACGTGGCGGGTATTCCACCGCCGCACACCCACCAAGGCGTACAAACCTGGAGCCCGTTTTCTAATTTCCGAAACGCTCAATAAGTGGAAACACCAGTCATTGCTGACTTAATTGAGCGTAATCTACGGGAATGGACAAACTAAAACAATTGGAATCGTTTGTATCGGTGGCGACAAAAGGCAGCTTGACCGCTGCCGCCAATGCCGAAGGCGTGGCCCCGGCCATCATGGGGCGTCGCCTGGACGCGCTGGAGGAGCGGCTGGGCGTCAAGCTGCTCATGCGCACCACGCGGCGCATCACGCTGACGCACGAGGGCAGTGCATTTTTGGAAGACTGCCAGCGCTTGCTCACCGATTTCGCCAATGCGGAGGCCAGCGTGTCAGCGGGTGGTGTCAAAGCCAGCGGCTATTTGCGCATCACGGCCCCGGCGGGTTTTGGGCGTCGGCATGTTGCGCCACTGGTGCCGCGGTTTCGCGAGCTGCATGCCGACGTCACGATCTCCCTCAACCTGAGCGACCGGGTGATAGACATATCGGGCGAAGGGTTTGATTGTGCGGTGCGCGTGGGTGATATGCCCGATTCGTCTCTGGTCAGCGTGCGTCTGGCCGACAACCGCCGCCTGTGTGTGGCCACGCCCAAATACCTGAAGCAACACGGCACGCCTGAGAAGCCGCAAGACCTGGTGAACTTTGATTGCCTGGTGCTGTCCAGCGACGCGTCACAAACGCGCGGTTGGGCTTTCAAAATGCCCGCAGACCAGGGCGGCGAGGTGATGCATTTCAAACCCCATGGCCCCATGGATTGTTCAGATGGCCAAGTACTGCATGCATGGTGCTTGGCGGGTTATGGCATTGCCTGGCGCAGCACCTGGGAGGTGGAGGCGCAGATTAAGGCTGGCCTATTGGTGTCGGTGCTGGAAGACTACGCCGCGCCCGCCAACGGCATCTACGCGGTGTTCCCCCAGCGCAAGCACCTGCCTTTGCGGGTGCGGCTGTGGGTGGACTTTCTCAAGCACCACTACAGCCAGAGTGAATTTTGGCATGCGCAGCCCTGAAAAGTAGCGCTTGCGATCAGACAAAAGAAAACCCCGCCAGTCTGCGCCGAGCGGGGTTTTTTCAAGCGGCGTGGGCCGCTTGAGCCGTGTCAATGGATGCTGAGCTTACTTCTTGGCTGCGGGAGCAGCGGGTGCTGCAGGGGTAGCAGGCGCTGCTGGCGTTGCGGCGGCGGCAGGGGCCTTCTCGTCAGCCATGCACTTCTTGATGTGGCTGCCTTTGGCGGCGCCGGCCAGTTTCTTGTCTGCGGCTGATTTTTCACAGGCGGGGCTGGTAGCTGCGGCAGCGGGCGTGGCGCTTAGGCAGGACTTCATGAAAGCTTTGCGCTCATCGCCTTTCTTGTCGCTCGCTTCCTTGTTGCAGACACCCATCTTGTTTTGCTGCGGGGTGGTGGCTTTGTCATCCGCAGCGTGGGCAACGCCCAAGGAGAGGGAGAGGCCAAGAGCCAGCATTGCGATCAGTTTGTTCATGTTGTTTCCTCGTTTCATGGGGTTGAAGTTAACAAAAATCACCGGAGAAGCGAGCATACAACGCAGCAGCTCGCAAACCGGATGACAATCGCTTCCCCGTAAAATCGCTTCCCTATGTTGTCTGTTAAAAATGAACTGCTCGCTGCGCTGGGCGCGGCCTTGGAGCAACTCCTCCCCGGCACGGGTGCCAAAGCCGCTTTTGAGTCGCCCAAAGTGGCGGCCCATGGTGACCTGGCCACCACGGCGGCCATGCAATTGGCCAAGCCCCTCAATCTTGCGCCCCGCCAGGTGGCCGAGCGGCTGCGTGAGGCCTTGCTGGCCGCCCCGGCTTTTCAGCGCTGGGTGGACGCAGTGGAAATCGCCGGGCCAGGCTTCATCAACATCAAACTCAAGCCCGCAGCCAAGCAGGAAGTGGTGCGCGAGGTGTTGCAAGCGGGTGAGCTGTTCGGTCAGCAGCCCAGCACCGGGCGACGCATGCTGGTGGAGTTTGTCTCGGCCAACCCGACTGGCCCACTGCATGTGGGTCACGGGCGGCAAGCGGCTTTGGGGGACGCGATTTGCAACCTGTTCCAGTCCCAGGGCTGGGACGTGTACCGCGAGTTTTATTACAACGATGCAGGCGTGCAGATCGCCACCCTGGCCACCAGCACCCAGATGCGCGCCAAGGGCTTCAAGCCCGGCGACCCCCAGTGGCCCGAGAACGCCTACAACGGTGAGTACATCGCCGACATCGCGGCTGACTTCATGGCCCGCAAAACCGTGCACGCCGACGACCGGGCCTTCACCGCCTCGGGCGACGTGAACGACCTCGACGGCATGCGCCTGTTTGCCGTGGCCTATCTGCGCCATGAGCAGGACAAAGACTTGCAGGCCTTTAACCTTAAGTTTGACAACTACTACCTTGAATCCAGCTTGTACACCAGTGGACGAGTCGATGCGGCTGTGCAGAAATTGCGCGACGCGGGCAAGACCTACGAGCAAGACGGTGCGCTGTGGCTCAAGTCCACCGACTATGGCGACGACAAAGACAGAGTGATGCGCAAGGGAGACGGCAGCTACACCTACTTTGTGCCCGACGTGGCCTACCACATCACCAAATGGGAGCGCGGCTTTGAGAAGGTGATCAACATTCAGGGCACTGACCACCACGGCACCATCGCGCGCGTGCGTGCGGGCTTGCAGGCGGCGGGCGTGGGCATCCCTGAAGGCTACCCGGACTACGTGCTGCACACCATGGTGCGTGTGGTGCGCGGCGGTGAAGAGGTCAAAATTTCCAAACGTGCGGGTAGCTATGTGACCTTGCGCGATTTGATTGAATGGACATCGAAGGACGCGGTGCGCTTCTTTCTGCTCAGTCGCAAGCCCGACACCGAGTACACCTTCGACGTCGATCTGGCCGTGCAGAAGAACAACGATAACCCGGTTTACTACGTGCAGTACGCCCACGCGCGCATCTGCTCGGTGCTGACGGCCTGGCAAGACAAAGACGGCGGTGACGTGGCCAGTTTGGCGCAGATTGATCTCTCGCCGCTGCAAAGCCCAGCCGCTCAGGCGCTGATGCTGATTCTGGCCAAGTACCCCGACATGTTGAGCGACGCGGCCCAGGGTTTGGCCCCGCATGATGTGACTTTTTACCTGCGCGAACTGGCGGCCTGCTACCACAGCTACTATGACGCCGAACGCATTTTGGTGGACGATGTCGGGGTCAAGCAAGCCCGGCTGGCTCTGGTGCGCGCCACGGCGCAGGTGTTGCACAATGGCCTAGCAGTTCTGGGCGTGGACGCCCCGCAAAAAATGTAGAAGGCAAGCGAATGAAACAGCACAAGCAAGAGCAAAGAGGCGGGACCCTTCTGGGTTTCATCATCGGTGTCGTGGTCGGTTTGGGGGCCGCATTGGCCGTGGCCGTTTACATCACCAAGGTGCCCATCCCCTTTGTCAACAAGGGGCAAAGCCGTACGGTCGATCAAGATGCCGCTGAAGCCAAAAAGAACAAGGATTGGGACCCTAACGCGCCGCTGTACGGCAAGAACCCGGCCAAGCCTGCGGTTACCGCCCCTGTTGTATTGAGCACAGAGCCCACAGCCGCCAGCCCTGCCGCCAAGGCTGAAGTCAAGCCCGCCGTTACGGCGGACCCGTTGGGCGACTTGGCCAAAGCCAAGGCCGGTGCTGACCCGTTTAATTACTTTGTGCAGGTCGGTGCCTTTCGCACGCCTGAAGACGCTGAAAGCCAGCGCGCCAAACTCACTTTGAGTGGTGTGGACGCCAAGGTGTCTGAGCGCGAGCAGTCCGGGCGCCTGGTTTACCGCGTGCGCGTCGGCCCGTTTGACAAGAAAGAAGAAGCCGAAAAAAGCAAGGCGAAAATGGATGCCACTGGTTTCGAGACCGCGCTGGTGCGCGTGCAACGGTAACCCTGTTCTCTACTGATGATGAAGGAGTGATGAATGATCAAGCGTCGTGAATTTTCTTTGGCGGGCAGTGCTGCGTTGGCAGCTGGTTGGACTGGTGGTTTGGGCCATGTGTCTTTGGCCCAAGCGCAGGCCGGTGCGTTCAGTGCGGGCGCGGATTATCAGCGTTTGGACAAACCCGTGGCGGTGGACACGCCCGCTGGCAAGATCGAAGTCATCGAGTTTTTCTGGTACAGCTGCCCGCACTGCAATGCCTTTGAGCCTGCGCTGGAAGCCTGGATCAAGCGCGCACCCAAAGATGTGGTGGTCAAGCGCGTGCCGGTGGGTTTTCGCGCCAGTTTCGAGCCGCAGCAACGCCTGTTTTTCGCCATCGAAGCCATGGGTTTGGTCGAGAAGTTGCACGCCAAGGTGTTCTACGCCATTCACGTTGAGCGCCAGCGCCTGGATGCGCCCGAGGCCATCGCCGACTGGGTAGCCAAGCAGGGCGTGGACAAGGCCAAGTTCATGGACCAGTTCAACTCCTTCACAGCGGCGAGCAAGCTCAAGCGTGCCGTGCAATTGCAAGACGCCTACCGGGTCGAGGGCGTCCCCGCCTTGGGGATCGCCGGGCGCTTTTACACTGACGGCACCCTGGGCAAGAGCATGGAGCGCGCCTTGCAAGTCACCGATCACCTGATTGCCGAGGTGCGCAAGGGGCATTGATAGCCAATCACCGAATCAAAGCCCGCCGCGCGCGGGTTTTTTCACGTCTGGCCGCTACAATCAAACAGCAATTTTCTATCAGCAAGATTCATGCCTTTATGACCACCCGATTTCCTCTGCTTCTTCTGGCCGTGGCCTGTACTTTGTGGGCGGGTGGGGTCAGCGCCGAAAAGGCGGACAACAACAAGCCCATGAACATCGAGTCCGATGCGTTGCGCTATGACGACCTCAAGCAGACCAGCGTGTTCACCGGGCAGGTGGTGATGACCAAGGGCAGCATCGTCATCCGGGGCGCGCACCTGGAGGTGCGGCAGGACCCGCAGGGCTACCAGTTTGGCGTGGTGACGGCTGAGCCCGGCAAGCTCGCGTTTTTCCGCCAGAAGCGCGAGGGCGTGGACGAATTCATTGAGGGCGAGGGCGAGACGATCGAGTACGACGGGCGCGCCGACACCGTCAAGTTTCTGAAAAAAGCGCAAATGCGCCGCCTACGTGGAGCCACCCTGGCCGACGAGGTGACCGGCAGCACCATTCATTACAACAATGCGACGGACGTTTTCACCGTGGACGGCGGACCCGCCCGCAGTGGCCCCGGTGTGGGCAGTGGACGGGGCCGTGTGCGTGCTGTCTTGACGCCCAAACCCGAGGCGGGAACTGCCCCTCCCGCGACGCTTGGCGTGCCGCCGACGGGCACGCCTTTGCGCTCAACGACGACCTTGGGTGGAGAGCGCCAGTGAGTGAGACAAGCAAGCTCGAAGCCCTCCATCTGAAGAAGTTCTACGGCAGCCGTGAGGTGGTCAAAGACGTGTCGCTCACGGTTCGCAAGGGCGAGGTGGTGGGTCTGCTCGGCCCCAATGGTGCGGGCAAGACCACCTCGTTTTACATGATCGTGGGCTTGGTGCGCGCGAGTGCCGGGGACATTCGCATTGACGGTCAACCCGTGGAGCACATGCCCATTCACCGGCGTGCGCGCCTGGGTCTGGGTTACTTACCGCAAGAGGCCTCTATTTTTCGCCGCCTCAGTGTGCAAGACAATGTGCGCGCCGTGCTGGAGTTGCAGCGCGACGAGACCGGCAAGCCACTGGCCAAAGCCGAGATTGAGCTGCGGTTGACGCAACTCTTGCAGGATTTGCGTGTGGATCACCTGCGTGACTCGCCCGCGTTGGCGCTCTCGGGCGGTGAGCGCCGCCGCGTGGAGATTGCCCGCGCTCTGGCGACCCGGCCGCGCTTCATCTTGCTGGACGAGCCGTTTGCCGGCATCGATCCGATTGCAGTGATCGAGATTCAGCGCATCATCAACTTCCTCAAAGAGCGTGGCATTGGCGTGCTGATCACCGATCACAACGTGCGCGAGACCCTGGGCATTTGCGACCACGCCTACATCATCAGTGACGGCCATGTGCTGGCGCAGGGCACCCCGGCCGAAATCGTGAACAACGCCGATGTGCGCCGGGTGTACCTGGGCGAGCATTTCCGAATGTAAACATGTTTACCCCCACGCTTGTCGCTTCGCGTACTACGCTGCCCCCCGAGAGGGCGTGCCTTGCTCGGGGCGGCCCTGCGCTGCGGCGTTGAATGAAGCAAGGCCTCTCCCTTCGGGTCTCCCAACACCTGGCGCTCACACCGCAATTGCAGCAGTCGATCCGGCTGTTGCAGTTGTCCACGCTGGAACTGAGCCAGGAAGTCGGGCAGATGCTTGACGACAACCCCTTTCTGGAGCTGGACGCCGATGAGGCCGCTGAGCGCGAGGCGTTTGGCTTGGCGCAGGACGATGTGCCGGTGCAGTCCGACGATTTGGGGGCTGACAACGGCATGGATCCTGCTCCTGATTTCATAGCTTCTCACGCTAGTGAATCGGGGGCTACAGGCCAAAATGATGCTGAATCTACAGCGTCAAACAACGAAAACGAGCCCAATTGGGAGGGTGACGGCAGCGTCGAGCCCACGCCGAACGACAGCGAGTGGGGCGACGACGCTCCGGCCCGCAGCCAGGCCGCGCGCGATGATGACGATGCCGCCGACGCCACGGAGTTGGCGCGTAGCCAGGAATCATTGACGGCTTATCTGCACCGCCAGGCGCTGGGCCTGCGCTTGGGCGAGGTGGATCGGGCCGCCTTGCGTTTTCTGATCGAGTCACTCAATGACAATGGTTATTTGGAAGACTCGCTCGAAACTTTGGCGCAAGGGCTGGCAGGTGCAGACCCGACGCAAGCTGAAGAGCTGCTGCACCACTTCACCGTGGCCCTGGGGTTGCTGCAAAGTCTGGAGCCCACCGGTGTCGGTGCGCGCCACCTGGCTGAATGCCTGACGCTGCAACTGCGGGCCCGGCATGCCGCACTCAAGGGCGATGTGCATCAGAAAAATGTCGTCGCGCTGGCCTTGCAAATTTGCGCTCAGCCCATGGAGGTGCTGGCCCGGCGCGATGTGCGGCGTCTGGTGCAATTGTGCGGTGGAAGTGATGCCCTGACCCGCGAGGCGCTGGCGCTGATCGCGCGGCTGGAGCCCCGGCCCGGGCGTCCCTTTGTGGAGGTGGAGCGCAACATTGTGGTGCCCGACGTGATCGTCAAACAAGTTGGCAGCGGCGTGCGCGCGAACTTTCGGGTGCAGCTCAACCCCGATGTGATGCCGCGCCTGCGTGTGCATGACCTGTATGCCAATGCCCTGAGAGGCGGGCGGGGCGCGGGCAAAGACAGCGCCCAGTTCGCGGGCCTACAGCAGCGGCTGCAAGAGGCGCGCTGGTTCATCAAGAACATCCAACAGCGCTTTGACACCATCCTGCGTGTGAGCAAGGCGATTGTGGAGCGGCAAAAAAACTTCTTCACGCACGGTGAGATGGCCATGCGCCCGCTGGTGCTGCGCGAAATTGCCGATGAGCTGGGCCTGCACGAATCCACCATCAGCCGCGTGACCACAGCCAAGTACATGGCTACGCCGTTTGGCACCTTTGAGTTGAAGTATTTCTTTGGCTCGGGCTTGGACACCGAGGCGGGCGGTATGGCCTCCAGCACGGCGGTGCGCGCCCTTATCAAACAGTTTATCGCCGCTGAAAACCCGCGCAAACCCTTGAGCGATCAAAAGATCGCCGATATGCTGCAAGAGCAAGGCATTGAATGCGCCCGCCGCACGGTGGCCAAATACCGGGAGGGGCTGAAAATTGCTCCCACCAATCTGAGAAAAACACTGTGAACCAACTCCAACTCTTTCTTCCCTGCGCCGCTGGCGTTGAGGACTACCTGGCCGCCGAAGTGCACGCCCTCACCGGCTTGCAAGGCCAAGACCTGCTCACGCGCCGAGGCGGCGTGCTGGCCACCGCCTCTTGGCGTGACGCCATGCTGCTGAACCTGCATTGCCGTTTGGCCCAGCGCGTGCTGGTGCAGCTCTCCTACGGCGAATACCGCAGCGAACAAGATCTGTACAGAGCAGCCTCCGAGGTA
>JANPNG010000329.1:0-10716 GCA_031427355.1 Hylemonella sp.
ACCCAGCGCGAATGGCCACTACGCCCCTCCCCAGCCACTTGGTACGTCTTCGGGCTTGGTTTGAGGGGGAACGAAAGTTCCGGGGACGTGCTGTCGGATAGACTGGTGTTGCAAGATTAGGCAGCCGCCTACATCAAGTTGGGCGTCATCAAAACCACTTCCGGCAGCACCCTGCAAATGTCACGAGTCTCATTCACTGTTGGAGTAGGCGTCCGAGGGCCGATCGCTCCGGGGACCTACACGGTCGGACGTAAGCAGATCGAAGTCTCGTATCCGCCAAGCATAAACATCGGCTTCGCCATCCTCGAGCTTCCGAAGAGTCTGAGCACTCTTTTCGTAGTCTCATGGGAAGACAAGGGAGGAAAGGTCTCATCGCGACTGTCTGGACAGGGCTTTGAGCGCCACCTTCCGATTTACGATGCTCTCGCTGCAATAGCCGAGCTGTTGCTGGCGTACAAACTCGTACGCATTGGTCACACGGACGGGCGTGGCCTACGCACAATAGGCATTGGTGACACTCTCGTGCACTTCTCGGCTGTTGATGGAGTACCGACCGGTGATCTCAACGTCGGGCTCAAGAACTACGAGGGCAACAGCGCTTGGCTGGGCGTTCAAGCCGAAGCAGATCCGCATGGCACAGCGGCCATTGCGGCTCCGCATATCGGATCGGATTCGCTTCCACTCGCACGCCGCTACGTGCGCTGCTTCGAACTTCTAGAGCACGGCTTCTACTCTGAGGCGTTTATCGTCGCATTTTCAGTACTCGACGATCTGGTACAGCAGGTACTCCACGACTCCCTGAGCGAAAAAGGTCTGGCGAGCAAGTCCGAGAGGGACGAACTCCTTCGTGGGATCAAGGAGAACCGTCTAAAGCTGTATCTTGGGCCGATCCTCAAACTCGCCTGTGGCCGAGATATTTCCGCAATGTGGCCTGCATCTACCGCTGCGTTGGAATGGTTGAATTCCACTCGCAATCGAATCGCACACTCGGCAGAGGCTGTTGACTACGCATCTGCCGCGAAGGCAATCTACGCCTGCTTAAGAGTGATCGTGGCGCTGAAGGAATGCGGCCTGACCTCGTCTGATATACCGGTCGAACTCTTTAGGCACGCGAAGATCACCGCAGCTTGGACGATGGATGCCCCGACGTGGGTCCCCACGGGGGAACTTGCTGAATCAATGGACTTTCGTGCATGAGCAGTGCACACATTTCCGTTCGCGTGATGACGCCTAATCCTCGTATATGGACTCCCCCTCAACAGCATGAAACTGACTGATAGTTTTCTGTTTGCGAAGCGCTTGAACTTGCTCAAGGCGCGCTAAAACTTCTGACAACAAGAAGCCCCAAACCAAGCCCACCAAGGCAGGTCAATGCGTGGTGTCGGACGCAGTGGCCATTCGCGCGGGCTACAAAATTTTGTTCGCCAAGCCGGTGGTTACGCCAACCCTGTCAGCTCGTTACACAATGTCCTGCGCGAGCGTGCCACGGAGAACGACACCACCGTTGACCTGCCGGGCTCACCAAGGCTGCGTGGCGAAGCTACATGGGCGGCAGGGAACTACAAACATCTTCGACTGACGCGCATTGTTGCTGCGACGTTCGTTGCGTTGAAACATCAGACCGATTGGCCTTGCCTCGTGTGTGTTGCTCATCGCCATTGACCCGAATCGCCCAGTCGTTTTATTTGTGCACTCCAAATTTCAAACGCCCAGACTCAGCTCAATCATGCGTGCATCGAACTGCTTTGCAACAAGACGCCTTGCTGCTCGATCAGCTCGCGCAAAGGAGCGGGCAAGTCCTTCGCATCACTGAGGTCCACGCGCCAGGGTAGCTTGCTTTCCTCCAAGTCAGCCCTCAGATGCGCCAGGGCGGTGTCGTCGCCTGCGTGCAATTCCCACAAGGCGATGTCCAGGTCAGAGTAGGGTTTGGCACCACGACCATAGGGCCAACCCATCACCCGTGAACCAAACGCGAGTGCGGTGACGTGAGGCAGCCGTTGACGCAATAGGGCAAGTACGAGCGCCTGCTGCGTGGCGGCAAGGTCAAGCATCTTGGGCTCCGCGTGCTTGTAGTTGGGCAAGTAGCGCTTGCGCATGGTCGGCAAAGCGGGGAATGACGGCGACCACCTCTGAAGCCTTGGCGGCGTTGTAGGTGTGTGATGTGGTGTTGCGCTTGTCGCGAAATTCCATCCACGCATCCACATCCTGCACCAGCCCGCGCTCGCCACCGCTGCGCATGAGTTCACGAAAGCTCATGGCATCCACGCTGTGCGCGTCGGGCAAGTCTCGCTCCAGTCGGCGTTGCAACATCTTCCAGCTCAACTCAAAGGTGTATTCAAAACGCTGGATGCAAGCGTCGCGCAACTCTTCATCCTGCATGCCCGATGCCTGCCAGCGGATCAGCCCACGGCGCAAGGAGGCCAGCGCATGCTGGAGAGAGGTGAGGTCGAGGGGAGGGGATGTGGGCATGGTTGTTTTACTCTGGAATGGTATCCACAATTTCACCTCTCAATAGGTTGTTGAGTCAATAGCCCCGCCATCCCCGCCAACACCTCGCTCGTCGAAGCGGTGTCCTCTTGATCCAAACCCTGCGCCATGGCGGCGCTGGCGTTGAAGAGGGGGGTGGGGCAATTGACGGACTTGGCCATGTCGCCGATGACTTGCATGTCTTTTTGCCAGACTTCCACCTTCATGGTGGGGGGTGAGTAGCTGCGCTGGATCATGAAGGGCATGCGCAGGCGCATGACGCCGGTGCCGATGACGGGGCTGTTGCCAAACAGGTCGAGCACGTCTTGCGGGTCCAGCCCCATTTTGCGCGCCAGTGTGACGGACTCGGCATAGGCCACGTTGTAAATCGCCACCAAGTGGTTGGCGGCGAACTTCATCTTGGTGCCGTTGCCAAACGCGCCCACGTAAGGCACGTTGTCGGTGAAGACTCTGAGGATCGTCTCGACGCGTTTGAAGGCTGGCTTGCTGCCGCTGGCAAACACGGTCCAGGCGCGGTCTTTCATGCGCACGGCGGTGCCGCTGATGGGGCAGTCCAGCACGGTCATGCCCACGCGCTTGAGGGCTTTGAAGGCGTGCTCTTTGTCTGCGATGGGCAGGGTGCTGGTTTCGATCACGACCATGGTTTGCCCGGCCGCTTTGGGTTGGGCTGTGCGTAGCTGCTCCACGGTGGCGCGCAAGGCGTCTGAGGTGGCCAGGGCCACGATCACGATGTCGGACGCATCGGCCACAGCGCTGGCAGATTTCAGGGCCTGGCCACCGGCGGCTTTCAAGCGTTTGCAGGCGGCGGGCACCACGTCGTAGCCGGTGACGGGGTAACCGTTTTTGAGCAGCTCCAGCGCCATGGCGCTGCCCATGATGCCCAGGCCGATGAGACCAATGGTGGGTAGATGGGTGGGTTTGCTGCTGAGGTGGTTTTTTGTGGTCATGTTTTCAATCGGCCTTGTTGCACCATGGGCAACACGGACGGGATGCTGCTGTAGAGCATCTGCACCTGGCCCGCCAGCAAGTCTGCCGTGGTCGGGCCTTGGCCTTTGTAAGGCACATGCACGGTGTTGACCTTGGCCAGTGAATTCAACAACTCGCCCGCCAGATGGCCCGAGTTACCGCTGCCGGGGGAGGCGAAAAACAGCGTGCCCGGCTTGGCGCGTGCCAGTGCCAACAGTTCAGTCATGGTCTTGGCGGGCACGCTCGGGTGCGTGACCAGCAGCAACGGGTAGATCACCATGTTGGTGATGGGCATGAAGTCTTTGACCGGGTGGTAGGGCCGCTTGTCATACAGGCTCGGATTCACCGCCATCGGGCCCGCAGCGGCAATGCCCAGCGTGTAGCCATCGGGCGCGGCCTGCATCACCGCCGTCAAACCCACAATGCCATTGGCCCCGGCTTTGTTATCAATGATGACCGTCTGGCCCAGTCGCGTGCTGAGCTTCTCGGCCACCAGGCGCGCGATGATATCGTTGCCGCCGCCGGGCGGGAAGGGCACGACCATGCGGATGGTTTTGTTGGGGTAGGCCTGGGCGAAGGCGGCGGCGGCCGCCGTGAAGCTGGCGGCGGCGATCAGGGTTTGCAGGGTTCTTTTGAAGCTGGGCTTGGTCATGTGGTCTCTCCTCGTTCATCAGATTGGTGTCACGAATTTGTCCCGTGCAAGAGTGTAGCGATGGACTACATTAACCCAATGAACTCAGCTCACCACCCCACCCGGGCCGATCTCGTTCGCATTGCGTCGCAAGCGATGGTTGATCGGGGGCTGGAGCCTGAATTCCCCGGCCGTGTCTTCCAGGAGCTGGACAAGATGACCGGTCCCGGCCGCGATGACGACCCTCGCATACAGGATTTCACGGCGTTGCTCTGGTGCTCCATCGACAATGATGACTCGCTTGATCTGGACCAGTTGACGGCATGCGAAGAGTTGGCTGATGGTGCCGTCAGGCTGTTCATTGCCGTGGCCGATGTGGACGCACTGGTGAAGAAGGATTCGGCCATTGACGAACACGCCCGTATCAACACCACGTCCGTCTATACCTCGGCACGGGTGTTCCCGATGCTGCCTGAGCGACTGTCCACCGATCTGACCTCTCTCAATCCCGACGAAGATCGGCTGGCGTTTGTGACCGGGATTGAGGTTGCAGCAGACGGCGCCATCACGCATGCCTCCGTTCAGCGGGGAAAAGTGCGCAACAAGGCCAAGCTGGCTTATGACGCCGTATCGGCATGGATTGAGGGTGAGGGTGCGCTGCCAGAGGCCGCTCGGGTGGTGCCTGGTCTGGCCGTGCAGATTCGACTACAGGATGTCGTGGCCCAGCGCTTGCGCGCACGACGGCAAACCGAGGGGTCGCTGGACTTTGAAACGTTTCAGCCACGGGCCGTGTTTGAAGGCGATCGGGTGGTCGGCATCCAGCTCCAGGTACAAAACCGGGCGCGGCAGTTGATCGAGGAGTTGATGATTGCTGCCAATACATCGACAGCGCACTTCCTGTCCCGCCATGGCGGTGCCTCTTTGCGGCGGGTGGTGCGCTCGCCCGATCGCTGGTTGCGCATCGTTGAAGTGGCCAAAAAGTATGGCGCTTCCCTGCCGTCTGAGCCGGACTCGCTGGCACTGGCCGCTTTTCTTGCCAAACGGCGCAAGGCCG
This sequence comes from Hylemonella sp., assembly GCA_031427355.1. Classification (GTDB taxonomy): domain Bacteria; phylum Pseudomonadota; class Gammaproteobacteria; order Burkholderiales; family Burkholderiaceae_C; genus CANCDA01. The sequence goes on from JANPNG010000329.1 coordinate 5,139, forward strand.
ACCCCTTGCGCTTTCCTGATCTCTCGCTTGTCATCATCAAGCTGATGGGCTCGGGTGAGTACGTGGTTGAACATGCTGAAGGGGCGCGGATCGGCCATTTTGGTCTGGCTGTGCGCGACTACACGCACTCCACGGCACCGAACCGGCGCTACCCGGACCTGATCACCCTGCGGATGATCAAGGGCCTGCTGACGGGGGGGCGCATGCCCTACAGCGTGGCGGAGCTGGAGTCGCTCGCGGCCCATTGCACCCGGCAGGAAGATGCGGCGCAGAAAGTGGAGCGTCAGGTGCGCAAGTCCGAGGCGGCGCTGTTGCTTCAAGCCATGGTGGGGCAGCAGTTTGAGGCAGTCGTGACGGGTCGCAACGAGAGCGGCACCTGGGTTCGGATCTTCAACCCACCTGCCGAAGGCCTGCTCATGGGGCGCGTCCCCGAGCTGGACGTTGGGGAGCAAATTCGCGTCAAGCTCGAGTCCACCAATGTGGAGCGTGGTTTTATCGACTTCTCGTTGCTTCATTGACCGTGCCCCAGGGCGTGGTCATCCGGGGAATTCCCCGGGTGGCAATTCGCGACGGTTCGGACTAGACTCTTGCCCAAGGAGTTCCTATGAAAATCATCGATTCCATCTTGACAGACGCACCCGGCATCCAAGCCTTGCGGCGCGAGATTCATGCCCATCCCGAGTTGTGTTTTGAAGAGGTGCTCACCTCTGACTTGGTGGCGCGCAAGCTCACCGAGTGGGGCATTGCCGTGCACCGGGGGCTGGGCGGCACGGGCGTGGTGGGCATCATCAAGGGCGGCACGTCGAGCCGGGCTGTGGGGCTGCGCGCCGACATGGACGCGCTGCCGCTGCAAGAGTTCAACACTTTTGCTCATGCCAGCCAGCATGAGGGCAAGATGCACGCTTGCGGCCATGACGGGCACACTGCCATGCTGCTGGCAGCGGCGCAGCACCTGACGGGCAATCGCTCCTTTGATGGCACGGTGTATGTGATCTTTCAACCGGCGGAAGAAGGTGGGGGCGGTGCACTGGAGATGATGCGCGAGGGCTTGTTTGACAAGTTCCCCATGGAGGCCGTGTTTGGCATGCACAATTGGCCCGGCATGGCGGTGGGCGAGTTTGCTCTGAGCGCGGGGCCGGTGATGGCGTCAAGCAATGAATTCAAGATCACCATCCACGGCAAGGGCGGGCACGCTGCCTTGCCGCACAACAACCTGGATCCGCTGCCGGTGGCCTGCCAGATGGTGCAGGCCTTTCAGACCATCATCAGCCGCAACCTCAAGCCGATTGACGCGGGCGTGATCTCCGTCACCATGATCCATGCGGGTGCGGCCACCAATGTCATCCCCGACAGTTGCGAGTTGCAGGGCACGGTGCGCACCTTCTCGCTGGAGGTGCTGGACCTGATCGAGCGGCGCATGAAGGAGGTGGCCGAGCACACCTGCGCCGCGTACGGCGCGCGCTGCGATTTCGAGTTTGAGCGCAACTACCCGCCCACCATCAATGCGCCCGCAGAAACCGCCTTTGCGCGTCAGGTGATGGCCGACATCGTGGGCGCAGAGAACGTGCTGGCACAAGAGCCCACCATGGGCGCCGAAGACTTCGCCTACATGTTGCAAGCCAAGCCGGGGGCCTACGCCTTTATCGGCAATGGCGATGGTCAGCACCGCGCCATGGGTCACGGCGCAGGCCCCTGCATGCTGCACAACCCGAGCTATGACTTCAACGATGAGCTGATTCCCCTGGGCGCAAGTTACTGGGTGCAATTGGCCCACCAATGGCTGGCAACTCAACAGGAGAAAACTTGATGCGTGGGAAAAGCCTTTTTCAAACCGGTCTGCTGGTCTGTGGCCTGATACTCAGCAGCGTGTGGCAGATGGCCAGTGCGGTGGAAATCAAAGTCCTGAGCGCCGGTGCGATTGAACCCGGCATGCGCCCCGCCGTGGCTGCATTTGAGAAAGAGAGCGGCCATCAAATCAAGATGATGTTCAACACCGCGCCCCAGTTGCGCAAGCGCATCACCGACGGTGAGGCTTGGGACGTGGTGCTGACCCCGCCTGCCGCGATTGAAGAGTTTGCGCGTGCGGGCAAGGCCGATGCCAGCGGTGTGAACGTGGGTCGCGTCGGCCTGGGTGTGGCGGTGCGACCTGGCGCACCCGTGCCTGATTTGGCTAGCGTGGAGAGCTTGAAAACCGCCATCACACAGGCTAACTCCCTGGTCTTTAACCGCGCATCCACCGGCCTGTACCTGGAGGCGTGGCTGAAGAAACAAGGTCTGTACGAGCAAGTGCAGGCCCGCAGCACCCGTTACCCCGACGGTGCCTCGGTGCTGGAGCATGTTCTCAAAGGCCAGGGCACGGAGATTGGCTTCGGTGCCATCACCGAGATCTTGTTGTACCGTGACAAGGGGCTGAAGTTCGTTGGCCCACTGCCCGTCGAAATCCAGAACTACACCGCCTACGTCGCCACCGTCATGGTCGGCACCCAACAGCCCGCAGCCGCACGCGCCTTTGTTGCCTACCTGGGCAGCGCCAGCGGGCAGGCGATCTTCAAGGCGGGCGGGGATTGAGCCCTGATTTTTAGGCCGCTCAGGCGCTGAGCGGCTCTTCCTGCATGGCTTCGATCTGGTCTTGCAGCATCTGCACCTGGCCTTTCCAGTAGTCACTGCTGCCAAACCAGGGGAAGTTGATGGGGAAGGTGGGGTCGTCCCAGCGGCGCGCCAGCCAGGCGCTGTAGTGGATGAGGCGCAGGGTGCGCAGCGGCTCGATCAGGGCCAGCTCGCGCCGGTCAAAGGTGCGGAACTGCTCATAGCCGTCCACCAAGCAACCGAGCTGGCGCGTGCGCTGCGCGCGGTCGCCGCTGAGCAGCATCCACAAGTCTTGCACTGCTGGGCCGGTGCGCGCGTCGTCCAGGTCCACAAAATGCGGGCCAGGGCCACGGCTGGCGGGTACGTCGGTTGGCGTCCACAAGATGTTGCCGGGGTGGCAGTCGCCATGCAGGCGTAGCAGTTGGATCGGCTGGGTTGAATTTTCAGCCGAGTTTTTGGAGGCAATAGTGTTTGAAGTCCAATTAAGACTGGCGTAGCCAGCTATTAAATCAATAGCGTCTTGGCAGGTCTTTTGCCACAAAGACTGCACGTCCAACGGCACCTTGTCGTGCTTCAGCAGCCATTCCATGGGCTCCTGGCCAAAGCTTTGCAGGCTCAACACCGGGCGGCTGACAAAAGGCCGCGTGGCACCTACGGCATGGATGCGCGCCAGAAAGCGGCCAATCCACTCCAGAACCTCGTCGTCGTCCAGCTCGGGCGGGCGGCCACCGCGCTGCGGGCTGACGGAGAAGGTGAAGCCACCGAAGTGGTGCAGGGTGCGCTCTTGCAAGATCAGCGGGCCGATGACGGGCACCTCGGTCGCCATGAGTTCGAGCGCGAAGGCGTGCTCTTCCTGGATTTGCGCGTCGCTCCAGCGCTCGGGTCGGTAGAACTTGGCCACGACTTTTTCCCCGTCTTCCAGTTGCAACTGGTACACACGGTTCTCATAAGAGCTCAGGGCCATCAGCCGCCCGTCACCAAACAGGCCCACGCTGTCCAGTGCGTCCATCACCACGTCGGGGGTGAGCGTTTCAAACGGGTGGCGTTGATCGGGGTGGCGCGGGTCGGGATGAGGAGTGTGCATGGCTTGATTGTCGCTAGACATCGACCAGGCGCTCCGCCAGACGATCAAAGGGCAGCACCTTCTTCACCAAAATCACCGTGCAGGGTGCGGCCATGGCGACCTTGATGGGCACGGTGGCCACAAAGCGCTGGGTCATCAAGCCGTGGGTGGCTGCGCCCATCACGATCACGCTCACGTGGTTGCCCTGCGCGTAACTCAGCAGCGCCTGCGCCACGTCGCCAGACTCAAGCACGTGACACGAGGTCTGAAAAGACGTCTGCAGTTCTGGTGAAGCCAGCGGCCTGGCCCAGTGTCGCAAGTGGCTCAGGTGGCGCCGATGCACGGTGGTTTCGCTGTCCTCATCACCGGCCGGACTGGCCGCCCCTGGTGCAATGATCGTGACGCAGCTCAGGCGCGCGCCTGCGTGCGTGCCCAGGGCCGCCGCTGCCGCCTGGCGCAGTGAATACAGCACGGCGTCGTCCGTGTCTGCGTCCAGCGGCGGTACGGCCACCATCACGATGGGGACTTTGGCAATCAGCAGCGCGGGCAAGGGGCTGGCGTGGTACGTCATGCCGGCGGCCTTGATCCAGCGCTTGAGGTGCGTCCACACGGCAACCCCACGGGTCTGGCAGCCCAACTCGGTGAGCACCACCTGGTCGGGGTGCGACAGGTCAAAAGCCAGATGCGCAGCCGAGGGGTAGCGCTGCGCTGCCTCTGGTGCCAGGCAGCGCAGCACCACCTCTTGCAGCCAGGCAGGCACTGACGGTTGGCTTTGGCGCGGTGGCGGCGGGCTCATCCACATGCGCTGGCGCAAGCCGCCCGGTGTTTGCGGCGAGCCAAAAGGCAGCGTGTCGGTCAGTAGTTGGTAGAGCATGACGCCGATGGCAAACACATCGCTGCGCGGATCGCCGCGCACGCCCACCACCTGCTCAGGGGCCATCCAGGCGGGCGAGCCCACGGCCTTGCGCAACTCTTCGGCCAGCAGGTCCGGGTAGAGCGCGTTGCAGGACAGGCCGAAGTCGAGCAAGACGACAACGCCATCCGGTCGAATCATCACGTTGGCGGGTTTCAAATCCAGGTGCACGGTGTTTTGCTGGTGTAGGCTGTGCGCGGCCTGGGCCAGGGCTGCGCCAAGCTGGGCCACGGCCGATGTGTCAAGCGGGGTCGCAGCGTCCAGCACCTGCTGCAAGGTCTGGCCCGGCACGTACTCCATCACCAGATAAGGGTGACGCTCCAGATCGCCGACAGCGACCAAACGCGGAACATGCGGGCCGTCCAGCGCTTGCATGATTTGCAGCTCCACCTCAAAGCTGACGATGGTCTCCGCCCCATCCCCCACCGACATGCGCGGGATTTTCATGACCATGGGAAAGCCGGGGTCGGCCACCCCCGCAGCGTAGTGAACACGGTAGATGTGGGCCATGCCGCCGGCGTGGAGGCAGTCACCCACCACAAAACCATCCAGCCGTGTGCCGGGTGGCAGCGCCTTCATACCCCCAGCCCCAGCCGGGCGGCAAAGAAGTCGGGCAGGCCCGCGCGCCGGATGACGGCTGCCGCAGCTTGGAAGTCGTAGGGAATACGGTGAAATGTGAGTAGGGCGCGTTGCGTGTCAAACAGCGCGTACATGGCCTTGGGGTCGGCGTCGCGCGGCTGACCGACTGAGCCAATGGTGGCCAGCCAACTGCGATGCCCAGGCACCGGCATGGCGACCCCGGCATGGGGCTCAAACGCCATGAGCTTGCCGTTGATGGCTCGGTAATACAGGGTTTGCCGGTGGACGTGACCCCCAAACACATAGTGCACACCGGGGTGGATCAGGGCTGCATTCAGGCTGGCGGCCGCCGCCTGCTTTTCATACACGTAGCGCCACTTTTCGGGCTCATGCGCACTGGCGTGCACCAGAAAAATGGCGTCCCGATGCTGCGTTAA
>JANPNG010000330.1:0-2869 GCA_031427355.1 Hylemonella sp.
CCCGACTTTCAGGGCTTTTTCGGCCCTGTCCACGGCCACCTATGCCGGGCTGTTCGTCTTTTTGGCGAGCTCGTCCTTTGTCTTCATTCAGGTGCTGGGCCTGACGAATACGCACTACGGTTTTGTGATGGGCTCCATGCCGTTGGCATATATCGGCGGCACATTCCTGTGTCGGCGACTCTTGCCGGGTCGGGGCGTGTTGCGCACCGTCGCCATTGGCGCGGGCTTCACACTGGCGGGCGGCGGGCTCATGGCGGGGCTGGCTTGGTCCGGCATCAGCAGCGGCTGGGCTATCATGCCGCCGTTTTACCTCTACATGATTGGCCACGGCATCCACCACCCTTGTGCACAAAGCGGCGCGGCGGGGCCCTTCCCGCAGGCAGCAGGTGCAGCGTCGGCCCTGAATGGTTTTTTGATGATGGTGATGGCCTTTGCCGTGGGCGGCTGGCTGGGCTCGCACATGGACGGCACGGTGCGGCCCCTGGCTTACGGGGTGTGTTTCTGGAGTGTGGTCACCGCCTTGGTGGCGTGGACCTGGGTGCAAAAGCAGGGGGGCAGTGGTGAGCGTTGAAACGATGAAAGCCTTGGCCCAAAGTCTGCCCAAATGTCTAGCTTTGGCCGGGCCAACAGCCAGCGGAAAAACCGCAGCCGCACTCGCCATTGCGCAGGCCTTGGCACACACGCACCCGGTGGAAATCATCAGCGTCGATTCAGCCCTGGTCTATCGCGGCATGGACATCGGCACGGCCAAACCCAGCGCGGCGGAGCTGGCCGCCGCGCCGCACCACCTGATCGACATCCGCGACCCGCTGCACGCCTACAGCGCCGCCGACTTCGTGCGTGACGCCACCCAGTTGATCGCCGAGATTCACGCCCGTGGTCACCTGCCCCTCTTGGTGGGCGGCACCATGCTGTACTTCAAAGCCTTGTTCGAGGGGCTGGACGACATGCCCAAGGCCGACGCCAGCGTGCGCGCCCTGATTGAGGCCGAGGCGCAAGCCAAAGGCTGGGCTGCGATGCACGCCGAGCTGGCCATAGTTGACCCGATCACCGCCGCGCGCTTGAACCCGGCGGACGCGCAGCGCATCCAGCGCGCGCTGGAGGTTTTTCGCATTTCCGGGCAGCCCATGTCAGCCCTACACACTACTAAAAAGATAGCTGCTCACGCACGTGGATCGGTCGTCACAGACCCATTTGGCATTAAATTTACAGCGGGTGAAGCGCTGCTGATCTCCCTGGAGCCACAAGACCGCGCCTGGTTGCACGCACGCATTGCGCAGCGCTTTGACGCCATGCTGGTCAACGGTTTTTTGGATGAGGTGCGGGCTTTACGCGCCCGGGGTGACTTGAATCCAGACTTACCCGCGATGCGCTGCGTGGGCTATCGGCAGGCTTGGGACTATTTGGACGCGCTTGACGCCAAAGCGCTGACCGAGTTACGCGACAAAGGCATCTTTGCCACGCGTCAGCTTGCCAAACGCCAGCTCACCTGGCTGCGCGGCATGCCCCAGCGGCACGTGGTGGCGTGCGACGCGCCAGACGCTTTGCAACAGGTGCTGGCGCTGGCGCGTGCGTGGAGTCTGTCTTAATTCTGATCAATTGGGGACAGAACTGACTCACAACGCGCGAACTGCGGCCTGTCCCGCAAAGCCTCAGCGAACCATGCTAGGCCGCTTGTTGTCGAACTTCCAACCGGGGATCAAATACTGCATGGCGGTGGCGTCGTCACGCGAGCCCAGGCCGTGTTGCAAATAGAGCTGATGCGCTTGCTCCACCTTGGCCATGTCCAACTCAATGCCCAGACCCGGTTTTTTGGGCACTTCGACATGGCCGTTGATGATCTGCAAGGGCTCCTTCGTCAGGCCCTGGCCGTCTTGCCAAATCCAGTGCGTGTCAATCGCTGTGACCTTGCCCGGTGCGGCAGCGGCCACATGGGTGAACATGGCGAGCGAAATGTCGAAATGGTTGTTGGAATGCGAGCCCCAGGTCAGGCCCCAATCACGGCAGGTTTGCGCCACGCGCACTGAGCCCGCCATGGTCCAGAAGTGCGGGTCGGCCAGCGGGATGTCCACGCTTTGCAGTGAGAGCGAATGCTGTAACTGCCGCCAGTCGGTGGCCACCATGTTGGTGGCCGTGGGCAAGCCGGTGGCGCGGCGAAACTCGGCCATCACCTCACGGCCGCTAAAGCCTTCTTCTGCACCGCAAGGGTCTTCCGCATAGGCCACCACGCCGCGCATATCACGCATCAGGCGCACCGCGTCTTTGAGCAGCCACCCCCCGTTGGGGTCCAGTGTGACGCGGGCTTGCGGGAAGTGCTCGTGCAGGGCGCGCATGGCATCAATCTCGGCCTCACCGGCCAGCACGCCGCCTTTGAGTTTGAAGTCATTGAAGCCATAGCGCTCACGCGCCGCCTCGGCCAAACGCACCACGGACTCGGGCGTCATTGCTTCCTCATTGCGCAGACGGAACCAGGCGTTGTCGGCCCCTGGCTCAGTGCGGTAAGACAGATCGGTTTTATGGCGGTCGCCAATGAAGAAGAGGTAGCCCAGCATCTCGACCGAGCTGCGCTGTTGACCTTCACCCAGCAGCGCCGCCACCGGCACATTCAAATGCTGACCCAGCAAATCCAGCAGGGCCGACTCCACCGCCGTCACGGCGTGAATGGTGGTGCGCAGGTCGAAGGTTTGCAGCCCGCGCCCGCCCACATCGCGGTCGGCAAAGCGCACGCGCATCAGGTTGAGCACGGCCTGCACATTGCCAATGCCTTGGCCCACCACCAGCTCAGTCGCCTCTTCCAAGGTGGCGCGAATTTTCTCGCCGCCTGGGACTTCGCCGATGCCGGTGCGCCCGGCGCTATCAGTGAGGATCA
>JANPNG010000331.1:0-1963 GCA_031427355.1 Hylemonella sp.
GAGGAACACGAACATGATGAACATGAAACTTCAACTCATCACAGTCGCGCTGGCCGCCACCTTCATGGCCCCCGCCCAAGCGCAAACTGAAGTCCAGTGGTGGCATTCCATGACCGCCGTTAACGGCGAATGGGTCAACGATCTGGCCAAGGACTTCAATGCCAAACAAAAAGACTACAAAATTGTCCCCACCTACAAAGGCAGTTACGACGAATCCATGACCGCCGCCGTAGCCGCCTTTCGCGCGGGCAACGCCCCCCACATCCTGCAAGTGTTTGAGGTGGGCACTGCCACCATGATGGCCAGCAAAAACGCCATCGTTCCCGTGACCCAGGTCATGACCGATGCCGGGTTCAAGTTCGACCCCAGCGCCTACGTGCCCGCTGTGGCGGGCTACTACACCGCGCCCAACGGCCAGATGCTGAGCTTTCCCTTCAACAGCTCCACCACAGTTTTTTATTACAACAAAGACGCCTTCAAGGCTGCCGGGCTCAACCCCGACAAAGCCCCTGGCACCTGGCCTGAGGTGGCGCTGGCCGCCGCCCAACTGAAGGCCAACGGCCACAAGTGCCCGATGTCCATTTCGTGGCAAGGCTGGACCCAGTTGGAGAGTTTCTCGGCCTGGCACAACGTGGAGTTCGCCACCAAGGGCAACGGCCTGGGCGGGCTGGACGCGCGCATGAAGATCAACTCACCCCTGCACGTGCGTCACATTGAGAATCTGGCCAACATGGCCAAGCAAGGCCTGTTTGTTTACAAAGGCCGGGGCAATGTGCCCGAGCCCACCTTCATCTCCGGCGAATGCGCCATGATGACCACCTCCTCCGGCTTTTACGGCAACGTCGCCAAGAACGCGAAATTCGCTTACGGCCTGGCCCCGCTGCCGCACTACCCGGATGTGCCCGGCGCACCGCAAAACACCGTCATCGGTGGTGGCAGTCTGTGGGTGATGGCGGGCAAAAAACCGGCTGAATACAAGGGCGTGGCCAGCTTTTTCGACTACCTCTCCAGCCCCGAAGTACAGTCCGCCAGTCACAAGCGCACGGGCTACCTGCCCATCACCAAGGCGGCGTTTCAGTTGACTGAGCAATCAGGCTTCTACAAGCAGAACCCCGGCACCGACGTGGCCGTCAACCAGATGATCCGCAAGACCACCGACAAGTCACGCGGCATCCGCCTGGGCAACTATGTGCAGATCCGCGCCATCGAGGACGAAGAGCTTGAGCAGGTCTGGGGTGGCAAGAAGACCGCCCAAGAGGCGCTGGACTCTATCGTCAAGCGCGGCAACGAGTTGCTGGTGCGGTTTGAGAAGGCCAATAAGTCTTGATGGACTTTTCGCCGTCGCTGCAATGATTGCAAACGCTATTTCGTTCAACTGTTCACGGGTTACTGCTTCGCGGGATCTCTCGTCACACGCCATTTCCTCGCGCTCCACCGAATCGAACCGAGATGCATGCTTGGTATTTCATCGTCGAATTCCCACCCTGTTTACTGCCCAGGCGCTTGGGGTGAGTGGCGTAGCGAAATCAAGGAGGAGGCCGCAGGCCGGGGGACATTCGCGGAGCTACTCACCCCAAGTGCCGGGGCGTACAAAACCCAGCACCCGTGCGTTTGAACCCCGAGACAAGCCGTAATGGAAAAACGCGTCGTCTTCCACTCCCGCTGGTTACCCTGGCTGCTGCTAGCGCCGCAGGTCATCGTCATCACGCTGTTTTTCTTCTGGCCCGCCGCGCAGGCCCTGCTGCAATCAGTGCAGCAATCAGACGCCTTTGGCACCTCGGTGGAATGGGTGGGGCTGGAGAACTTTCGCAACCTCTGGCAAGACGACACCTACCTCGCCTCGTTCTACACCACGGCCATTTTTTCCACTGCCGTGGCGGTGATGGGCATCAGCCTGTCGCTGCTGTTGGCCGTGTTTGCCGACCGCATTGTCAAAGGTGCGCTCATCTACAAAACCCTGCTG
>JANPNG010000332.1:0-5055 GCA_031427355.1 Hylemonella sp.
TTGCAGACCTTCTTGGCCGGGCAGCCCATGTTGATGTCGATGATCTGCGCGCCCCGGTCGATGTTGTAGGCAGCGGCCTCGGCCATCATGGACGCGTCGGTGCCAGCAATCTGCACGGCAATTGGGCCGACTTCGCCCTCGTGATTGGCGCGGCGAGAAGTTTTCAGGGTGTGCCACAAATCGCGGCGCGAGGTGACCATCTCACTCACCGCATAGCCCGCGCCCAAGGTCTTGCACAGTTGCCGGAAAGGCCGATCCGTGACACCCGCCATCGGGGCCACAAAAAGGGTGTTGGGCAGAGTGAAAGGACCGATGTTCATAGGCAGGCGGTGATTCTAACTGCCCAAAATTTCAGCAATTGAAATCGAATGAAGAACATAAGCGGTGAAAGCTTTTTATACTGGCCTAATCTATGGAAATTTGGCTGACTCATCTGCTCACCTTGCTGGCCTTGCCCGAATACGGCTTGAGCACGTTGTTTGTCATCGCCTTCGTCTCCGCCACACTCTTGCCCATGGGCTCCGAGCCCGCGTTGTTTGGTCTGCTCAAGCTCAACCCCGATTTGTTCTGGCCCGCGATTCTGGTGGCCACGGCAGGCAACACCCTGGGCGGCGCACTGAGCTGGTGGATGGGGCTGGCGTCCAACCAACTCGTGGAAAAGTACCGCAGCTCCAGCACCCACATCAGAGCACTGGGCTGGCTCCAGCGCATCGGCCCCCGTGCCTGTCTGCTGAGCTGGCTGCCCGTCATTGGCGACCCGCTGTGTGCGGTGGCGGGCTGGCTCAAGCTGCCGTTCTGGCCCTGCTTGATCTACATGGCCATCGGCAAGCTGGCGCGCTACACCACCATGACAGCGGCCCTGCTGTGGCTGTTTCCGGGTGGGTTGAAGTTCTAAATTTTGAACTTCGGCTCAAGAACTGAACAGGAAGTTCATCACATCGCCGTCCTTGACGATGTACTCCTTACCCTCGCTGCGCATCTTGCCCGCGTCCTTGGCGCCCTGCTCTCCTTTGTACGTGATGTAGTCATCAAAAGCGATGGTCTGGGCGCGGATGTAGCCCTTCTCAAAATCAGTGTGGATCACGCCTGCCGCCTGCGGCCCGGTGTCGCCCACATGAATCGTCCAGGCGCGCACCTCTTTCACGCCTGCGGTGAAATAGGTTTGCAGACCCAACAGCTTGAACGCCGCACGAATCAGGCGATTCAGGCCCGGCTCGGTCTGGCCGAGTTCTTCTAAAAACATTTGGCGATCTTCATCGCTCATCTCGGCCATCTCGGCCTCCATCTGCGCGCTGATGGCAACCACGGGGGCATTCTGTTTCGCCGCAAATTCGGTCAAGCGATCCAGCAGCGGGTTGTTCTTGAATCCGTCTTCGCTCACGTTGGCCACAAACATGGCGGGCTTGGCCGTGATCAGGAAAAACTGTTGCAGCAAAGGCAACTCTTCCTTGCTGAAATCAAGCGTGCGCACCGGCTTGGCTTCGTTCAGAGCGGCCTGGCACTTCTCCAAAAATCGCCACCAGCTTGATCGATTCCTTGTCACCCGAACGCGCGGTTTTGGTGACCCGGTGCAGGGCCTTCTCCACGGCACTCAGATCCGCCAGGCACAGCTCGGTCTGGATCACTTCGATGTCGGAGATCGGATCGACCTTGCCCGCCACGTGAATCACGTTGTCGTCTTCAAAACAGCGCACCACGTTGACGATGGCGTCAGTCTCGCGGATGTGGGCCAAAAATTTATTACCCAGACCCTCACCCGTGCTGGCACCGGCCACCAGACCGGCAATGTCCACAAACTCCACAATCGCGGGCACGATGCGCTCCGGGTGAATGATGTCGGCGAGCTGCTGCAAACGCGAATCAGGCACCTCGACAATGCCCACATTGGGCTCGATGGTGCAAAAAGGATAGTTCTCCGCCGCAATACCAGCTTTGGTCAGGGCGTTGAACAGGGTAGATTTACCGACATTGGGCAGGCCGACGATGCCGCACTTCAAACTCATGGGGATTCCTTGATTGGGGAGGCGGGAATTGTAGTCCCCCCTAAAATGAGACCATTCGAAGTTACCAAGCCCTGCTCCTTCAGTGAGCGCTCAAAAAAGCATGTCAACTGTACTTGTGACTATCTTTGCCTTGCTCTTTAGCTTAAGCACCTGTTTGGCTCAAGGCAGTTCAGCCCTTGGCGCTCGAATCCAACTCGATGAACACACCACGTCATTGGAAATCCAGTCACCGATTCAGGTCTGGAATGACGAGCAGTCGAACGCCCACATTGACTTTGTAAGCAAGCTTGCGCCCACTAAATTTCGATCCGTTGATGCGAGTGCGTTTTTTGCAACCGGTCAGCACAATGCCATCTGGGTTCACTTGCGATTGCAGCGCTCCGATCTCGCGCCCTCAAAATGGGTTTTGAACATTCCGGTTCCGCTGCTTGACCAAGTCACTCTCTATAGCCACAACGCGCTTGGCGCTTGGACGGCTCAAAGCGCAGGGGACACCATCGCGGTCGGCCAATGGTCCCGGTCGGGTCTGTTCCCACAATTCGACCTGAACCTGCCGGACTTGGCCGTGCAAGACATGTACCTGAGAGTGCGCAACTTCAAAAGCATCAACGTCCCCATCCGTCTGGCACCCATGGTGTATCGCGCCCAGCAACGTGAAAACGAATACATGGGGCTGGGCCTCATGATTGGTGCCATGCTGGCGTTGCTGGTCTTGAGTATTTTTCAGTTCCTCTCTTTCAGGAACGCGATTGATGGCTGGTATAGCCTGTACATCATCGTCATGACGCTCACCGTGGGCACCATCACCGGACTTTCGCCCGCCTACCTTTGGCCTGAGTCTGCGCATTGGACCGATTTATCCTACGGCGTGATGCCGGCCATCGCCATCGGCTTGACGCTGTTGTTCGTGCGCCAGCTTGCGTTGCTGTCCACGCGCTACGTGTACTTTGACCGCTTGTTGCTCATTTTTGGTTGGGGCTCCATCGCTTCAACCGCGTTGTTTCTTTTACTTGACCGCGTCACGTCCGACAACGTGAACTATTTTTTCTTTGCCTTCGCTCCAGTGCTGGGCATTTCGGCCAGTGTGTTGGCCTGGCGAAGAAAAAATCCGGTGGGCGTGTGGCTCATCCTGGCTTATGCCCCTCAATTCCTGGGACTGACCGTTCTGGTTTTGCAGCGCTATGGATTGCTGCAACCTTTTTGGGAAATCCGCTACCTCTTGTCTGCGGCCATCGCTTCGAGCGTGCCCTTGATGCTGCAAGCACTCAATCTGCAAAGTCATGAACTCAAATCCATTGTCGGCCGAGTCAGGTCGCTCTCCACGCAGGATGCCCTGACAGGTCTGTTGACCGCCCCTCAGTTTGACGTGCAACTCAGAGACGCGATCCACCGCTCACTCGAAAAAAAGGAGCACGCAGCGGTGGTCATGGTGGATATCGTCAACTATGAACATTTGCGTCAGATTTTTGACGAAGCAACGGCCGAGAAGTGCCTGCTGCGGGCGGCCATCAAGTTGTACCGGGTGATTCGGGATATTGATTCGGCGGGTCGCATTGGCACCGCACGGTTCGGGCTGGTGATTGAGGGCGTCAACTCACGCCGCGATTTGACCGAGCGCATGGTCAAGCTCATTGGCTCGGGTTTGATTCCCCTGGCTGGTTTCAAGCCGGATGTCACCCTGCAATTTCATGTGGCCGCCGTGATTCTGTCTGAGCGTCTTTGCAAGCCCGACACCTTGTTGGACGAGCTGGGTGAACTTCAGGCCAGCATGTCGTCGCGCACTAAGCGGCCCATCCGCTTTTTGGAGCAGCCGGACACCTCACCCATGCCGCTCACCCAAAGTTGAAGTCTGCGCTAACAACCTGGCCAACGCGCAAAACCGCATCCACGCCGCCCAGCACAATGGCGTTCATGCCAAAAGTGACGGCCCCATTGAGCCGATCATCCTGCCGATACGTTTGCAGGGTGTCACCCACTTCGGGGGTGCTGAGTCCTGTCGTTGGGTCAATATTGGGAATAGGGCAGCGCGGGCAAGGCTTCACGGGTTTGAGCAGGGCCACACCTTCCTGCGTACTGACATGCAAGGTGTCCAATCGGTCCTCATCGTGGGCCTGCAAGCCCGCCAGAACAATGTTGGGCCGAAAACGCTGCACCGCCACGGCGGCGTGCCCCGAGGCCTGCAAACGGGTATTGAATTCATCCAGCGAGGCCTGGCCCAGCACCAGCACCGCAAAGCCATCGGCGAACTGGTTGAAAGCCTCGACGCCACCGGTCCATTGCCTGTTAGACAAACGGGTTTGCTCGGGGTCAAAGCGGGTCAGGCGGTACTTGGCCGCTTGCGCGGTAGGCAGGCCCTGATCCGACAAGGACAAGAAATCAGTGAGCCATTGCGCGGCGATATCGCCCATGTCATAGGCGTTCACCTCGTCATCCCACACTCTCACCCGTGTGGCCTGCTCCACCTTGTCAATGGCCAGATGCAGCGCCAGCATGCCGGGCGCACGCAAGATCATCTCTGAGTGTTTGAGTTGAGGCTGAATCAGTGCCATGCGGGGCTGCTCGCGCTGGGTCACAAACTCGCCCGCCTCGTCCACCACCATCCAGGCGCGGTCCAGATCGAGCCCGGTTTCGGTCAACACAGCCTCTTGTACCTCAATGCCCGCGCAGGACTTCACCGGGTACACAAACAGACGGGCAATCGTGGCCTGCACTTCACGCGGGCTTGGCAAAGAATCACTCACAACATGGCTTTCTAAAAAGGGGACTCAAGCCGCATTCTGCCCTGCCTTCTACAATCGACAGCATGGCACTCTCTCTGGACATCTGTATTCGCGGCGACGGAATCGTGGGCTGCACGCTAGCCTTGCTGTTGGCGCGTGAACGTCTGCGGGTGGGCGTGGTGGCACCACAAATTCAAGCGCAGGCCGCAGATCCTTCTACGCGCCCCGATGTGCGGGCTTACGCGCTGAACCGGGCCTCTAAAAAGCTATTGGAAGAACTGCGCTGCTGGCCCGCACCCGGTGTGGCCACGCCAGTTCAGCACATGCAGATC
>JANPNG010000333.1:0-4106 GCA_031427355.1 Hylemonella sp.
CGATGTTCTCGCGCACCACAATCGCGTCGTCAATCAGCAGCCCCACGCACAGCGAGAGCGCCATCAGCGTCACCATGTTGATGGTGAAGCCAAACAAATACATGAAGAGGAAGGTGCCGATGAGCGAGATCGGCAGCGTCATCCCGGTGATGACGGTGGAGCGCCAGGAGTTGAGGAACAAAAACACAATCAACACCGTGAGCAAAGCGCCCTCGATCAAGGTGCGTCGCACGTTGTCTACTGAGACCCGAATCGGGCGTGAGCCGTCGGTCACGGGCTCCAGTCGGACACCGGGTGGGAGTTGACTCTGCATGCTGGCGACGGTCTCGCGCAGCTTGTCAATCACGTCGATGGTGTTCTCGTCTTGCGACTTTTGCACCGTGAGCAATAGCGTGCGCTGGCCGTTGTACAGCGCCAGGCTGTCCAGCTCTTGGGCGCCGTCTTTCACGGTGGCCACTTGGTCCAGTCGCACCGGCGCACCGGCCTTGCGCGCCACGATGATGCGCGCGAAGTCTTCGGGCCGCTGCATGCGCGCATCGATCTGCACCACACGCTCTTGCGCCAGGTTGCGTATGGCCCCCACGGGCAGGTTCTGGTTCTCGCCTTTCACAGCGGCCACCACCTGCTCGGCGGTGATGCCGTTGGCCTCCATCGCCTGGGGTTGCAGGTAGAGGTTGATTTCCCTTTTGGTGCCGCCGACCAGACTGACCGAGCCGACACCGCGCACGTTTTCAAGACGTTTCTTGAGGATCTGGTCGGCCCAGTTGGTGAGTTCTACTGAGTTGAGTTGTTTCCCTTTGTCTGTGTCAGGCATCACTGCGAGGGACCAGATCGCCCGGCTTGACGGATCAAAGCGCAGCACACTCGGCTCCTTCACCTCATCGCGAAATGTGGGACGTATGACTCCGATTTTTTCGCGTACATCATCGGCCGCCTTGCGTCCATTGACATGCAGCTGAAACTCCATGATCACCACTGAGCGGCCTTCATAGCTGCGAGAGGTCAGCGCGCTGATGCCGGCAATCGAGTTAACGCCTTCTTCCACTTTTTTAGTGACTTCACTCTCCACAATTTCGGGCGAGGCACCGGGGTATTCGGTGGTGATCACCACCACCGGTAAATCAATATTGGGGAATTGATCGACCTGCAAACGCTGGTAAGAAAACAGGCCCAGCACCACGATGGCGAGCATCATCATGGTGGCAAACACCGGGTTTTTCAGGCTGATTTGGGTGAACCACATGGCTTAGCGTCCCGCTGGGGTGGTTGGGGTGGCTTGGGTGAAGCGCACCGCCGTGCCTGCACGCAAGGGGCCGACCTGGCCCCGGATGACGACCGTGTTGTCGGGCAGCCCTTTGACGATCACCATGGATTCTCCTTGCGCCAGGCCGCGTGCGCCCAACTCCACTTCGCGGTGCGCCACTTGGTCTTTCTCGACGATCTGCACATAAGGCGCGGGTTTGTCTGTGCGCACCGCATTCAGCGGCACCGACAGGCCACGCAATTGGCCCGTGCCCAGCGTGCCTTGCGCAAACAAGCCCTGGCGCAGATCTGTGCTGGCGTCCAGACTCAAGTAGGCCAGCACACTGCGGCTGCCCGTCTGAGTGCTGGGGTTGATGCGTGCCACACGGGCCGTGATGGGTTGGTTGGCACCATCGACTTGCAGTGTGGCGCTTTGCCCGACTTTCACGCTGAGCGACTCGGCCGCGCTCAAAGTGATCTCAAGCTCCAGGCGGCTCAAGTCCACCACCTCAACCACGCGTGCCTCAATCGCCACGCGCTCCCCCGGCTGGGCCAGCCGCTGCGCCACCCAGCCGCTGATGGGCGAGCGCAGCACGGTGTCATCCAGTGACTTCTTCGCTACTTCAACGCCTGATAACGCAGCCTTGTGGGTGGCCTGTGCGCCAGTCAAGGTGCTGGCCGAGGTGTCCAGCGCGGTCTTGGAAATAAAGCCCTGATCCACCAGAGCGCGGTTGTTGTCAAACTGGCGTTGGGCGATGTCAATCTGGGTCTTGGCCGCGTCGGCCTGTTCTTGCGCTTGCTGCACGCGGGCCTGGTACTCGGTCGCGTCCACGCGGGCAATGATTTGTCCGGCCTGCACCCGGTCCCCCTCGCGCAGGGTCAACCCCTGCAACTCGCCCGCCACCTTGGCCTTGACCATGGCCGAATTCACGGCCTTGAGCGCGCCAGAAATCGGCAAGCCCAGCGATAGAGTCTGGGTGGTGGTTTTCGTCACATCGGTCGCGGCCAACTCCACCACCGTTTGGCTGCGCTGTGTGGTTTGCTCGCTCAGAGTCTGTTGCTTGGCTCGGCGCTCGGAGAGTGTGCGCACAATGCTGGTGGCAATGAGGGCGAGCAGCAGGGCAGCAAGGCCCCATTTGATCCAACGTTTCATGTCGATTTGGCTTTCTTGAGAGAAGGTGGTGTGCTTGTGGGGGCGCGACACAGGCCGTTAAGAAGGGTGTCAACTTGTGCAGCGATATAGACCTCGGGAATCAAATCGTCCAAGGCCCCAGCGCAACAGCCCATGGCGTGTTTGCGGGTCAACAAAAAGATCATGGGGGCCAGCACGCTGTACACGCCGTACTGAAGGTCTATGGGGCGAAACTCACCGCTATCCACCCCACGCAGCAAGATGCGCCGGATCAAGGCCTGCCCCGGCGCCATCACTTCCTGCTGGTAGAAGGCCGCCAGCTCGGGGAAGTTGCTGGCCTCGCTCATCATCAGCTTGGTAATGCCCGAGGCCTTGGTCGCACCCACGCGCGCCCACCACAAGACCATGAACTGGCGCAGCATTTCGGCGGTCGAACCAGAGAAGGCCTCGAACTCGGCATTCCACACCGGAAAGTGGCCCGAGATGCTGTCCCGCACCACGGCCTTGAACAGCTCTTCTTTACTTGGAAAATACAAAAACAGCGTGCCCTTGGACACCCCCGCGCGTCGCGCTACTTCTTCAGCACGCGTCGCGGCAAATCCTTTTTCAACAAACAAATCCAGTGCCGCCGCCAGCAGCTCGCCAGGGCGAGCCTCTTTGCGGCGCGAGCGCTTGGCCTGTATGGCCGGTGCAGGGTTGGGTTTGGAGGGGTGCGCGCCGGAATGAGAGGACATAATTAATGACTCGGTGGTTATTAATGTAGCTAATTGTCCCGTATGGGTCAAGTCATTGCCGCGTAAGATCGCATGCCGAATAAGCGATCCGGAGAAAACATGTCAAACCCCCTGCAAACTATAACCCTCGGCGGCGGCTGTTTTTGGTGTACCGAGGCGGTGTTCGTCCGCGTGCGCGGCGTGACGGATGTGGAGAGTGGCTACTGCAATGGGCATGTTCAGCGCCCGAGCTATGAGCAGGTGTGCACCGGGCGAACGGGGCATAACGAGGTGGTGCGACTCACCTTTGACTCGGCGCAGGTGAGCTTGCGCCAACTGCTGGAGATTTTCTTTGCCATCCATGACCCGACCACGTTGAACCGGCAGGGAAACGACGCGGGCACGCAGTACCGCAGCGGTATTTATGTCTCCACGTCTGAGCAGGCGCAAGAGGCCCAGACGCTGATTGATGAGTTGGCGCAGGAGCGTGTTTTCAATTCATCCATCGTGACCGAGGTGCTGCCCCTGACCAACTACTGGCCTGCAGAGGATTACCATCAGGACTTCTTTGAAAACAACCCCAACCAAGGCTATTGCGTGGCCGTGGCTGGCCCCAAAGTGGCTAAGTTTCGCAAGACCTTCAAGGAACTGGTGAAGGACTGACTGGGGCAGCGCAGTACACGAAGTGACAAGCGTGGGGGCCCCATTCAGGCCCCACGGAAGCAGGACAGGCCCCAGGGCGTGAGCTTGACCGGCAGGTGGTAGTGCTGGGACAGGTCGGCCAGCGCGAAGCGGAACAGTGCCAGTTCGATGAACGGCGGCTCGGGCAGCACCGTGCCCAGCTGGCGGTAGTAGTCCGCCACGTGCAGCCGCAATTCATAGGTGCCCACATCGAACAGCGTTTCCTGGCCTTCGATACCGTCGACAACCCCATTGCCGCCTACCTTGCCGCTTGCCACGTGGCGGCCGGCGTCGTCCTGGATCTGCCAGATCTCGACGTCCATGCCGGTGGCGACGCG
>JANPNG010000334.1:0-2237 GCA_031427355.1 Hylemonella sp.
TTTGGTTTTGGAGAGCGTGGCGAAAAGCTCGCCCGCCAGGTGGCCAGAGCCCCCATTGCCGGACGATGCAAAGCTCACGGCTTCCGGTTTGCTGCGTGCTTTTTTAATTAAATCGGCCACCGTCTTGAGAGGGGTGTCATAGGCGTTGACCATGAGCAGCGGTAGGTTGACCGCGTTGGAGATGGGCGTGAAATCGGTCTTGGGGTTGTAGCCTGCTTGCTCGCCCAAAAGAATGGGGTTGACGTTCAGCCCCAGGGAGGAAAACAGCAAGGTGTAGCCATCGGGTGCGGCGTTTCGCACCTCACGCGTGGCAATCATGGAGCTGGCCCCGGCCTTGTTCTCCACGATGACGGATTGCCCCAGGGTCGCCGTCATGTCTTTGGCCAGCACACGGGCAATCACGTCGGTCGGCCCACCCGCTGCAAAGCCGACCAGCAGGCGGATAGGCTTGGTGGGGTAAGGGTCTGCGGCCAGCGCGGGGGCTAGGCTGGCGCTGCACAGCACGGCCAGCAAGGCGAGATTTAAAAATAATTTTTTCATGACTGAATGCCTCATCAAATAACTTTGTGTTCCATCACACCGACTTGCGAAATTTCCATGCGCAACTGGTCGCCCGGCTGCAGATAGATCGGGGGTTTGCGAAAAGCGCCAATGCCTGCGGGCGTGCCCGTGCCGATCACGTCGCCGGGCTCTAGCGTCATGAACTGCGACAGGTAGGCGATCAGCGTGGCCACCGGGAACAGCATGTCGGCGGTATGGCCATGCTGCATGGGCTGGCCGTTGAGGGTGCAAGTCAACTCCAGCGATTGCGGGTCGGCAATCTCATCGCGCGTTACCAGCCAGGGGCCCATAGGGGCGAAGCCGTCCATGCTTTTGGCAAAGGTGGTTTGGGGTGGGGAGATATCAAACTGAAATTCGCGTGCGCTCACGTCGTTCAAGATCGTGTAGCCCGCCACCAGGGCCAGCGCGTCGGCTACAGCCACGTCTTTGCCGTAGCCGCCGATGACCACCGCCAGCTCGGTTTCAAAATCCATCTTGGTCACTGCCGCCGGGCGCGGTATATCCGCGTTGGCTGCGGCCACGGACGAGGGCACTTTGAAGATGATGCGGGGTTTCTCAAACGGGGTGACGCCGGTTTCCTTGGCGTGGTCGGCGTAGTTGCGCCCCACGCCCATGATTTTTCCGGGGCGAGGAACGGGGGCGTAGAGTGTGACGGCTTTGAACAGGTCGAAGCTGACGCTGGGTTGCTGCGACACCTGTCCAACATGACTCGTCAGCTTTGCCATAGCGTCAGGGCCGCACTGCAACCAGCGCATGATGCCGCCCGTGGGGGCTGCGATGCCGCTGGCGGCGTTGTGATTGGTGGCCTCGGTGCTGATGGGCAGCTCAGTCAACCAGGCGCTGATGTCCAACACGCGCTCATCCAGCACCACGCCGGTTTGAATGGGGCCATCGCCTTTGCGGTAGGTGATGAGTTTCATGTGACGGGGTTTTCAAAATAACGGTTGGCCATGACCTGGCAGCGCTTGATATAGCGGTGCTCGCTCGGGGTGTAGTCGGGCACCGCGTTGTGCAGCGTGCCCATGTTGTCCCACATCAACACATCGCCTACCTGCCAGCGGTGCTTGTACTGGTACTTGGGCTGCAATTGGTGCTCAAACAGAAAACTCAAAATGCGGTCACTCTCGTCTTGCGGGAGTTCATTGATGCGCATGGCGTAGCCTGGGTTGGCGTACAGCACTCGTTTGCCGGTGATGGGGTGTGTCAGAAACACGGGGTGCGATACCGGGGGTTTGGCGGCGCGCTGGGCGGGCGTCAAGGGTGGGCGCGTGCTGCCTTTTTCCATTCGCATCTTGTCCCAGAATTTGGCAAAGTCGTGCGTAATCGTCATGCCGTCGAGTTGCGTTTTAAGGGCCTCGGGCAAGTCGGCATAAGCGGCGTGCATATTGCAGAACTCGGTGTTGCCCAAAGGCTCGCCGTCGCGGTGCGGAATTTCGATGCCGTAGAGCACGTTGGTAAAGGCGATCATGTGGCTGTACGACATGTCGGTGTGCCAGTCTTGTCCGGCGTCACTCATGCCCAGGGGCTTGCCGTTCGCATCGACCTTGTTGGACAGGATCATGATCTCCGGGATGTTCGGGTCTTGGTACAGGTTGGCAACGTTGACCTCCAGCCGACCAAAGCGTTCTGAAAACGCTTTGAGCTGGGCTGATGTCAGCACCTGCTTGGGGTACGAC
>JANPNG010000335.1:0-3767 GCA_031427355.1 Hylemonella sp.
AACACTCGACGCGCAAAAGCGTGTGCTGGAACAAGTCGCCTTCTCGGAGTTGCAGTTGGATGCGCCGGTCAGCATGAGCAAGCTCACGCAAATGATGGCCAAAACCGACGATTACCGGGTGGAGCGTCCCGAGATGATCAAAACCTCGGCTCAGGCCGAAGGATGGGGGCTTAAAACCCCTGTGCCCGGATTTAAATCCATGAGTTGTTATCGTCGCCCGGTTCAAGCCGGGCAGAGTGCTGGGGGCTTTGCGGTTCAATGGATTTTTTCCGATGGGCTGGCCACGGTGTCTTTGTTCATTGAAGGTTTTGTTCCGGGGCACCATGGGCCAGAAGGCTTGAGGGTGATGGGGGCTACACATACACTGAGTCGGCGCGTGCCTGATAAGGCAGGAGGCTGGTGGTTGACCGTGGTGGGCGAGGTGCCGGCGCAGACACTTCAGGCGTTTGCACTGGCGCTTGAGCAGCGAAAATAAGCCCTTATATGAGCGGCCGCAAAACCGATTGTTATTTCCTAGAAAGTTTGATGATGTTCAAAATCGATTTGAAAACCAAGTTCTTCACGACGTGGTTGGGTGCCGTACTGCTGATCTTGACGGCATCATGGATGACCGCAGAACCGACATGGGCGCAATCAGCACGCGGGCTGCCTGATTTCACCGAGCTGGTCGAGCAGGTCGGCCCCTCGGTGGTGAACATTCGAACCTTGGAGAAAGTCACGACACGTCCCGGCTCCGAAAGCGGCGCGGACGAAGATATGTTGGAATTCTTTCGCCGCTTTGGCATCCCCATTCCCAATGCGCCGCGCCAGAGTCCTCGCCCCAACCGTCCAGCCCCCCAGCCCCAGGATGAGGAGGCGCAACCTCGCGGTGTCGGCTCAGGTTTCATCATGTCAACGGACGGTTTCATCATGACCAACGCACATGTGGTGGACGGCGCCGAAGAAGTGCTGGTGACGCTGACCGACAAGCGTGAGTTCAAGGCCCGCATCGTGGGGGCCGACAAGCGCACCGATGTGGCCGTCGTCAAAATCGAAGCCACCGGTTTGCCCGCTGTCAAAGTGGGTGATGTGAATCGGCTCAAGGTGGGTGAGTGGGTCATGGCGATTGGTTCACCCTTTGGCCTGGAAAACACCGTCACAGCGGGCATTGTGAGCGCCAAGCAGCGCGACACGGGTGACTACCTGCCCCTGATTCAGACCGATGTGGCCATCAACCCCGGTAATTCAGGTGGCCCGCTCATCAATATGCGTGGCGAGGTGGTGGGCATTAACAGTCAAATCTATTCCCGTTCGGGCGGCTTCATGGGCATTTCTTTTGCCATCCCAATGGACGAAGCGGTGCGCGTGAGTGAACAGCTGCGCGCCACAGGTCGCGTCTTGCGGGGGCGCATTGGCGTGCAGATTGAGCAGGTGTCCAAAGAAGTCGCCGAGTCGATTGGATTAGGCAAGCCGCAAGGGGCCATGGTCAGGGCGGTCGAGAGCGGTTCGGCCGCCGAGAAGGCCGGCGTGGAGGCAGGTGACATCATCGTTAAATTCGAAGGCAAAACCATAGAGAAATCCGCCGACCTGCCTCGCATGGTGGGGCGCACCAAGCCGGGCACGCGCAGTAGCTTGACGGTGTTTCGTCGTGGTGCCACCAAAGAGTTGAGTGTCACCGTGGGTGAGTTTGAAGTGGAAAACGTCGCCAGCAAAGAGCGTGAATCCAAACCCCGTGTGACCAGCGCGGGCCAGGTGCTTGGACTGACCGTGAGCGAAGTACCGGAGGTCTTGAAAAAACAACTCAAGATCAAAGGTGGGGTGAAGGTGGATGCGGCTGTGGACGCTGCGGCTCGCGCGGGTTTGCGAGAGGGCGATGTCATTTTGGCCATTGCCAACACGGAGTTGGTGGGTGTCAAAGAGTTTGATGCCGTGCTGGGAAAATTGGACAAGAGCAAGGCCGTCAACCTCTTGTTTCGCCGGGGGGAATGGACGCAATACGCCGTGATTCGCCCAGCGCCGTAAGACCGCCTCATCCCGCCAAAGCCCCTGGTTTGTACTGGGGTTTTGGGTTCGGATGCGGGTTTTGAGGCCTTCTGAAAATTTATTTTTCAGAATTTCGACAAAATTTTCACCCTCAAAGGAGTGTGCGGCCACTAACTTATTTCTAATCAATTTTCGAATTTGGTTAGAATGGAGGCCGTTCTCTCAAGATTACTGGCATATTAAAAAGCCATCGAACCACAATGCGGGATGAAATGGCGGGGTGCACAGGCGGTACACAGCTCACCCACAAGTTGTCCAGATCATTCCTAATAAAATTGTTAATAAGCTGTGAATAAGAATTATGTTGCGATGCTGCAACGCCCCCTCTTTGACCTTCCCAGGGCTGCACGACATGGGCTTTTTGCCTACAATGAAGTCCCAGCTATCGCAGTTGCCAAAGATTGTTGGTTTAGGGCGCGTCTTAATCAGACGTGCCCTTTTTTCTTGGCTGCACCGTTTTAATTCAATCACTTGAAGCTGTTCGTTGATGAATCACATCAGAAATTTCTCCATCATTGCGCACATTGACCACGGCAAATCCACGCTCGCAGATCGTTTGATTCAACGCTGCGGTGGACTCGAAGCGCGTGAGATGCAGGCGCAGGTTCTGGACTCGATGGACATCGAAAAAGAGCGTGGGATAACCATCAAGGCGCAGACCGCTGCGCTGCATTACAAGGCGCTTGATGGGCAAGTCTATAACCTCAACTTGATCGACACGCCGGGCCATGTGGACTTCTCTTACGAAGTCTCGCGCTCTCTGTCTGCATGCGAAGGTGCATTGCTTGTTGTCGATGCCTCACAAGGCGTTGAAGCGCAGACCGTGGCTCGGTCATCGACATGCGCACCGTGAGCACGCCCTGCTTGTCGAGTGCCACGTTGCATTTGGACGGCATCAGCAGGTTCTCGCGGGTGGCCGCTGCCACCCCGATGCCGACCATCCAGCGGCCTTCCGTCACCTGAGCCGGCTTCGCGTTGCGGCGTGACCAACCGAAGCGGCTGGCGCCTTCGCGCAGGCACGCGACGAGCTGTCGAGTCGAGTACGGGACATCGCGTTCGGGGTCGATCGCCGGCTCGTTGCGCAGCCGCAGTTCGATCGGATCGATGCCGAGCTTCTCGGCCAGCTCGTCCATCGCCACTTCGAGCGCCGTCATGCCCACCGCCTCGCCGGGCGCGCGGGTCGAATCGGAGACCGGCAGGTCGAGCTTGACCGAACGGTGCGTGGTCAAGCGGTTCGCAGCCGCGTACAAGGTGCGGGTCTGCATCGCGCAAGGCTCGAAAAAGTTGTCGAAGCGTGCGCTGTGCGACCAGCTCTCGTGCGCAATCGACGTTAGCTCGCCATCGGCAGCGGCACCCAGGCGCACGCGCTGGATCGTCTCGCTGCGGTGGGTGGTGAAGTGGAACATCTGCTGCCGTGTCAGCGCCGTTTTTACCGGCCGCCCGAGCTGTCGCGCGGCCATGGCCGACAGCATCACGTCGCCGTAGATCGGCAGCTTGCCGCCGAAGCCGCCGCCGATGTAGCGGCTGACGATGCGGACCTTGTCGGCAGGGATTTGCAGCGTGGCGGCCACGGCGTTCTGCGCACTTTCGAGCAGTTGCGATGCGCAGTGCACCGTCACGCGGCCGTCCTTCCAGTGCGCCACCGTGGCGTGTGGCTCCATCTGCGCGTGCACATGAAACGGCGTCGTGAACTTGGCGTCGACCTTGACCGCCGCCGCAGCGAACGCACCATTGAAGTCGCCGAC
>JANPNG010000336.1:0-2769 GCA_031427355.1 Hylemonella sp.
GAAGACGGTGCCATGGTGCTGCGCGCCAAGATCGACATGGCCAGCCCCAACATCAATATGCGCGACCCGGCCATCTACCGCATCCGCCGCGCCACCCACCACAACACGGGCGACACCTGGTGCATCTACCCCATGTACACCTTTGCGCACCCGATAGAGGACGCGCTAGAGCAGATCACCCACAGCATCTGCACGCTGGAGTTTGAAGACCAGCGGCCTTTTTACGACTGGCTGATGGAACGTTTGATAGAAGGTGGCCTGCTTAGCGCGCCGCCCCCCAAACAGTACGAATTCGCCCGCCTTAATTTGACCTACGTCATCACCAGCAAACGCAAACTCGCGCAACTGGTGTACGACCACAAGGTCAACGGCTGGGACGACCCCCGCATGCCCACCATCGTCGGCCTGCGCCGTCGCGGCTACACGCCCGAGAGCCTGCAACTCTTTGCCGAGCGCATCGGCGTGACCAAGAGCGACAGCTGGATCGACTACAGCACGCTGGAAGGCTGCCTGCGCGAAACGCTAGACGGCAGCGCCCCGCGCGCCATGGCCGTGCTGGATCCCATCAAACTCATCATTGAAAACTGGGACGCTGAAATGGAAAACAGCGGTCAATCCGCTGTAGATGGGCGTTACCTTGATAACTGCACCGCCCCCGTTCACCCCCACCACCCCGAGCTGGGCAAGCGCCAATTCAAGATGGGCAAAGAGGTGTGGATCGAGCGCAGCGACTACGAAGAAGTGCCGTCCAAAGGCTTCTTCAGATTGTTCCCTCCGAGCATTGACGCCAGCGGCAATGCGGTTCCAGGAAGCAAAGTTCGACTCAAATACGGCCACGTCATCGAATGCCTGGGCGCTATCAAAAACGAAGCTGGTTACGCAACTGCCATCAGGGCCAGCCTCATCCCCGACACCAAAAGTGGCACCCCCGGCAGCGACAGCGTCAAAGTCAAAGGCGTCATCACCTGGGTCGGCGTGAATGACGGCGTGCAAGCCGAAGTGCGCCTGTACGACCGCCTCTTCACCGACGCCCAACCCGACGCAGGCAGCAAAGACTTCATCGAAAGCCTGAACCCCAACAGCCTCAAAGTCATCACCGCTTTTGTTGAGCCCTCTCTGGCGACGTGCTCACCGGATGACAAGTTCCAGTTTGAGCGCCACGGCTACTTTGTGGCCGACCGCGTGGACCATGCGCCGGGCAAGCTGGTGTTTAACTTGGCGGTGGGGTTGAAGGACAGTTGGGGGAAATGATGAACAGCACGCGCTTTGGCTTGCCGGTGGTGCTGACAGAACATGCGCAGCTGCGCATGGCTGAACGCAACATCAGCGAAGCCTTGGTGCTTGAAATCATTGATACGGGCACGCACAAAGAAGCGGGCGGCCCACACTACTGGCTGTACAAGCACCTGATTGACCGCGAAGACAACTTGCTTTGCGTGGCCGCCGTCGTGGACAATGTGCTTGTGGTCAAAACCGTTATGCATCACTGGGAGACCCAGCCATGAAAAGCATTTATTTCGAGAACGACGACATCCTGCAAATCCGAGTCTCGGACAAACCCATCGTGCGCGAAGTGTCCCAAGACTGGCACACCAATATCAGCTACGCCGAAGACGGCACGATTGTCGAGATCGTGCTGCTGGATGCTAAAAAAGAAGGACTGATGCCTCTGGAGTTTAGGAAGGCAGCATAAAACATGGCGTCAAACCACGTCCCTCTGAACAACATCGCCGTTGAAGGCATCACCCTGTGAACGCACAAGGGTTGATACCAAAAGCCCGCAGAAGGTGAAAGCAATGCAGACACCCAAAAAAGAAACGACTGCACTGGTCAAAGCCACTATTTCTCCGCAGGCACTGGGCGGGCGCATCCTGGAGGTACGCGGCCAACGGGTTCTGCTGGACTCTGATTTGGCAGACCTGTATGAAGTGGACACCAAGCGGCTCAACGAGCAGGTCAAGCGCAACGCAGACCGTTTTCCAGCCGACTTCATGTTTCAGCTCTCGCCAGACTAGTTTGCCAACTTGAAGTCGCAATTTGCGACTTCAAGTTGGGGCGGCAAGCGCAAACTGCCCAACGCTTTCACAGAACACGGCGCCATCATGGCTGCCAGTGTGCTGAACTCCAAGCGTGCTGTAGAGATGAGCGTTTACGTCGTGCGCGCCTTTGTGCAGCTGCGCGAAATGCTGTCGTCGCAAAAGGTGCTGGCCGAACAACTGGCCAAGCTAGAGCGGCGCGTGGGACATCATGACAACTCGCTGGCCGAGATCATCGATACCCTGCGTGGCCTGATGGAACGGCCAGCACCCGCAAAGCGTGGCATCGGGTTTACTGCCAAGTGGGGTACGGATAAGACACCCACTGCATCCAAAACCGTAACCAAGGGCAAAGACTAAAAATGCCATTGAGCTGGAACGAAGTCAAATCTTGGCGCATGAGATCAAGCCAGAGCAAATGCTGAGGATAATGAAGCCATGCGCCCCTCTGAAGCCCTAGCCCTGCACCGCACTCGCATCCGCGAGATTGCGCTGAGCCACCACGTGAGCAACGTGCGTGTGTTTGGCTCGGCCATGCGGCGTGATGACGGGCCAGACAGCGACCTTGACCTGCTGGTGGAGCCAACGCCGCAAACCACGCTACTTGACATCGGTGCCATTCGCTTTGAGCTCAAGCAGCTTTTGGGCGTCGACATTGATGTGCTCACACCCAACGCATTGCCTGACAAATACCGCGCGCAGGTGCTTCGAGAGGCGTTGCCCGTATGAGTCG
>JANPNG010000337.1:0-13219 GCA_031427355.1 Hylemonella sp.
GCTGGCGCAAGGGGCCTGGTCGCAGTACCTGGAGGTGGCGATTGGCCCGGACGCCGAGGTCTTTACCAAATCACAAGTCATGAGCGCCGTGGGCGTGGGGGCCGAGGTGGGCATTCACCCGCGCAGCCACTGGAACAACCCCGAGCCCGAAATCGTGCTGGCCGTCAACAGCCGCGCGCAGGTGGTGGGCGCCACGTTGGGCAACGACGTGAATCTGCGCGACTTTGAGGGCCGCAGCGCCCTGCTGCTGGGCAAGGCCAAGGACAACAACGCCTCGTGCGCCATTGGCCCCTTCATCCGTCTGTTTGACGAACACTTCAGCATGGACGATGTGCGCCGTTGCGATCTGTTGATGCAGGTCAGCGGAGCGGGTGGCTTTGTCATGAACGGCAGCAGCTCCATGAGCCAGATCAGCCGCGACCCGCTGGAGCTGGTCACGCACGTGATTGGCGCGCACCACCAGTACCCGGATGGGCTGATGTTCTTCTTGGGCACCATGTTCGCGCCCACGCAAGACCGCCACGGCCCGGGTCTGGGCTTCACGCACGAGGTGGGTGACGTGGTAACGGTGGCCACGCCCACCCTGGGCATGCTGGTGAACCGCGTCAACACCTCGGATCGGATTGAACCGTGGACTTATGGGGTGCGGGCGCTGATGCGGGATTTGGCGCGGCGGCGGGCGCACTCGCCTCAGTGAAACTCAGGCTAGTTCGGCCCTATGTTTTTCCAGCTCAGAAGCCAACGTCGTGCTCTCAAAGAGGCGCCTCATCAAGCCAGCCAGGCGAGGCGAATTTACATCATTGGCGATGTTCCGACAGGCCTCCATGAAGCACTCGGGCGCAGAGCCAAAGTGTGGATCTGACGCCCCACTCTTCAACCGTATCTCAATCATCCGGCGCATGAAACGGCGCAGATTGTCGAGATCCGCTATGTCACGGATTGCGGCCTCGAAATCAGCAGCCGTGGCACGTTGCATGGCGACCTCTTGAAGGGTACCCCAACCATTGCTTTCAATGATGTGCATGCAAGCATCGACAACGGTTGCATTGGCTTGGACATTGGCCTTGATCGCCGCAAATTCTGCTTGAATTTTCGGGTGAAGCGGATTGTTAAACGGGTTGTCGTCGTTCACCTTGGTTGGATTGGTCGCTTTGAATTTTTCGAGCCAACCATCGATGATCGCATCGCCAATCGATGCCCCTCCCGGCATCTTCGAGAGCGCGGACTCAAGCTGTGTTGCGACGAAGGGATCAAGCAGGCCAGCTTGCGTGGGAAAAACGGCTGCCTCCTTGACCAACTGCGCCTCGCCTACTCGGTGATCCCAGAAGACTCGTTTGAGGAACTTCTGGGCACCCTCCCTTGCCTCCATCGCTTTCTTCTCAGCGACATAGCCATCGATAACGGCTTCGATGCTCGCAGCATCGAACAGGCCTGATTCCAGGAACTCAACCAAGCGCTTTTCAAATTCGTCACAACCATGGATGCCTAGATCGTGCATGAGCATCCGCCATCCTTCCTCACGTTTTTCTTCTGGAGTCGGATCTTTGTTCCTGTCGCGTCCAAACCCCAGCCAATCAGGATTGCCAGCGTTCAAAGCGAATGTGAAATCCGGGCCATCTTCCAACCCTCGATAGTGGATGGCGGCGAACAGAACTATCGATGGGATCACGCGCGCCTGGATCGCCTCTTCAAACTCGTGGCCGTCAAGGATCTGATTTGCCACGCGGATGACCCTGAGGACGATGCGAATGTTGGTCAGAGAACATGCAGCGCACGCCTTCTTGATGGCATCGGCATATTTCGAATTGGCAATCCTTATGGCAATTGAGAACGCCTCATCGGCGGATGTCGACAGTCTGATTTCCTGGTCTATCACCTTCTCGCGGAATGTCGCCCATAGCTTTTCTTGGTCACCCTTGTTCGATAACTGGTCATCATTGAGCACAAGGACAAATCGCGCTCCGTGCTGCTTGGAGTATTCGTCGATGAAGCCCAGCACTTCGTCGATGCCGAGCTTTTCATGCTTGCGCTCGATGTCGTCAATGACGATCACACCGTTACTTAGAACCACTGGGGCCATCAGCAACATGTTCAGGTCATTGATGGCCGCCAGCGCCTTGTAATGTTCCGAGCCGACTTTGACACCGAGTCTGAGTAGATTCTTCAAACCGTCGAACATGCCCCCATGCGACTCCACACCTGGGATGGCAGTCTCGATCAGCTTGCGCTTGACCTGATCGATGCTCGACAGGCTGAACAGTGAAACGTAGAGGGCCTTTTTGACCTTGTCATCGTTTGAACTGCTCTTGACCTCGTTCCAGAGATGGGTCTTGCCAGTGCCCCATTTTCCGGAAAGTGCGATCACGCTATTGTCAGCTTGCCCAAGCAGCTTGATCAATTGTTCCTTTGTTCTTGCAAGCGACATGCGCTCCTCCCTATCTTTTAAATTCTTCAAATCAGCATCGTATCCAACCGCTCAATTCATGATCTAGCGAGCTACATGGCCGACCAGTCTATTTTGTGGGCAGGATCTAGAGACAACAACGTATCCCTTTTGCCATCGGTTGTCGGCAACACAACCGTTTGGGATCTTTGACTTCTATCACCTCTATGAAGGTCTGCCGTCACTCAAAGCACGATCCCACCAGGTGCTCAAGCAATACCCCACTCACCACCCGAACGCCGCCTGCACCGCCCTCACCAGCGAAGGGTGCAGCGTGCCGAGCTTGGGCGTTTGGCCATGAGGGTCAGCGGGCGGCACGGAGAACCAGTCGGTTGAGTAGGGTAGGTCGATGGCTTGTTTGAGGTCGAACTTGGTGGCGTAGCTCAGCCCGGCGGCCTCATAGGCGGCGGGGTTGCGCTCGCGCAGGATGGCGAATTCGCCTCGGTGCCGCGTGGTGGTTTTCTGGCTGGTGCCGTAGGCCACGCGCACTTCGAAGCGCGGTGCGTCGTCATCAAAAACTGTCAGGATCAGCGCTGGGCGCGGCTTGGGTCGGGGGTGGATGTTGTCGGGGAAGTGGCACCAAACGATGTCGCCAGCAGTGGGCTCGCCCCACCACCGATGCGTCATGCCGTCTGCGCTTCAGCTTCAAACAGGCTGGAGCGTACCGAGCGTTTGCTGTTTTGGGGAACGGATTTTTTGATCTGGCGAAGCTGCGCAGCGGTCAATGGGCCGTCGTCGGCTTCGTATTGCGGCAGCAGTTTGACGGCCAGTTCGTGCAGCGCCTGATGGATGGCCTGTGTTTCGTCCACGCCCAGGCGCTCTGCCAGGCGCTTGGCGGTTTCGCGGGTGACGCCGGTTGCACTGTCTATGGCGCGGTAGCGAAAGGCGATTTGATTGGTGGGGCTGGCGATCATACAAGTTTCCAATTTATGAGATATCTTAAAGATATCTAAAACAGCTTGTTCTGGCCAGCGCCAGCCTTGTCCACGCCCATGCGCCCCGCCATCCCCGCTGCAAGCACTCGCAACGGTGCACTGACGCCCGAATGATCGGTCAGCGGCGCGGGCGGCTTGAGGACGCGTGCGCTGCAGGTTATTCCGCCTGCCATTCGGCTGTGCCCTGAAAACGCGCCCTGAGAAATTCCAGAAATAAGCGCACCCTGCCGGGCATATTTCGCCGACTTGGGTACATCGCGTAGATATCGAGGCCGACGGGCTGATACGCCGGCAACACAATCCTGAGCCGATCCTCCTTGATGTCCTGTGCCACCATGTAGTTCGGATGCATGGAAATGCCATGTCCAAGAATCGCGGCATGCCTTAGTGGCTCACCGAAGTTGGCACGCATGGAACCGGAAACACGAACGGATTTTTTACCGTCGGGTCCGGTGAAGGTCCAAAAATTGGTCGGCGACTTCAGGGCGTGAACCAGGCAATCGTGCCGGGACAAATCCTCCGGCGTTTGTGGGTTTCCTCTGGTGGCCAGATAGGATTGGGCCGCAACCAACAATTGTGGAACGCTACCGAGTTTTTGCGCCACCAGGCTGGTGTCCTTCAAGGATGGAGCGATGCGCAGGGACAGATCAAGTCCTTCGGCCGCAATATCCACTCGGCCATCGTCCAGATGCATGGCGAACTGAATATCCGGGTGCATGGCCGAGAAAGAAGTCACCAGCGGAACGAGGTGCACGGCGCCAAACGAAGGAGGGGCGCCGATTCGGATGGTTCCCCTGGCGTCATTGACCGCGCCGCGGACGGCCGACTCAAGTGCGTCAAAGCTGTCGAGCAAATGCTGGCCGCCTTCCAGCAGGGAAAGCCCTGCCTCTGTGAGGCTGACACTCTTGGTGGTGCGCGTCAGCAACTGTGCGCCCAGCAGATCTTCGAGCCATTTCACGTGCTTGGTGACGTTTCCTTTCGCCATGCCGAGGCGAAGAGCCGCCGCTGTAAAGCTTCGCCCGCGTGCGACTTCCGAGAAGATTTCAATCGCTTTTAATCGATCCATGGACGTCCGATTGTTTCCAAATTGGAAACAATATATTCGACTTTGGAGTCTATGTCGAATCAAGCGTAATACCTAGAATCCGCCTCATGTGTCGATCAAGTTCTTAATGAACGGAGAAAAAATGATGAAATTTGTACCCAGTGGACAGTCTCTCGGTGCGCGCGTCGAAGGCATTGATCTCGCGCAACCGCTGTCCGATGCGCAGTTCAAGGAACTGGAGCAAGCGCTTGGCAAGTACGGCGTGCTGAGTTATCCCAAGCAAAGTCTGACGTCATTGCAGCTTAAAAACTTTTCCGAGCGATTTGGCCGACTTGAAATCAATGTAGCCAACCTCTTCCAGGAGCCTGGCCTGCCGGAAGTCATGATTCTTTCGAACAAGGTCGAGAACGGCAAACCGCTGGGCATGAGCGATGCAGGCCAGGACTGGCATACCGATATGTCCTACAGCAGCATGATTGCCTTTACCAATGTTTTATATGGCATTGAAATCCCCCACCGTGACGGCGAACCGCTGGGTAACACCGAATTCTGCAATATGCACGCAGCCTATGACGACTTGCCTGCCGACCTGAAAACCCGACTCGAGGGTATGACCGTGACGCACGACTTCGCCAAATTCTGGGACAAGATGCGCAGTGAAAAAGGCAGCACCCGACCGCCGCTGACAGAGGCACAGCGCAAAGCCAAGCCGCCAGTGTCACACCTGATCTTCCTGACGCACCCTATCACCGGCAAAAAAGTGCTGTATGCGAATCCGGGCTATTCGATGCGTATCAATGAATTGCCGCAAGAAGAAAGTGACCGTATCCTGGCGTTTCTCTCCGAGCACCAATTGCAGGCAAAGTACCAGTACCGTCATCGCTGGAGCGTGGGCGACGTGTTGATGTGGGACAACATGGGGACACTGCACAATGCCGTGCCCGATTACCGGCCCGACGAGCATCGTTATATCAAGCGCTGCCAGGTCATGGCGAATCGGTATTTTGAGGACGCGGTCAAGTGAAACTGATCACCTATCACAAGGGCCACGGGCCTGTTCTGACCGGGGTGGTCATTGATGAGCGTGTGCTGGACATCAGCACCTGGATGGCCGACCTGCCGGTGTCCACTGCGGCACAGCAACAGCACGCCCTGACGGGGGTGACGCCAGCCCAGGGCGGGATCATGCGTTGGCTGCAATCCGGAAACAACGCTATCGAGGCACTGAACGCCCATGTACGTTCGGCATTGTCAGACCCCGGCGCCCGGTTTGAGTTGCTCAAGGATGTGCAGTTGTATGCACCCGTGCCAAGACCCGGGAAAATCATAGGCGTGGGCCGCAATTACGCTGACCATGCCAAGGAAACCGGCGTGGCCCCCTTCGAGATACCGCGCATTATTTTCAAGGTGCCGTCATCAGTGAGTGCGCCAGGCGCGGCTGTAACTCGCCCCGCCTCCGTTAGCAAGATGGATTTCGAAGCGGAGCTGGCAGTCGTGATGGGTGGCTATGGCAAAGATGTGCCTGAATCAGATGCCCTGTCGCTGGTGGCGGGCTATACGATCCTGAATGACCTCAGCGCCCGCGAATTCCAGTTTGACATTGCACCGGCACAGACCACATTTGCCAAGAGCATGGACGGCTTTGCGCCCATGGGCCCGTGGCTGGTGACACGCGATGACATCACGGACCCGCAGACGCTTGAGGTTTATTGTTGGCTCAATGGCCAGCAAATGCAGCACGGACGGACCTCCGACATGCTGTTTTCCGTCGCGACCCTCATTTCATACCTCTCACGTTTCATGACGCTTGAACCCGGTGACGTGATCGGCACGGGAACGCCTGCCGGTATCGGCGCGTTCAGAAAGCCACCGGTCTATCTGCAGCCCGGCGACGTTCTGCGATTCGAAATCAGTCAGGTCGGCACGATGGAACACCTGATTGCATGAAGCACAACCCCTCATAACTCGTCATAGCGTCTTAGTTTCACAAGCGATACCTCTCATGAAAAAATCATTATTCAACTTTCTTGCCGCGGCGACCCTGACGGGCACCGCGCTTGCTCCTGCTTGTGCCGCAGACGCCTTTCCGACCAAGCCGATACGCCTTCTGGTCGGCTTCGCGGCTGGCGGGCCGACGGATGTCATCGCGCGTGTTTTGGCCCGCGATATGTCGGTAACTTTGGGGCAAACCATTTATGTTGAAAACAAGGCCGGCGCCAGCTCCATGATTGCGACCCGCGAAGTCAAAAATGCGGCTCCAGATGGCTACACGCTGCTTTTTTCTTCGCTAGGTATGAACGTCAATCCGATTTTGCTGGGTGAGCAGGCTGGCTTTAACCCAAAGACTGATTTCGCGCCCATTTCCAATGCGGCGACCTTGCCACTGGTGGCCGTCAGCGCTTACGACGCCACCATCAAGACCATGCCAGAGTTACTCAAGAAAGCCCGAACAAAACCGGAGGCCGTGAGCTTTGCCTCCTCTGGTAACGGTGGCTCTGGCCACCTTGCCGGAGAGTTGCTCGCCACGCTGGCCAAGGCAAAAATGCTGCATGTGCCCTACAAAGGCAACGGACCGGCCCTATTGGAAGTCATGGCGGGTCGGGTGGATTACATGTTTTACCCGGTCATCGGTATTGCCGACAATGTCGCTTCCAAGCGGGTCCATATTTTGGCAGTGGGCACCGCAAAAAGGCTTCCCCAATTCCCCGACACACCGACCATGTCAGAAGTCGGCTTTCCCGGCTTTGAAGAAACAGCGCCCTGGGTTGGCCTGCTCGCACCAGCCAAAACGCCAGCGGTCATCGTGAACCGCCTCAATGAGGCCATAGTCAAAGCGCTGGAGAAACCCGATGTCAAGGCGCAACTCGAAAAACTGGGTGCCGTCATCGTTGGCGACTCTCCGGCCGCATTCACGGCTTACCTCAAACGTGACTACGACCGCTGGGAGAACGTCATCAAAACGGCGGCCATCAAGCCAGAAGTCAATTAAAGCTGCCTGACATCACCACA
The DNA here is from genome assembly GCA_031427355.1 of Hylemonella sp. Lineage (GTDB taxonomy): Bacteria > Pseudomonadota > Gammaproteobacteria > Burkholderiales > Burkholderiaceae_C > CANCDA01. The sequence continues at coordinate 7,433 of JANPNG010000337.1, forward strand.
TCCACCTAGCCTCTAACGTGCCGCACACCATAGCCAAAGCCTACTCCATCGACGACCTGAGGCTGTCTGCAAAACGTCGCTTGCCGCGGGCCATCTTCGATTTTTTTGACGGTGGGGCTGAAGATGAGGTGACGCTGCGGGACAACGAAGCTGCGTACAAACGCGTGCGGCTGGTCCCCAGGGTCTTGACGGATGTTTCGGTCATAGACACCAGCACCCTTATTCTGGGCCAGCGTGCAGAACTGCCCTTCGCGATCGCACCCACCGGTGCCGTTGGCTTTGGCTGGCGCGGCGGCGACGTTGCCATAGCACGAGCGGCGGTGGCGGCAGGCATCCCGTATACCCTGTCGAGTACCGCCACAGCATCGATTGAACAGATTGCCAAAGCAGCGCCAGGCAGGCTCTGGTTTCAGGCTTACATCCTGCGCAACAAACCATTCCTGAAGGCATTGATAGAACGCGCCCGTGCAGCAGACTATGAGGCGCTGGTCATCACCGTTGACCTGCCGGTTGGTGGCAAGCGGGAACGCGACTTTCGCAATGATTTTTCTGTGCCTTTTCGTTTCACGCCGAAAAATATTTGGGACTTTATGCAGCACCCGCAATGGCTCTCCAGCATCCTGCGTCACGGTATGCCGGTCATGGAAAACCTGGTCGGTCTTGAGGCCCAGGCGACCAATGCCACGGCCATTGCGTCATCGGTCGGCCGCAACTACGACCCTGGGTTTAATTGGGAAGGACTGCAAAAAATTCGCGACAGCTGGCCACGCAAACTCATCGTCAAAGGCATCCTCGGACCCGACGATGCGGTGCGCGTGGCCAACATGGGCTGCGATGCCGTAGTGGTGTCCAACCACGGTGGCCGCCAGCTGGATGGTGCCGTGGCCACATTCGACGCCTTGCCGGCCGTTGTTCGTGCCATCAGTGGCCGAATTCCGGTACTTCTCGATGGGGGTGTGCGGCGCGGCAGCGACATTCTCAAGGCTTTGGCACTTGGCGCCGCAGGCGTGATGTTGGGGCGAGCGACGCTCTACGGTGCATCAGCTGCAGGTGAAGCGGGCGCCAGCCGGGCGATTGCAATTTTGAAGGACGAGTTGAGTCGCAGCATGCAGCTCTGCGGTGTGCGTTCAACCGGTGAAGCGGATGCCGCCTTGGTGTTTTTCAGCAGTGCTACAGCCCGGAAATAGCAGAAAACAGGATCTGGCGCGCCGTTTGGCTTAGCCGCGCACGAACAGTGTCACCAGCGGCTCGTCACCCAACTGGCGGCTCCAGTGGCCGTGCACAGCGGCGTCAAACGTTGCGCCCGCAGGCACGGTGTCATCCGAATAAAAATGCTCACCCGGTTTGAAGACGCGCGCGCTGCCGTCTTGAAGGCTGATCTCCATTTGCCCACTCAAGATAAACACCCATTGTGGCGTGAGGGTGCAATGAAACTGGCTGCGAAACCCGACCGGGCTGTGGCGCAACTGGCAGCCGCCGGAGGGCATCAGCGCCGACAACAGGGCGTTCGGATTGCCCTCGGGCAGGGGGATGGCGGCCTCGCGGAATTTGGCGCGGCCATCGGTGTCGGTGAAGAGAATGGTTTGGGTGAAAGTGGTCACGGTGAACTCCTGCGCAAGGCGGTGGTTGAATAGCAAAAAATCAGAGGCAAGAAGTCACGCCGCCATCGACATAGAGGATGTGGCCGTTGACAAACTTGGACGCATCGCTGGACAAGAAGACGATGGCCCCGGCCAGGTCTTCCACATCGCCCCAGCGGCGGCTGGGTGTGTGGTTGATGAGCCAGGCGCTGAAGGCTTCGTCGCTCACCAGCTTTTCTGTCAGCTCGGTCTTGAAGTAGCCGGGCCCCAGGCCGTTGACATTCAGACCGAGCGGCCCCCAGTCGATGGCCATGCCCTTGGTCAGCATCTTGAGCGCGCCCTTGCTCGCCATATAAGGCGCAATGCCCGGGCGGCCGAGCTCACTTTGCACCGAGCAGATGTTGACGATGCGACCACGACCACGCGCGATCATGGGCCGCGCCACCGCCTGGCCAACGATGAAAGCACTGTCCACATTGGTTTGCATGATCTGGTGCCAGTCGGCATGTGGGAAATCCTGCAAGGGCGAGCGCCGCGTCATGCCAGCGTTATTAACCAAGATTTCGATGGGGCCAAGCTCACGCTCAATGGCTTCAATCGCGGGCTGCACGGCGTCGGCCTGCGTCACGTCAAACGCGCGCTCGTGCACGGTGAGGCCTTCGGCACGCAGGGCGGCGGCGGCTTGGGCTAGCTTGACTTCATCGCGGCCATTGAGCACCAGCGCCGCACCGGCTTGGCCCAGGCCACGCGCGAGCGCAAAGCCGATGCCGCCCGATGAGCCGGTGATGAGGGCCAGGCGGCCATCGAGTCGGAAGGTGTTGGCGTCGATCATGAAAGCGTGTCTCGCTAAAAGTGTTGGAGAGTTTCAAGGCAATGGGCGCAAGGTCATCAAGGCTGCACGCGCTATGTCTTGCGGTGTTTGGGCAATGTCGAAACTCAGTGCTTGCTCATCCGCGCCGGGCAGTTCCAACGTCGCCAACTGGCTGTCCAGCAATGAAGACGGCATGTAGTGGCCAGGGCGGTCATGCATGCGCGTCGTCAGCAACGCGCGCGCACCATGCAGGTGAACAAAGCGCACATCGGGCGAGCCCGTGCGCAAGAGGTCGCGGTAGCTGCGTTTGAGGGCTGAGCACGACAACACCAGCCCGCGCCCCTGTGCACGCGCATTGGCCAAGCGCTGTGCCAAGGCCTGTAGCCAGCCTTGCCGGTCGGCATCGGTCAGCGCCACACCAGCGGCCATGCGTGCCACGTTCTCAGGCGGATGCAGCTCGTCACCTTCGAGGTAGTCCACGCTCAGACCATCTGCCAATAAGCGGCCTACTGTGCTCTTGCCGCAACCGCTCACGCCCATCACAACGATACGTAACGCCTTCATTCCATGCGCGCACCGCTGTCGCGGTTAAAGACATGGGTTTTGACCGGGTTGATTTCGAGGTACACGGTCTGGTCGGGCTGCACGTCGGTGCGGCCATGCATCACCAGCACCAATTTCGTTTGCCCTACTTGCAGCAGCAGCTCGGTCTCGGCACCGGTGGGCTCCACGACGACGACGGTGGCGCTAATGCCGCTTTGCGTGGGGGACAAGCGCATGTCGCTGGGGCGCACGCCGTAGTGAACGCTTTGGCCGTCTTGCGCGGCGGCAATTGATGCCACCGGCCAGCGTTGGCCCTCGGCCTCGACCCAGTGTTGGTCCTCGGCCTGGTGTAGCGTGCCTTCCAACACATTCATAGAAGGCGAACCAATGAACTGCGCCACAAACAGGTTGCCTGGGCGGTCAAACAACTCCAGCGGCGTGCCGATCTGCTCGATGATGCCGTCGTGCATGACCACGATGCGGTCGGCCATGGTCATGGCTTCGATCTGGTCGTGCGTGACGTACACCGTTGTGGTTTTGAGGCGCTGGTGAAGGGCCTTGATCTCGGCCCGCATGGCCACGCGCAATTTCGCATCCAGGTTGGACAACGGCTCGTCAAATAAAAACACCTTGGGGTCGCGCACGATGGCGCGGCCCATGGCCACGCGCTGACGTTGACCGCCCGAGAGTTCACGCGGGTAGCGGTGCAGCAGCTTGTCCAGGTTCAAAATGCGCGCCGCGTCATTCACGCGCTGATCGGTCAGAGCTTTATCAGCCTTGCGCAGCTTCAGGCTGAAGGCCATGTTCTCGCCCACCGTCATGTGCGGGTACAGCGCGTAGCTCTGGAACACCATCGCAATGTCGCGGTCTTTGGAGTCCAGATCGTTGATGACTTTGTTGTCAATGTGGATCTCGCCCCCGGTGATTTCTTCCAGGCCCGCCAGCATGCGCAGCAGGGTGGACTTGCCGCAGCCAGACGGCCCGACCAGCACCACGAACTCGCCCTCGGCAATGTCGAAACTGATGCCGTGCAGCACATCAACTTTGCCAAAGGATTTTTTAATGTTGCGAAAGGAGACGGAGGCCATATCTATATTTCCTGTGAGTCAGCGAGTCAGCTCTTGACGGCACCAGCCGTTAAACCGGACACCATGTAGCGCTTGAAGGTGTAGTAAATCGCAGCCGGGGGCAGGGCGTACACCAAGCCCGTGGCCATGAGCAGTTCCCAAGGAGAATCGTCGGCAGAGAGGAAGTTGCCCAGAGCCACGGCCAGCGTCACGCTGGTGTCGTTGGACAGCAGCAAGAAGGCATAGAGGTACTCGTTCCAGGCCAGCAGCAACGAGTAGGTGCCCACAGCCACGAGGGATGGCACCATCAGCGGTAGGTACACCAAACGAAACAATTGAAGCGGTGAAGCACCGTCAATGCGCGCCGCTTCGTCCAGCTCAAACGGCAGCTTATCGGACGCCTGTTTGAGCACCCAAATGCAGTAGGGCGAGGCAATAGTGACCATGGCCAAAATCAGCGACCACTGGCTGTTCAGGATGCCGTAAACGCCCATGGTTTTGTACATGGGCACAGCCAGAAAAGCAGCGGGGATGAAGTAGGTGAACAGCGCCAGGTTCATCACCGTGCGACCACCGCGCACCTTCAACCGGCTGATGGCAAAGGCCGCGCAGGTGGACACCCCCAGCGTGAGCACGGCCACGGCCAGCGCGATGAGCACTGAGTTGCCCATCTGCGTCCAAAAATGATCCAGGTAGAAGTGTTTCTGGTGGAAGACGAAATCGAAGTTTTGTAGCGTCGGCTCCTTAGGCCAAAGCCGCCCCGAGGTAGCTGTGTCTCTGGGAGAAATGGCAAACAAAATCAGGTGATAGACCGGGATCATGGTCCACAGAAGCACCGGGATGCCGATCAGCAATAACTTGGCTTCGGTGGTGACGGTTTTGAGGGTTATTTTTTTCATTTTGAAAGCCGCTTCATCATGAAATAGACCAGCGGCAACACCAAGGGCAAAGCCACCACAATCGACGCCATAGCCAAGTCCACCTGGTCCAGCCGCAGGTAGCGAATGCCCAGCGTGGCCAGCACGTGCGTGAGGTCAGCGGGGCCACCGCCGGTGAGCAGGTAAACGCTGTTGAAGTCACCCAGCGTCCAGATCATCGACAGGATGGTGGAGGTGAGGTACATGGTGCGCATCGACGGCCAGGTGATGAACTTGAACTTTTGCCAGCTGCTGGCGCCATCTACCGAGGCGGCCTCGTATTGCTCGGCGGGAATAGCTAAGCGCGCTGCGATGAGAATCAAAGTCCAGAAGGGCAGCGATTTCCAGACATGCATCAGCATGGAAAACGTCAAGGCCAGGGTGGGGTCATTGAGCCAGTTGGGGCCATCCAGCCCGGTCAGGCGGAAGATGGTTTGGTTGATCACACCCCACTCAGGGTTGAGCATGAAACGCACCGACAAAATGGTCGGGATCGAGGGCAGCGCCCAGGGCAGGATGAAGACCACGGACAAGGCTTTGATCCACCAACGGGTCTGGATAAAGAAGCCCGACAGCACCATAGCGATCATCATCTTGAAGTTGATCGCCACCACCAAAAAGATCACCGTGTTGACGGCGGTGCGGAAGAAAATGGGGTCGTCGAAAAGCTGCACATAGCTCTCGGGATGGCGCGCCAGCCACAGGCCGTAGCACACCGGGTAGAGCACAAAAACAAGAAACACCAGGATGTAGGGAACCACCAGCACGCGACCCCAAAACTCCCACTGGGTCGCGGTACGCGCAACCGGTGCGGCGATGGGGGCTAAGGTCATGCTGGGGTTGGACATGATGAGACTGAGACGTAAGTT
>JANPNG010000338.1:0-4112 GCA_031427355.1 Hylemonella sp.
GCCCGGGTTGTCGCGTGAGAGCGATTCGTAGTCCATGCCCCAGCCTTCGAGCGTGCCGGGGCGGAAGTTCTCGATCAACACATCGGCCTGGGCAATCAACTGGCGGGCAATGTCCTGGCCTTCGGGGCTGCGCAAGTCCAGCGCAATGGAGCGCTTGTTGCGCGACTGCACTTGCCACCAGACTGAGGTGCCATCTTGCAGCATGCGCCAGTTGCGCAGTGGGTCGCCCGCGCCGGGCGCTTCGATCTTGATGACATCGGCGCCAAAATCACCCAGCGTCTTGCCCGCAAAGGGGCCGGCAATCAGTTGCCCCATTTCGACAACACGCAAGCCCTGGAGTGCACCGGGATGTAAATGTGGAATGTTCATGGTGTGGCTCATCAATCAACGGTGGCACCGGAGGCCTTGACGATCTTCGCCCAGCGCGGCAGGTCGTCACGGATCAGACTGGCAAATTGTTCGGGCGTGGACTTGTAGGGCTCGCAGCCCACACCGGCCAGCCGCTCCTGAACGTCTTTGGATTCGAGTGCCTTGACGATTTCGGCATTGAGCAGCGTCACGATGTGTTTGGGCGTGCCAGCAGGGACAAACATGCCGTACCAGGGCGTTGCACCAAAGCCCTTGAGCGTCTCGCCAATGGTGGGCGTGTCCGGCAGCGCGGGCAGGCGCTTGGAATTGACCACACCGAGCACCTTGATCTTGCCGGTTCGGATGAAGGCAATGGATGAGGGCAGGCTCTGCACCGACACCTGCACCTGACCCGCCACCAGATCCGTCACGGCGGCGGAAGAGCCTTTGTAGGGCACATGCACCATGTCAATGTCGGCGGCCTTGCCCAGCATTTCACCGATCAGATGGTTCAGCGTGCCGTTGCCGGCCGAGCCGATGTTGATCTTGCCCGGCTGCTGCTTGGCCAGGGCGATCAGTTCGGCTGTATTTTTAGCGGGGAAGTTCGGGTTGGCCACCAGCACATAACCCGCAGTGGCCACGGTGCCAACGGGTTCGAAATCCTTGATCGGATCGAAACCCGTATTTTTGTAGAGCGACGGATTTATGACCAAGGAGCTGTCGGCGGTGATCATCAGGGTGTAGCCGTCGGCCTTGGCGCGGGCGGCAGCCACGGTGCCGACATTGCCGCCTGCACCGGTGCGGTTGTCCACCACAAAAGCTTGACCCAGTTGCTCGGACAGCTTTTGCGCAATGACACGGGCAATGGTGTCGTTAGCGCCGCCTGCGGCCTGCGGCACCACCACGGTGACCGGTTTGCTGGGGTATTTGTTCTGCGCCAGGGCCATGCCCGTGAGAGCGAATGACAGGGATAGGGCCAGCAGTGTTCTGCGTTGATTGAGCATAAAGGTTCTCTTCGTTGGAAAGGGTTCAGTTAAAAAGCCAGGGCGCTGCAACGCGTTGGCGCGCTTCATAAGCACGGATGCGATCAGCGTTTTGCAATGTAATCTCGATGTCATCGAGCCCTTGCAACAAGCGGTGCTTACGTGAGGCGTCAATGTCAAACGAAATAGGCAGACCTATCGCGGCGCGAATCGTCTGCGAAGTCAGATCCACCGTCAGGGCGTAACCCGGGTTGCACTCCACCTCATTGAACAAGTGCTCAATCAACTCACCGGACAGCACGATGGGCAGCAGGCCGTTCTTGAAACAGTTGTTGAAAAAGATGTCGGCAAAACTTGGCGCAAGCAACACGCGGATGCCGAAATCGTTCAGCGCCCACACCGCATGCTCACGGCTGGAACCACAGCCAAAATTTTCACGCGCCAGCAGAATCTGTGCCCCCGCATAACGCGACTGGTTCAGTGCGAACCTTGGATTGAGCGGACGCTGGGCAACGTCCTGCCCGGGCTCGCCCCGGTCAAGGTAGCGCCATTCGTCAAACAGGTTGTCGCCAAAACCGGTGCGGCTGATGGATTTCATGAACTGCTTGGGAATCAGCGCGTCGGTGTCCACGTTGGCCCGGTCTATTGGCACCACCAACGATTGCAATGGTTTGAATGGTTTCATGCGCCCTCCACGTCCAGTGTGTTCAGTTCGTCCACGCGGGCCAATCGCCCCGCAATAGCAGCCGCCGCGGCCAATGCCGGGCTCAAGAGATGGCTACGACCGCCTGGCCCCTGGCGGCCTTCAAAATTTCGGTTGCTGGTGGATGCGCAGCGCTCACCCGGCGACAGGCGGTCGTCGTTCATGCCCAGGCACATCGAACACCCCGGCTCGCGCCATTCCAATCCCGCATCGATGAATATTTGGTCCAAACCTTCGGCTTCAGCCTGGGCCTTGACCAGACCCGAGCCCGGCACGACGAGTGCCTGGACGATGTGACTGGCCACACGTCGCCCCTTGACCACCGCAGCCGCAACGCGCAGGTCTTCGATACGGGCATTGGTGCATGAGCCGATGAACACTTTGTCGATGCGGATGTTGCGCATGGGTGTGCCGGGCGTCAAGTCCATGTAGTTCAAGGCCGTTTGCATACCTGCACGGCGAACGGCATCGGGCTCATGGGTCGGATCAGGCACACAGCCGTTCAGGGGCACGACCATCTCGGGTGAGGTGCCCCAGGTCACCATGGGTTGCAACGCGCCCGCATCCATCTCCAGCACCCGATCAAACTTCGCGTCCTCATCGCTCACCAGCGTTCGCCAGGCCGTCACAGCCGCATCCCATTGCGCTCCCTGGGGCGCATAGGGACGGCCCCGCAGGTAGTCAATGGTGGTCTGATCCACCCCCACCAGGCCCACACGGGCACCGGCTTCAATGGCCATGTTGCACAGCGTCATGCGCCCTTCCATGCTGAGTGCACGGATCACGCTGCCGGAAAATTCGATGGCATAGCCAGTGCCCCCCGCCGTGCCCAGCACACCGATGATGTGCAGCACCAGGTCTTTGGCAAACACACCAGCGGCCAGTTGCCCCTCGACACGCACCAGCATGCGCTTCATGGGGCGAATGACCAGACACTGCGTGGCCAGCACATGCTCCACATCCGAAGTGCCCACGCCGAACGCCAAGGCACCGAAAGCACCATGCGTGCTGGTGTGCGAATCGCCAGCCACCACCGTCATACCGGGCAGCGTGGCGCCTTGCTCAGGCCCGACCACATGGATGATGCCCTGCTCGCGGCGACCTAGGCCGTGGAAGGTGATGCCGAATTCCTGACAATTGGTGTCCAACTGGCGCACCTGTGCGCGCGACAGCGGGTCTTGGATCGCATCAATCGACGTGCGCTGCGCTGCCGTGGTCGGCACGTTGTGGTCGGCCACGGCAATCACCGTTGCGGGGCGCCAGGGCCGCCGCCTCGACAGGCGCAGGCCTTCAAAGGCTTGCGGGCTGGTCACCTCATAAACGAGGTGACGGTCAACGTAGAGCAGAGACTCGCCATCCTCGGTTTCATCCACCAGATGGCTTTGCCAAAGTTTGTCGAACAGGGTTTGCGCAGGGCTTGTCGTTTGCATCAGGAGGGTGACCTGGATTGAAGATGGCCCTGAGTTTAGAAAAAAGCACGTCCAGGCGGAATGACCGAAATGTCAAACGAGCTTTCGCCATCCACGAAAGCACCCCCAGTAAACGGCTGTTCAGCCCTGGCAGGACACGAAGTGATCCAACAGACTGCGCACAGGACGCGCCAGTGCAGCCAGATCGCGTGCACCCAGCAGCAGTTCGCGGTGCACCCAGGCGTCGGTCAGCTCGATCTTGCGCAAGCCCAAGGCCTGCACCAGCGGCTGCGCGGCATCTACTGGTAGCACCGCGATACCCAGCCCCGCCGCGACCATCTGGCACATGGCGTCGAAACTGCGCACCTGGATGCGAATACGCAGCGGTTTGCCGAGCTGCCCACTCTCAATCGCCAGCCGTTGTGCCAGCGAGGTCGATTGCGTCAGGCTCACAAAGTCGTAGTCCACCGCCTCGGCAAAGATTACTTTTTTGCGCTTGGCCAGCGGGTGACCCGCAGGCACCACCAGCACCAGCCGGTCGCGCCGGTAGGGAAGGGTCTGCAAACCCAGTGCGGGGGTGCGGTCGGCAAAAATCCCCACATCGGCCCGTCCGTCGAGGATGGCCAGCACCACTTCACTGCTGTCGGCCTCGTTCAATTCAATTCGGAT
>JANPNG010000339.1:0-14945 GCA_031427355.1 Hylemonella sp.
ATGCCCATGCCCGCTTTGACCATCGGATAAACGTTTTCTGTGCGGTCGGTACGGAAGTCCATGAACACGGTGCGATCTTTAAGTTTTCGGGCTTCGCGCAAGGCGGGCTCCACATCCTCTGGGCGCTCAATCAGCATGCCCACATGGCCATAGGCCTCGGCCAGCTTGACGAAGTCAGGCAAGGCGTCCATGTAGCTGTGGCTGTAGCGACCTTCGTAATCAATCTCTTGCCACTGACGCACCATGCCAAGGTAGCGGTTGTTCAGCGACACGATTTTGATCGGCGTTTTGTACTGGAAGATGGTGGACAGCTCCTGAATGCACATCTGCACCGAGCCCTCGCCCGTGATGCAGAACACCTCGCTGTCAGGCTTGGCCAGCTTGATGCCCATGGCGTAGGGAATGCCCACGCCCATGGTGCCCAAGCCACCCGAGTTGATCCAGCGGCGCGGCTCGTCAAAACGATAGTACTGCGCGGCCCACATCTGGTGCTGACCCACATCGGAGGTGATGTAGGTGTCGGCATCCTTGGTCATGTTCCACAGGGTTTCAACCACGTACTGGGGCTTGATGACGTCTTTGTTGTCCCGGTCGTACTTCAGGCAATCACCCTTGCGCCAGCCATCAATCGTCTCCCACCAAGCACCCAAGGCGTTGGCGTCGGGTCGCGCTGTGCCTTCACGGATCATGGCGATCATCTCGCTCAACACGTCTTTGACATCGCCCACGATAGGGATGTCCACCTTCACGCGTTTGGAGATGCTGGACGGGTCGATGTCGATGTGAATGATCTTTCGCTCATTCTGGGCAAAGTGTTTGGGGTTACCAATCACCCGGTCATCAAAACGGGCTCCTACGGCCAACAGTACGTCGCAGTTCTGCATGGCGTTGTTGGCTTCCACTGTGCCGTGCATGCCCAGCATGCCCAAAAACTTGCGGTCGCTGGCCGGGTAAGCACCCAGGCCCATCAAGGTGTTGGTGCAGGGGTAGCCCAGCATGTCCACCAAGGTGCGCAGCTCAGCCGCCGCATTGCTCAGTATGACGCCGCCGCCCGTATAGATGTAGGGGCGCTTGGCCGCCAGCAAAAGCGCCAGCGCTTTGCGGATCTGACCGCCATGGCCTTTGCGCACCGGGTTGTAGGAGCGCATCTCCACCGACTCGGGGTAGCCGGCATACGGCACCTTTTTGAATGAGACGTCCTTAGGGATGTCCACCACCACAGGACCAGGTCGGCCGGTTCTGGCGATATGGAAAGCCTTTTTCATGGTCATCGCCAAATCGCGCGCGTCTTTGACCAAGAAATTGTGCTTAACGATGGGGCGAGTGATGCCCACGGTATCGCACTCCTGGAAGGCATCCAGACCAATGGCGTGGGTGGGCACCTGCCCGGTCAAGATCACCATGGGAATGCTGTCCATATAGGCGGTGGCGATACCGGTAATGGCATTGGTCACGCCGGGGCCAGATGTCACCAGCGCGACACCGACATCTCCCGTGGCACGTGCATAGCCATCAGCGGCGTGAACAGCCGCCTGCTCGTGACGCACCAAGACGTGTTGAATCGTGTCCTGCTTGTAAAAAGCATCGTAGATGTGCAGAACCGCACCACCGGGATAGCCCCAGATGTACTTGACACCCTCAGCCTGAAGGGCTTTGACGAGAATTTCCGCACCGCGAAGCTCTTCGGTGGTGGTCGTGTCTGTGGCCGTTGTTTTTGCAGCAGTCGTGGCCGCATGCGCCGAAGCAATTTCAGCTTTGTTAATTTCCATGATGAACCTTTGTGAATTTCTCTAACGAAAAACCTTTGGTGCTCCTTTGAAAACGCTTGTGGCGCTTCATCGGAACTTAAGATCAAAGTCATGAGCGCATGGCTTGTAGCGCCGAACAGTGACCCGTTTGCCTTTTGATTTGGGTCGTCGATTATCGCACTCCTCAAAGCCATATAGAGAGCAATGCATAGAAAAATTGGCTTTCAAGATGCCATAATTCAACAAAACCCGAGACAACCCACCCTCCCAACGCAACGCATCCTGGCGCGCACCTTTGGCTACCGAACAAGAACTCTCAGATTTCCTGAAAAGCGTCGAAAAACGAGCTTTCAAGCGTTCGGTTTATCACGTCCGAAACGAGGAGTCCGCCCTGGATATCGTTCAGGACAGCATGATGAAGCTGGCCGAGCACTACGGCCACAAACCGCCAGAAGAGCTGCCCATGCTGTTCCAGCGCATTCTCTCCAACTGCACGCTGGACTGGTTTCGCCGCCAAAAGACACGCAACGCGCTGTTCTCCAACATGAGCGACTTCGAATCCGGCTCGGACGACGGGGATTTTGAACTTCTGAATGTTTTGGATATCTCAAACGATTCACAGCAGGTCGAAAGCGCAGAAAACTCCACCCAACGCGCCCAAACTTTGCGTGAAATTGAGGTGGAAATCCAAGAACTCCCCACACGTCAACGAGAAGCCTTCCTCATGCGTTACTGGGAGGAGTTGGACGTGGCGGAGACCGCTGCGGCCATGGGCTGCTCAGAAGGCAGCGTCAAAACACATTGTTCCAGAGCCGTTGCGGCTCTGAGTAAAGCATTGAAAGCCAAGGGAATACGACTATGAACCACACTCTACCCCAGCTCAACGCCTCTATGCAGGATCGTTTTGCCCTGAAACTGACATCGCGTTTGTCGGACGCCTCAGACGAACTTCCGCACGACATCACCGAGCGCCTGCGTGCTGCACGCGTGCAGGCGCTGGGCGCTCGCCAACAGGCCAAGCTCGTCATGGCTTCTCAGGTACTGCCTAACGGCACGTCTGCCACCCTCAGTTTGGGTGGTCCAGAGTCTGAACTATGGCGTCGTGCGGCCTCCCTCATCCCCTTACTGGCCCTGGTTGCAGGTCTGTTTGCCGTTCAGTTCTTGGGCAACGATGAACGCGCCAAAGATCTGGCCGACATTGACTCAGCCCTTCTCACTGACGACCTTCCGCCTGCGGCCTACACCGACCCAGGGTTTGCCCAGTTTCTTAAATCCCGTCGTGATCAGTGATTTTCAGAAGACATGAAGCCTGTGGTTATCGCTAAATTAACGAACCAGATGCGCATGCCTGTAATGTTGCATGCCTTGGTGTGCTTCATGCTCATTGGCTTGGGTGCCCCGACTTCTTTAGCCCTGGCTCAAAGCCCACCAGCACAATCCGCACCCAGCCCCGCCCCCAACAAAGGGACTGCGACTGGGGTAGGTGCCCCCAAGTCCAGCACTGAACCCAAACCAGTGCCCGCCACCAAGCCCAGTTGGGCCGAGCTGACGCCCCCTCAACATACAGCCCTTAAACCGCTGGCCGGTCAGTGGGCTCAATTGAGCGTAGAGAGCAAACGCAAATGGCTGGCCCTCTCAAAAAACTACGAGTCACTACCGCCCGCAGAGCAAGCCAAATTGCACAGCCGCATGAGTGAATGGGTATCCCTCAGCCCAAACGAGCGGACTGAAGCACGTCTGAATTTTGCTGAAACCAAAAAACTGCCGGCTGATGAAAAAGCGGCTCACTGGCAGTCTTACCAAGAACTCAGCGCCGAAGAAAAACGGAAATTGGCAGCCCAGGCTCCGGCCAAGTCTACCGGTGTTGCTGTGATCAAGCCAACGCCCCAGAAAAAACTGGCGGATGTACCGATCACGCCTCACACCCCCCAACAGGGCGCGAAGCTGGCCGGCTCTAACCAGGCGGTGAACCCCAACACCTTGCTACCACAACGGCCAGCCCCGACAGAAGCTAGCGCCCCCCCAAGTAAGTGAGCCTTCAGAACCCGCTACTTGTTGCGCCAGGTCTGGCTCGGCGCATGGCCTGTTGGCTGTATGAAGGCATGCTCTTGTTTGCCGTGCTCTTCATCTCCGCCTATCTATTCAGCACGCTGTCTCAAACCCGCCACGCCCTGGACAACCGGCACCTGCAACAGGTTTTTTTGTTTGTGGTGCTCGGCATTTACTTCACCTGGTTCTGGGCCAAGGGGCAAACCCTGGCCATGAAAACCTGGCGAATCCGGCTAGTTGATCGCATGGGCCAGCCCGTCACTCAAGTCCGCGCTTTGCTGCGCTATCTCTTGAGCTGGCTCTGGTTTTTACCCGCATTGGCCGTCATGGCACCTTTCAATCTATCAGGTGCAGAATCCGCCGTTTTGTTGTTGGGTTGGGTTGCTGTCTGGGCTCTGCTCAGCCGCTTTCACCCTCAGCAGCAGTTCTGGCACGATGCACTTGCAGGTACTCGATTAATCGCGACGGATTGATGCCCCCTAACGAATTTAATGTCCAGACGCATAAGCGTCGCAGCGGCCTCGTCCGCATGTGGCATGCCCTGGGTTTTGCCCTGTCAGGCCTGCGCGCGGGATGGGGTGAAACAGCGTTCCGACAAGAAGCCATGACGGCCTCGATCTTGCTGCCCATGTCTGTGTGGATCGGGCGTAATTGGGTGGAGACCGCTGTGCTGGCCGGATCGGTGCTGCTTGTGATGATCGTGGAGTTGCTCAATACCGGCATCGAGGCAGCCATTGACCGCATCGGCCCAGAATGGCATGCCCTGTCCAAACGCGCCAAAGACATGGCCAGCGCCGCCGTGTTGCTGAGCCTGCTGTTATGCGTGGGTATCTGGGCTTGCGCCCTGTATCAAAAATTCTTCTGACTCCTCCTCCATGACACCTGCATTTTCCGTCTGCGTTTACTGCGGCTCTCGCCCAGGCATCAAACCCGAATTTGCGCAAGCCGCTCGCACTGTGGGCACTTGGATCGGTCAACACGGCGGGCAACTGGTCTATGGCGGCGGCAAGGCCGGGCTGATGGGCATCGTGGCCGAGGCCACGCTCCAGGCCAAGGGCCGCGTGGTGGGCATCATCCCGCGCACGATGGCAGAAAAAGAGTGGGCGAATCAAGCCTGCACCGAGTTGCACATTGTGGACACCATGCACGACCGCAAGCGCATGATGGCCGAGCGGGCCGATGCCTTTCTAGCCCTGCCCGGTGGCATTGGCACGTTTGAAGAACTCTTTGAAGTCTGGGCTTGGCGCCAACTGGGCTTTCACGACAAGCCCGTTGGGCTGCTCAATATCGACGGCTATTACGACGGGCTGCTGACGTTTTTAGCGTCCACCGTTGAGCAGCAATTCATGAGCGACTGGCAAATGGCGCTGATCCACACCGACAGCGCGCCTCACGCCCTGCTCCAGCGCATCGTGCAAGACGCAGGCTTTGCACCTGCGCCCCAACTCGACGCGATCTAAACCGCTGCGTCGTCCAACTCACCGGTGCGGATGCGCACCACGCGCTCCACTGCCGTGACAAAAATCTTGCCGTCGCCAATCTTGCCGGTATGGGCGGCCTTGATGATGGCATCGACACATCGGTCCACGTCGTCGGTCTTCACCACCACCTCGACCTTCACCTTGGGCAAAAAGTCCACCACGTACTCGGCACCCCGGTACAGCTCGGTGTGCCCTTTTTGGCGACCAAAGCCTTTGACCTCGGTCACGGTCAGGCCGGTCACGCCGCATTCAGCCAGCACCTCACGCACCTCTTCCAGCTTGAACGGTTTGATGATGGCGGTGATTTGTTTCATGTGCTTCTTTCCTTTGGGTTGAACTTGGACTGATGACATCAAGCCCGAAACTTGTTGGTAATAGGATAACGCCAATCCTTGCCAAAACTGCGGTGCGTCACGCGAATTCCCACCGGTGACTGGCGGCGTTTGTATTCGTTGATCTTGATGAGGCGGGTGACCTTCTCCACATCGGCCCGATCAAAACCCTGGGCGATGATGTCCTCAATCCCCCCGTCGTTCTCCATGTAGCGCTCGATGATCGCGTCCAGCACTTCATAGGGCGGCAGGCTGTCTTGGTCGGTCTGGTCGGGCCGCAACTCGGCGCTGGGTGGGCGCGTGATGATGCGCTCGGGGATGGGGGACGCCCCCGTGCCGTGCGGGTCATGCGCATTGCGCCAGCGCGCCAACCGAAACACCGTCGTCTTGGCCAAGTCCTTGATCACAGCAAAGCCGCCCGCCATGTCGCCATACAGCGTGCAATAACCCGTCGCCATCTCTGACTTGTTGCCCGTGGTCAGCACAATGCGCCCGCTCTTGTTGGACAAAGCCATCAAGAGCGTGCCGCGAATGCGCGCTTGCAAGTTCTCTTCGGTCGCGTCCTCCGCCAGTCCACGAAACTCTTCGGCCAAAGACGCCTTGAAAGCCTCGAACTCGGGCCGTATCGAAATTTCGTCGTAGCGCACCTTCACCCGGACCGCCATCTCACGCGCATCAATCCAACTGATGTCCGCTGTGTAGGGCGAGGGCATCATCACCGCCCGCACGCGCTCTGGCCCCAGTGCATCGACCGCAATAGCCAGCACCAGCGCCGAGTCAATCCCGCCCGATAGACCGAGGATCACACCGGGGAAACCATTCTTGCCCACATAGTCCCGCACGCCCAACACCAGCGCGTCCCACAGGTCTGCATCTGGGGTGCGCTCAGACTCCACAGTCGCTATTAATTTAATAGCTGCTTGCGCACGTTCTACCTGCACTTCAAAGCTATTTTCCTTAAAACACGGGGCTCGACCGGCCACCGAGCCATCCGCATTCAGGGCAAACGAATGTCCCTCAAACACCACCTCGTCCTGCCCGCCCACCAGATGGGCATAGACCAGCGGCAAGTCGCAAGCCTGGGCGCGCAGGCGCATCATCTGCTCACGCTCCAAGCCCTTGCCCACGTGAAATGGCGATGCGTTGATCACCGCCAGCAGCTCTGCGCCTGCGGCTTGGGCCAGTCGTGCCGGTTCTTCAAACCACGCGTCTTCGCAAATCAGCAAGCCCACCTTCAAACGCTTGCCTGTCGCATCGGCTGGCCCCACCTCAAACACGCAGACACCCTGCCCTGGCGTGAAGTAGCGGCGCTCATCGAACACCTGGTAATTGGGCAGCTCGCGCTTGGCGTAGGTGGCGACCACGCGCCCCTCGCACAGCACACTCGCCGCGTTGAAAAGATGAGGCACCGACACCGAGCGGGTGCGCAAGGCTGCGGGGTCGCCGCGCATCGGGTGACCCACCACCACCGTCATGTCTTTTAAGTCCGCCAGCTCACGGGCCACTGTTTTCAAGGCATCATCACAGGCCGTGATAAAAGTCGGGCGCAAAAAAAGGTCTTCTGCCGCGTAGCCGCAAAGGGAGAGCTCAGGCGTCAGCAGCAGGCGAGCACCATCGGCGTAGGCTTGACGGGCAGATTGAATGATTTTTTGTGCATTGCCAGCCAAGTCACCCACGACAAAATTCAGTTGAGCAACGCAAAGAGTAAGTGTCATGAATCAGAGCGATAAAAAGAGGGGCAAATGACCATGGGTGATTATGTCATTCGGGTGTTGAATTCGCCCCTGCAAATCAGTGCTGCAGCGTGGGACGCCTTGCTCGCCCAGCAAGCCCACCCCACCCCCTTCATGCGCCACGCCTACCTCGCCGCCCTGCACACCAGCGGCGCAGCCACGCTCGCCACCGGTTGGACGCCGCGATTCATCATCCTGTGGCGGGGCGACATCCTAGTTGCAGCCTGCCCGCTCTACCTCAAAACCCACTCCCACGGCGAGTACGTGTTTGACTGGGCATGGGCCAATGCTTACGCTGAGCACGGCCTGGCCTACTACCCCAAGGCGCTGGTGGCCGTGCCCTTCACGCCCGTGCCGGGAACTCGATTGATGGCGACTGACGCCCCGGCGCGCGCAGCGCTGATGCAAGCCCTGCTGGATGAATGCCGCCAAGAAGGTCTCTCATCCTTGCACCTGCTGTTTAACAGCGATGAAGACCTTGTCGCTTGCGAAAACGCCGGCCTCATGCTGCGCCACACCGTCCAATTCCACTGGACAAACCCCACCCCTGCCTACCCCAACTTCGATGCCTTCCTAAACACACTTAGCCAAGACAAGCGCAAAAAAATCAAACAAGAACGCCGCAAAGTCGAACAAGCTGGCGTCACCTTCCGCCACGTTCAAGGCGCAGACATCACCCCCGCAGACTGGGCCTTCTTCTACCGCTGCTACGAGCGCACCTACCTCGAACACGGCAACCCGCCCTACCTCAGCCCCGACTTCTTCGCGTCCATGGCCCATAACATGTCCGAGAACTGGCTGCTCTTCGTGGCTGAGCAAAACGGCCAACCCATCGCCAGCAGCCTGGTCGCCCTAGGCGCGGACGCAGGGGGAGACAAAGTAGCCTATGGCCGCTACTGGGGCGCACTAGAGCGCGTGGACTGCCTGCACTTTGAAGCCTGCTACTACCAACCCCTGGCCTGGTGCATCGCGCACGGCTACCAGCGCTTTGAAGGCGGTGCCCAAGGCGAACACAAAATGGCCCGCGCCCTGCTGCCCGTGCGCAGCAGCAGCGCCCACTGGCTGGCCCACCCGGCCTTTGCCAAAGCCGTTGAAAACTTCTTGAACCGTGAAGGCCAGGGGGTGGACAACTACCTGGCCGATTTGTCGAGCAGGAGCCCGTTGCGGCAAGCGGATTGAGTCGCTAGACCTTAAGCGTTGGCCTTCTGGTAATTCGCAATGCCGTCCATGATTTCCTTTTTGGCAGCGTCCACACCTTCCCAGCCCAAAATCTTGACCCACTTGCCATCTTCCAGGTCTTTGTAGTGCTCAAAGAAATGCGAGATGGTTTTCAGGCGCAGGGGGTTCATGTCTTCCGGTTTTTGCCACTGGGTGTAGAGCGAGCATTTTTTGTCGATCGGCACGGCAAGCACCTTGCCGTCCATGCCGGCTTCGTCTTCCATCATCAAGATACCGATGGGGCGGCAGGTCACCACCACGCCGGGGATCAAGGGCACGGGGGTGATGACGAGCACGTCCACCGGGTCGCCATCACCGCTGAGGGTCTTGGGCACGTAGCCGTAGTTGGTGGGGTAGTGCATGGACGTGCTCATGAAGCGGTCCACAAAAATAGCGCCCGATTCTTTGTCCACCTCGTACTTCACAGGGTCGGCGTTCATCGGGATTTCGATGATCACGTTGAAGGCATCTGGGGCGTTTTTTCCGGGGGTGACTTTGTCAAGAGACATTTTGATTTTGAAGTGAAGTTGAAAAATCGGTCGACCTGAACGGGCAGGCCTGAATGGGTAGGACATTTGGGCCGGCCATCACCAAGCCATCAGTATTAACCCTGATTTTACTGACTCATGGCTTGCTCCCCGCTTGAGAAGCCAATTTTTCAAGTTACAGTCCGCGCGTTGGCCAATTGTTCTGTCAGCTCTCTTTGAGGCTGAGCGACGAGGAAGCAACGCATTGGTGGCAGTGCCCCGGCGTTGCCACCCTCAAGCGAATCAACACAACTGGAGATTTTTATGACTGGCAACTCAGCGCTGATTTTGGCGCTCGTGTGCGGGCTCATCGCCGTAGGTTACGGCTTTTGGGCACGCAACTGGATTCTTTCCCAAGACGCTGGCAATGCGCGTATGCAAGAGATTGCAGCCGCCATTCAAACCGGTGCTGCGGCTTACCTCGCTCGGCAGTACAAAACGATTGCCATCGTCGGCGTCGTTCTGGCCATTCTCATTGGCATCTTTCTGAACGGTCTGACCGCCACCGGCTTCATCATCGGTGCTGTGCTCTCGGGTGCATGCGGCTTCATCGGCATGAACGTGTCGGTGCGCGCCAATGTGCGCACCGCGCAGGCCGCTACCAAGGGCATTGGCCCAGCGTTGGATGTGGCCTTTCGCGGCGGCGCCATCACGGGCATGCTGGTGGTGGGCCTGGGCCTGCTGGGCGTCACAGCCTTCTACTGGTTCCTGGTCGGCAACGGCAACCTGACGCCTGATAAAAACCTGGCCAAACTGCTGGATCCGCTGATTGGCTTTGCCTTTGGCTCCTCGCTGATCTCCATCTTTGCCCGTCTGGGCGGTGGCATTTTCACCAAGGGCGCTGACGTCGGTGCTGACCTGGTGGGCAAAGTTGAAGCAGGCATCCCTGAAGATGACCCGCGCAACCCCGCCGTGATTGCCGACAACGTGGGCGACAACGTGGGTGACTGCGCCGGTATGGCTGCTGACCTGTTTGAGACCTACGCCGTCACGCTGATCGCCACCATGGTGCTGGGTGCGCTGCTGCTCACTGCGGCAGGAACGGCCGCTGTGATCTATCCGCTGGCACTGGGTGCGGTGTCCATCATCGCCTCCATCATCGGCTGCTTCTTTGTCAAGGCCACACCCGGCATGAAGAACGTGATGCCCGCGCTCTACAAGGGCCTGGCAGTGGCAGGTGGCTTGTCGCTGATCGCCTTCTTCTTTGTGACGATGTGGATCATGCCGGACAACGCCATTACGGCCTCCGGTAGCCAGATGAAGCTGTTCGGTGCTTGCGCCGTTGGCCTAGTGCTGACCGCTGCCCTGGTCTGGATCACCGAGTTCTACACCGGCACGCAATACGCCCCGGTGCAGCACATCGCACAAGCCTCCACCACCGGCCACGGCACCAACATCATTGCGGGCCTGGGTGTCTCTATGCGGTCCACCGCCTGGCCTGTGATTTTTGTCTGCATCGCCATTGGGCTGTCGTTCACACTGGCTGGCCTGTACGGCATTGCCATTGCCGCCACCTCCATGCTCAGCATGGCCGGTATCGTGGTGGCACTGGACGCCTACGGCCCCATCACCGACAACGCTGGTGGCATTGCCGAAATGGCCGAAATGCCCAAGAGCGTGCGCGACATCACCGACCCGCTGGACGCTGTGGGCAACACCACCAAGGCCGTCACCAAGGGCTATGCCATCGGCTCAGCCGGTCTGGCTGCCCTGGTGCTGTTTGCCGACTACACCCACAAGCTCGAAGGCTATGGCAAGGTCATCAGCTTCGATCTGAGCAACCCGATGGTCATCATCGGCCTGTTCATCGGTGGCCTGATTCCCTACCTCTTCGGTGCCATGGCGATGGAGGCTGTGGGCCGCGCTGCGGGCTCTGTGGTGGTGGAAGTGCGTCGCCAGTTTCGCGAAATCAAGGGCATCATGGAAGGCACCGGAAAGCCAGAATACGACACCTGCGTCGACATGCTGACCAAGGCCGCCATCAAGGAAATGATGATCCCGTCCCTACTGCCGGTGGTCGTTCCCGTGCTGGTGGGCCTGCTGCTGGGCCCCGCCGCGCTGGGTGGCCTACTCATGGGCACCATCGTGACCGGCTTGTTCGTGGCGATTTCCATGTGCACCGGTGGCGGTGCCTGGGACAACGCCAAGAAATACATCGAAGACGGCAACCACGGCGGCAAGGGCTCTGAGGCGCACAAAGCCGCAGTGACGGGCGACACCGTGGGCGACCCCTACAAAGACACGGCGGGCCCTGCCATCAACCCGCTGATCAAGATCATCAACATCGTGGCTTTGTTGATCGTGCCTTTGATGATGAAAATTCATGGCGGCTGAAATTACCCCCACGCTCCCCCACTGCGTGTGGGTCGCTGCCCCCCGAGGGGGCCGTGCCTTGCTTGGGGCGGCCAGGCGCAGCGGCTGACTTTGCCCCCAAGTGAATAAAAAATCCCGCCACTCGGCGGGATTTTTTTTTGCCTTGAGCTAACATGCGTGCCATGCCCACCAACGCCCTGCGGAGCGCCCTTTGAAAATTCTCATCGTTGACGATCACGCCTTGGTCCGAGAAGGCCTGCGCCAAGTGTTAAGAGGGCTGGACAATGACGTTGAGGTGTTGGACGCCGCCAACTGTGCCCGCGCTTTTGAACTGGCACGACAGCATGCCAATTTGGACTTGGTGCTGCTGGACTACCACCTGCCCGACATGAATGGTCAAGAAGCTCTAGAGGTCTTTGCCTGCCAGCACCCGGAGCTGCCCATCATCATGCTCTCAGGCTACATGAACCCGCTGCTGATGCGTCAGGTTTTAAACAAGGGTGCCGCCGCTTTTTTGACCAAATCCGGTAATAGCGATGAATTGCTTTCGGCCATCCGCCTGGTTCTGGCCGGTGGCGTGTACCTAGCGCCAGAAACAATACCGTCTAACGGGAGCGGCTTGCTGGATGAGTCTGTCGTCGAGGCGCCCGCGCCCAACCTCACCCAGCGCCAGGAAGAAGTCTTGCAGTTGCTGCTGGACGGTTACTCCAACAAAGAAATCGGCAAGACGCTGAGCTTGTCTGACGAGACCGTCAAAAACCATGTTTCGGCCATCTTGCGCGGGTTTGAAGTCAACAACCGCACCCAGGCCGTGATGGCCGCCAGCCGTTTGGGCTATTTCCGATCAGGCACTTCATCAGCCATCTAGGGATGAACCCGCCGGTCATCGGGCCCGCTTTCTTGCGCCAGGTGCCGAATCAAACTGCGCAGCTTGGCAGGTCGAACCGGCTTGTGTAACAAGGTCAGGCCGGCCAGGCGGGTGGCCTGAATCAATTCAGGGTTGGTGTCACCACTCAGCAAGCATGCTGGTAAATGGCTCGGGGTGAGCGAACGCAAATGCAAAACCGCATCCAACCCGTTGTTCCCGCCACGTAAACGATAGTCGCTGATGACCACACCGGGCACCAGTCCCTGCGCCATGAGCGACTCTGCCTGATTCAAACCCTCAACCACGCTGACCTCACAGCCCCAAGACTCCAGCAGAGACACCAAGGCCATGGACACCAGCGCATCATCTTCGATCACCAACACATTCAACCCCGTGAGCTTGTCCACTGAAGCAGGCTCGGCGGCCTCCAGCACAGGAGCACGAGCGACCATGGCGGTCGTCACAGGCACTTCAATGCTGAACCGTGTGCCCTGGCCCAACCTGGAACACACGGTCAGCGGATGCCCTAACAACTTGGCCGTACGCTGGACAATATTGAGCCCCAAGCCCAGTCCCTGGCTGCGGTCACGCTCGATATTCCCAACCTGGTAGAACTCCTTGAAGATGTCTTGCTGGTGCTGCGGTGCAATGCCGATGCCCGTGTCCCACACCTCGATGCGAAGGTTTTGACCGTTTCCGCTCGAACGGCAAGCCACTAAAACACGGCCCTTGTTCGTGTAACGCAAGGCGTTGCTCACCAGATTAAGCAGAATCCGGTACAGCAAACCCGGGTCACTGAACACCCACAGAGGGCTTGGGCGCACCCGCAAGCCAAGTCCCTTGGCAAAGGCCTCAGGCGCCAATGTGGTGTTGAGTTGCGTCAGAATTTCTGCCACAGAAAAAGCGAGGGCATTGACACGGATGGCATTGGCCTCAAGCCGCGAAATATCCAGCAGGGCATCGAGCAAATCCTGCATGGCTTGCACCGAGGCTTCCAGATTGACAATCAACACCTGGGATTCATCGCTGTGCGGCAACTGGGCCAGGCGCGCCACAAACATGCCTAAAGCGTGCGTTGGCTGGCGCAAATCGTGACTGGCCGCCGACAGAAATTGCGACTTCGCCATGGTGGCCATCTCGGCTTCTTCTTTTTTCACCCGCAACTCGTGGGTGACCTCAGACACGCGCTGTTCCAACTCATCACGTCCGCGCTCCAAACGATTGGCCATTTGGTTCAGACCGATCTGCAAATCATGCAAAGGGCCATCAGGCTGCACGTCCATACGCGCCGACAATTCGCCTTGCCCGAGGCGATCGACCATGTCCGTCACACTCAGAATCGGGCGAAGTACCCCCCGGCTGATTCGAACGGCCAACCAGACACCAAACAGCAAACCGCCAAGGGTGACCCACAGACCGGCCAGCAGCAAGTTGAGCAAACGCGCGTTGATCGAACTTCGCGACATCTCGATCACGACATGACCCAGTAGCAAAGGCGCCTTCACGTCAGCCTTCGAATCCCCTTCAAACACATCGTCTAATTTGACCGACATGGACGTCACGGACTGTACGAACACTTCTTGTTGCGAAGCCTCGTTTTGGACTGCGTTGGCCTCAGGCCGCAAGTTGGGTTGCTTGGCATAGCCCACTTTCCCCGCCCTTGCCAGCTCATTGCCACTCGCATCCAAAATCACCACCGAGCGCATGTCTGGCTCTCGCATGGCGCCAACCGCAAGGGCTTGCAGGCTACCTACATTGGCAGAGAACAATCCATATTCGCTGGCAACGGCAATTTGGCGCACCATGGCTTGAGCGCGCTGTGTGTTCGCCTGATCCAGGTCACCAACCCGCCCGGTCAAAAATACCGTGGACAGCAAGGCCGCCACCAACGTCACCGGAAAAATGGCGGCGAGCAGCACGCGGGAACGAATGTCAAAGCCTTGCTTCATGGCCTGCGCTCCAGTCGCTGCAAACTCAGGGTCAGTTCTTCGGCATTCAAATTCAGTCCCATGGAGCGAGCCACATTGTCATTGACGTTGATCGTGAAATTCTGCGGGTATTCCGGTGCCCCAAGCGAGCGCCCCTGCAAGACGCCCCGTGCCATCAACCCTGCCTGCTGGCCGATCTGGGTAGGGGTTGAATACAAAGCCAGCAAAGCACCCGCACGCACATAAGCCGGAGAAAAGGCCACCATGGGCACCCGAGCCCGGTAGGACGCCAACAAGATGTTCTGGATGCTTGCGGCGTTATAAACCTGCGGATCAGCCTGGGCCAGCAAGACATCCGAATCGTTGAGGATTTTTTTCAAACCATTGAAAACAGGCTCCCCCAGTTCAAGTACCGTACCCACCAATTGAAGACCTCGGGCATCAGCCGCAGCTTCGAGCCTTTTCTCAAGCTCCCTGGATTCAGGCCCAAAAAGCACACCCACTCTTCGCGCCTTGGGCAGCGCAAGATACACCAAATCGAGCTGCCGTGACAAGGTCTGATTCAGGTAGAGGGACGAGATCTGAGGCGATACGGTTCGTGCGTTGTCACGCAAAATTTTCTCAAAACTCTGACGGGGCAACAAGGTGCACAACACCGCCGACGGGGTTCGGATTTTGACCAGGGCCGCGCACGCCTCCACCCCCAAAGTCACAAACAAGCGGGGCCGCTGCGTGGTGGTGCGCGCCC
>JANPNG010000340.1:0-3739 GCA_031427355.1 Hylemonella sp.
TACGACATCATCCCTGCGGGCTTTCTGATCCACAGCACCGTGCATGCGGCGCGCCCCGACGCGCACTACGTCATGCACATCCACTCGGTCAATGGCATCGCTGTTTCTGCGCAGGCGGGGGGTTTGCTGGCCTTGTCGCAGCAGTCGCTGTTTGTGCTGGGCGCCATCGCGTACCACGACTACGAAGGCATAGCTTTGCAAGACGCGGAGCGGGTGACGCTGGCGCGTGACTTGGGCGACAAGCAGTACCTGATGCTGCGCAACCACGGGATTCTCACCACGGGCCGCTCGGCTGCAGACGCTTTCCTCGCCCTGCACAAGTTTGAAACCGCTTGCATGATTCAGGTGCGCGCGCAGGCGGGTGGTGCCGACTTGATCACCATCCCAGACGAGGTGCTGGCCACCGCGCCAGAGCAGATCGTGGCAGGCCGCCGAGGCCGGGGGCCAGAGGTGGTGTGGCCAGCGCTCATGCGCCGTGTGGCACGGTTGTCGCCGGGGTTTGATGAGTGACAAAGAGAGCCTGTGTGGCAAATTGTCAAATCAGGCGGACTGCAAATCACGCTGCACAATGCGTCCAAGCACTTGCGCCATAGAGGCACGCGCAAGCGCCATGTCGTAGTCGGTTTGCAGCCCGACCCAGAACTCAGCACTGGTACCAAAATATTTCCCCAGACGCAGGGCCGTATCCACGGTGACCGCTCGACGCTCGCGCACGATGTCATTGATGCGCGGTGCGGGCACCTGAAGCGCCATGGAAAGGGCGTGCGCAGTCAAGCCCATCGGCTGCAAAAACTCCTCGCGCAACACCTCGCCGGGGTGGATCGGGCGCATTCCGTTGATGATGGTCGTCATGGTCATTCTCCTTCAGTGGTAATCCACAATTTCAACGTGGGTGGCATCGCTGCCAGTCCAGACAAAGCACACACGCCATTGGTCGTTAATGCGGATGCTGTGCTGTCCCTTGCGCTCACGCTTCAAAGCTTCCAGTCGGGTTGTTGGGTGGAATACGCAAGTCGTCCAGCCTCATTGCCCGGTGCAGCATTAAACGCAAGGGATTAAATGGGGGGATCGGATTCCAATACCCCGCTCCTTGGGGTGTAACGGAAGAACTGTTTAATGCCCTGTGAGGGGCTCGATTACGCCGGTCAGAGAATGGCTTCTATATGCCGGTCAGTGACAATGCGCAAATGTTTCAAAGGGCAGCAAGTCTCTTACACCAATCTGGAGTGCCCACCCGGCACCACGGAGAAGCCCCTCGCGGGGCCGCCCGTGAACGTCGTGCCCGCGCAAGCGGTCGCTAAAACGAACGAGTCACAAGCACCTGGCAAGACAACATCCAAACTCCACAACCTGCTCGACGTATTCCGCGACGAGAAACTCAAAGAGCGGATGATAGAGCGGGTGATTGAGGGGCAAAAGTGAATTGAAGAAGGCGAGGACGCCGTCTGGAATCTAGCCGTTTAAGGGTGCGCTATCGAATTTTTTTGAGGGGCTTCACGCCGACCTTTCCCGCGCCAGTATCACGCGGTGGCAAGCCCGTGTGCTGAGTCAGGATGCGGCCTTTCACGGGTGCGCTGGCTTTGACCGCCACTGGCGTGGAATTTTTGCGCCGCGCGCTGGTGTAGCCGCCATCGCTCAGCGGTTGCCAGGTGGGAATCAGGTGCTGCTTGCCGTTGCCGATCAAGTCAGACCGACCCATGGCTTTGAGGGCTTCGCGCAGCAGCGGCCAGTTGTTGGAGTCGTGATAACGCAAAAACGCCTTGTGCAGGCGGCGGCGTTTGTCGCCGCGCACGATGTCCACGGTCTCGCTGTCGCGGGTGATTTTGCGCAGCGGGTTTTTGTTGCTGTGGTACATGGCCGTGGCGGTGGCCATGGGGCTGGGGTAGAAGGTTTGCACCTGGTCGGCGCGAAAACCGTTTTTCTTGAGCCAGACGGCCAAATTCATCATGTCTTCATCGCTGGTGCCGGGGTGGGCGGCGATGAAGTAAGGGATCAAATACTGTTTCTTGCCCGCCTCGGCACTGAATTTTTCAAACAGCGTTTTGAACTTGTCGTAGCTGCCGATGCCGGGCTTCATCATCTTGGTCAAGGGGCCAGACTCGGTATGCTCGGGCGCGATCTTCAGGTAGCCACCGACGTGGTGTTGCACCAGCTCTTTCACGTACTCAGGCGACTGCACGGCTAGGTCGTAACGCAGACCCGAGCCGATCAGGATTTTCTTAATGCCCTTGAGCGCGCGACCGCGCCGGTACATCTTGATAAGCGGGTCGTGGTTGGTGGTGAGGTTGGAGCAGATGCCGGGGTACACGCAACTGGGCTTGCGGCAGGCGGCTTCGATCTCAGGGCTTTTGCAGCCCAGGCGGTACATATTGGCCGTGGGACCACCTAGGTCGGAAATGGTGCCGGTGAAGCCCTTGACCTTGTCGCGGATGTCTTCAATCTCCTGAATCACCGAATCTTCCGAGCGGCTTTGGATAATTCGGCCCTCATGCTCGGTGATGGAGCAAAAGGTGCAGCCGCCAAAGCAGCCGCGCATGATGTTGACGCTGAAGCGGATCATTTCCCAGGCCGGGATTTTGGTCGCGCCATCATGGCTGCCGTTCTCGTCCGCGTAGATGGGGTGGGGGCTGCGCGCATAGGGTAGGCCAAACACGAGATCCATCTCGGCAGTGGTGAGCGGGATGGGTGGCGGGTTGATCCACACGTCGCGCGCGATGACACCCTCCCCGTGCGCCTGCACCAAGGCACGGGCGTTGCCGGGATTGGTCTCTAGGTGCAGCACGCGGTTGGCGTGGGCGTAGAGGACTGGGTCGGCCTTAACCTGCTCAAAGCTGGGAAGACGGATGACGCTGCGGTCACGCGGGGCGACTTTGATGCTGCCTTTGCCGTAGAGCGCGGGGTTGGGGTGAAAGGTAAGCGGGATATCCGTTCCCGTTCGGGCTGAGCTTGGCCTGTCCTGAGCTTGTCGAAGGGTCGAAGCTCCTGCGAGCCCTTCGACAGGCTCAGGGCGAACGGATGATGATGATGAAGCATCTTCCTTGGAACAAGTCTGACCCTGAGCCTCGGCCTGCTCCGCCGTCGTTTGGTAGGGGTTGATGTGGGTCTCAATCCGGCCCGGCTCGTCCACGCTGGTGGAATCAATCTCGAACCAGCCTTTGCCTGTCTCGTCATCCGAGCGGCGGACAAAAGCCGTGCCACGCACATCCGTGATGTGCTGAACCGGCTCTTTGGCCGCCAGGCGGTGGGCAATTTCGACAATGGCGCGCTCGGCATTGCCGTACAGCAGCAGGTCGCATTTGGCATCCACCACCACGGAACGGCGCACCTTGTCAGACCAATAGTCGTAGTGAGCAATGCGGCGCAGGCTGCCTTCAATGCCGCCCAGCACGATGGGCACATCGTTGTAGGCCTCGCGGCAGCGCTGGCTGTAAACGATGGCAGCGCGGTCAGGCCGTTTACCTCCCACGTCGCCGGGGGTGTAAGCGTCGTCGCTGCGGATTTTGCGATCCGCCGTGTAGCGGTTGATCATCGAATCCATGTTGCCCGAGGTCACGCCCCAGAACAGGTTCGGTTTGCCCAGCGCCTTGAAGGGGTCTGCACTTTGCCAATCCGGCTGGGCAATGATGCCCACGCGAAAGCCCTGCGACTCCAGCATGCGCCCGATCACGGCCATGCCAAAGCTGGGGTGATCCACATAGGCGTCACCGGTGACGATGATGATGTCGCAACTGTCCCAGCC
>JANPNG010000341.1:0-19292 GCA_031427355.1 Hylemonella sp.
GTTCTACGCCCAGTTCCATGTCTCGCGTGACTTACTGGAGCTGCGCAACCTGGTGCAGGTGGCCGACCTGATCGTGCGCAGCGCACAATCCCGCCATGAGAGTCGCGGCCTGCACTTCAGCCGCGACTACCCGCAAACCGACGCCATTGCCGAGCCCACCATCCTGGTGCCCAAGGCCTGACCCCTAACAGACCGACAGAAAGAGCGCCTGCCATGCTACGCACCCTACTCAAATCAAAAATCCACCGCGTCGCTGTAACCGACTGTGAGCTGCACTACGAGGGCTCGTGCGCCATTGACGAAGACCTGCTGGACGCGGCTGGTCTGGTCGAGAACGAACAAGTCCACATCTGGAACATCAACAACGGCGAACGCTTCGTCACCTACGCCATTCGCGGCGCGCGGGGCACAGGCATCATCTCCGTCAATGGCTCAGCCGCACGGCGTGCAGCAGTGGGCGATCTGATCATCATCGCGGCCTTTGCCCAAGTGCCAGAACCCCAGGTGGCCGGGTTTGTACCCCAGTTGGTTTTTGTAGATGACAACAACCGCATCAAAGAGCAGCGCAACCACATCCCCGTCCAGGCGGCCCACCATCCGGTGCCGACCGAGCACCTCGGCGGCGACAGCGCCTGACCCCCCCCACAAGGAGCCTATGTCATGACCACCCTGCAAGAACAAACCATCACCCTGCACCGCCCGCGCCCTGCAGCCCCCCCAAGCTGCGCCTCCGCCAACGCCACAGAAAAAACCGAACGCTGGAGCGTGGACGCCATTGAAGCGCTATTCCAACTGCCCTTCCCCGAGCTGCTGTTCCGCGCGCAAACCGTGCACCGCGAGTACTTCAATCCGACCCATGTCGAGTTCGCCACCCTGCTGTCCATCAAGACCGGTGGTTGCCCGGAAGACTGCGGCTACTGCCCGCAAGCCGCCCGATATCACACGGGGGTAGAAGCCTCCAAGATGATGGCGCTGGACCAGGTGCTATTCGCGGCCAAGCGCGCGCAAGAGGCCGGGGCCACGCGCTTTTGCATGGGTGCCGCCTGGCGCACGCCCAAAGACCGCGACATCGAAAAAGTGGCCGAACTGGTCAGCGCTGTCAAAGGCCTGGGCCTGGAAACCTGCGCCACCTTGGGGATGTTGAACGAAGGCCACGCCGAACAACTGCGCGACGCCGGACTCGACTACTACAACCACAACCTGGACACCGCGCCCGATTTTTACGGCGACATCATCACCACGCGTGACTACCAGGACCGCTTGGACACGCTGGCGCGCGTGCGCCAGGCGGGCGTGAAGGTGTGCAGCGGTGGCATCGTCGGCATGGGCGAGAGCCATCGCCAGCGTGCGGGCTTGATTGCCGAGCTGGCGAATTTGAGTCCCTACCCCGAGTCCGTGCCCATCAACAACCTGGTGCGCGTGGAGGGTACGCCGCTGGCAAACACCGCACCGCTGGATCCGTTTGAGTTCGTGCGCACTATCGCCGTGGCCCGCATCACCATGCCCAAGGCCCGTGTACGTCTGTCGGCAGGTCGCCAGGAAATGGGCGACGCCATTCAGGCCCTGTGCTTCCTGGCCGGCGCCAACTCGATCTTCTATGGCGACAAGCTGCTCACCACCGGCAACCCCGACACCCAGGCCGACCTGGACTTGCTCGCCCGCCTGGGCATGCAGCGCGGCGCACCTGAAATGGTTTAAAGCATCATGAAATCTTGCGGGACAGACCAAGAGTTACGCGCAGCGAACTTTGCTCTGTCCTCAACTGATTAGGGATAACCCATGACCTCCACCGCACAAAACAACGCCAGCCCCTACGGCACCTTGCCCCCCGCCAGCAGCCCGGCCACGCGCAAACCCGTCAGCCTGCCGCGCCTGCACGAGATGCACGCGCGCGGCGAGAAGATCACCATGCTCACCGCCTACGACGCCACCTTTGCAGCGGTGGCCGATGCGGCGGGCGTAGAGACGCTTCTGGTGGGTGACTCGCTGGGCATGGTGTGCCAGGGCCTCTCAAGCACCGTAGGCGTCACGTTAGAGACCATGCGCTACCACGTCGAGAGCGTGCATCGTGGCGTGCAGCGCGTGCAGGGCACGGCCTGGATCATTGGCGACCTGCCTTACGGCAGCTACCACGAGTCCAAAGAGCAGGCCTTTCGCAGCGCCGCCGTGCTGATGCAGGCCGGTGCCCACATGGTCAAGCTGGAGGGGGGTGGCTGGACGGCAGACACCGTGCGCTTTCTAGTGGAGCGCGGCATCCCCGTCTGCGCACACCTGGGGCTCACGCCCCAATCCGTGCACGCCCTGGGCGGCTACCGGGTGCAGGGCAAAACCGAAGCCTCTGCCGCGCAGCTCAAACGCGATGCGCTAGAACTGCAAGACGCCGGGGCCACCCTGCTGGTGCTGGAGATGGTGCCTGCGGCCCTGTCTGCCGAGGTCACGCGCGCCCTGCCGCTCTGCGCCACCATCGGCATCGGTGCAGGCGTGGACACCGCTGGCCAGGTGCTGGTGCTGCACGACATGTTGGGCGTCAACCTGGGGAAGAACGCGAAGTTCGTGCGCAACTTCATGACAGATGCAGGCAGCGTGCGCGGGGCTATGGAGGCCTATGTGCGCGCCGTCAAAGACGGCAGCTTTCCCGTCAATGCAGAACATGCCTGGTGATGAAGCACCCTCTCGTCTCGAACCGTTCGCGTTGAGCTTGTCGAAACGCACTGTCCCACCATGAAGATCATCCACGCCCTGCCTGAACTGCGCGCCCACCTCGCCCAGTTCAAACACCCCGCCCTCGTGCCCACTATGGGCAATCTGCACGAGGGTCATCTGGCACTGGTGCGCCAAGCCAAACCGCTGGGTGATGTCACCATCGCCAGCATCTTCGTCAACCGCTTGCAGTTCGCCCCGCACGAAGACTTCGACACCTACCCGCGCACGCTCCAGGCCGACTGCGCCAAGCTGGAATCCGCCGGTTGCGATGTGATCTTCGCCCCGAGCGAAAAAGAGTTCTACCCCGAACCCCAAACCTTCAAAGTCCACCCCCCGTCCGAGCTGGCCGACATTCTGGAAGGCCACTTTCGCCCCGGCTTCTTCAACGGCGTGTGCACCGTGGTGCTCAAGCTGTTCAACGCCGTCTTCTCCGAAGCGCAAGGCAGCCGCGTGGCCGTCTTCGGCAAGAAGGACTACCAACAACAAATGGTCATCCGCCGCATGGTGCAGCAATTCGCCCTGCCCATCACCATCCACACCGGCGACACCCTGCGCGCGCCCGACGGCCTAGCGCTATCGTCGCGCAACGGCTACCTGAGCACCGACGAACGCGCAGAGGCCGTGCAGCTCTCACTAGCGCTCAAAGCCATGGCCGAGGCCCTGCGCCAGGGCGAAAAAGACATCGCATCACTCGAAGCCAGCGCCATGCAAACGCTGACAGATCGCGGTTGGCAACCCGACTACCTGACCGCCCGCCGCCGCCATGACTTGCAAGCTCCGCAAGCGGGTGACTTGGGTGGTGGCGCGTTGGTGATGTTGGGAGCGGCGCGCCTGGGCAAGACCCGCTTGATTGATAACCTTGAGGTTTAAGACCTCACTGGAATTTACGACTCATCAGGCTAGTGGCATCCACCTGCCATCAGGACACATCCCTTGCAAACCCATGCGCAGTCGGACGCAAAACCCCAACACCCGCAAATAAGCACCAAGGCGCTGAAAGAAGTTGTCCGACTTCGTGGACTTCTGCGCCCTCAATCAGAGCGGATATTGCGCGTACGAATCAACTTCTCCCATTTCGCGTCTTCCGCCGTCAGCGCGGCGGCGAAAGCTTCTGGACTGCTGCTAATGGGTTCGGCACCCAGCACAAAGAAACGTGCCTTGACTTCGGTGAGCTTCATCGCCTCGATCAGTGCTGCATTCATCGTCCGAACCGCTTCTTTAGGCGTCGCTGCTGGCATGAAAACGCCAAACCAAGGCACCAGCTCGTAGCCGACCACACCGGCCTCTGTCACAGTGGGAACCTCAGCCATGGCACCTGAACGCTTGGCAGTGGTCACCGCGAGCGCGACCAGCTTGCCTGCCTGGACATAGGGCCGTGCCGAGGCCACGCTGTCCCACATCATGTCCACCTGTCCACCAAGTAAGTCGGTCACTGCGGGGCCACTGCCACGGTAGGGGATATGCTGAATATCGGTGCCGGTCATCGCGGTGAACAACTCACCGGCCAAGTGAATGGAAGTGCCGTTGCCGGCCGAGGCATAGGTCATTTTCCCTGGATTGGCTTTTGCTTCGGCGATCAGATCACGCAGATTACGGGCCTTCACTTTGTCGGGATTAACGACCAGCATATTGGGCACCACGGCCAGTTGCGACACCGGCGCGAAGTCTTTCATCGGATCGTAGTTCAGCTTGGCGTAGAGATGACGGTTAGTCACCATGCCGATGGAGGTAATGACCATGGTGTAGCCGTCCGCAGGAGCTTGGGCGACAAAGTCCACCCCCACATTGCCACCCGCGCCGGTCTTGTTTTCTACCACCACGGGCTGGCCGAATTTGCGCGAAAGCTGCTCGCTCAGCGTGCGGGCAATGCTGTCCATGGCACCTCCGGGCGGAAAGGGCACGATCCAGCGGATCGGCTTGTCGGGGTAGGCCGCTTGCGCAGACAGGCTCAAGGCCGCGCCCAGTAGCAGGGCCGCGAGGGCTCTCAGAGGCCGTATTTTCAGAAGCATTGAAGGGTGCATGTGAACCTCAAACAATCGAAGAAGGGTGCTGGGCCAGCGGCGTGACCTGCAGTTGCATGTAGGGAAACAGCGGCAACTGCGACAGCAACTGATGCAGTTCGTCGTTGGAGGCCACGTCGAACACGCTGTAATTGGCGTATTCGCCCACCACGCGCCACAGATGCGGCCAGCGCCCGTCGCGTTGCAGCCCCTGCGAATAGGCTTTCTCACGGGCCTTGATCTCGTCCGCCTGCGCGGCGGGAAGATCGTGCGGAATCTTCACATCCATTCGAACCAAGTACAGCATGATTTACTCCTTTTTAGTGGCCGAGCGTTGGCCAAAATCAACGTGAACGGCGGTCAGGCCCTGACGTGCACGGTCAAAGCGCTGCAGTTGCGACAAGCTGACCTCCACGCCGAATCCGGGGCCGTCGGGCAGTTGCAGCTCGCAGTCTTTGATCGCCATGCGGGCCTCGACGATGTCGTCCACCAGCAACTGCGGACCAAACAGCTCGCAGCCATGGTGGCTGGCATTCAGCGTGGAAAACACATGTGCCGACGCCGCACTGCCCAACGAGGTTTCCAGCATGGTGCCACCGTACCAGTCGATATCAGCGGCTTCAGCGATGGCCGCCACCTTGCGGGTGCGCAACAGGCCGCCGTGCTTGGCTACCTTGAGCGAAAACACATGACAAGCGTTCTGGCGCGCCAGCCCCATCGCGTCCTGAGGCGTGCAGACCGTCTCGTCAGCCATGATCAGGGCGGGCGCCAGTGTCGCCGTCAGGTTCTTGAGCGCCTCCACGTTCCAGCGCGCCACTGGCTGCTCAATCAGACTCACGCCGCTTTCCACCAACTGCGGCAGGTAGCGGCGGGCCGTATTGCCGTCCCATGCCTGGTTGACGTCCACCGTCAGACGGGCCTGCCCGGCCAGCGCCCGCGCGATCTGCGACACATGGGCCACGTCGACGGCTGGATCGCGCGCACCGATCTTGATCTTGAAGATGCGGTGGCGCCGCTCTGCCAGCATGCGCTGCGCTTCTTCCACGTCCACCGACACCTCGCCACTGGCCAGCGTCCACGCCAGAGGCAGGCTTCGGTGACGCTTGCCACCCAGCAGTTGCCAAGCTGGCAGATTCTGTGCGCGTGCGACGGCATCCACCAGCGCCATTTCTACGGCGCTCTTGGCAAACAAATTGCCCTTGCACACCGCGTCCATGCGTGCCAGCAGGGCTTCAAATCGGCCAGCGTCCTGGCCGATCACAGCGGGTGCGAGGTAGGTGTCGATCGCGTGCCGGATGCTCTCTGGTGATTCCTCGTTCCACGACGGCCCTCCAATGGTGGCGGCCTCGCCGAAACCACAAACGCCGCCTGCCAGCCAGAGCTGAACGATCACCGGGCTTTGCTGCCGAATGGCACCAAACGACAATTTGTGCGCGCGTATCGTGGGGATGTCCAGGATTCGCGTTTCCATGCGCTCGACGAGAAGGTGCTCTTGCATCTTGATTTTGTTCGGTGCGTCAGTAGAAGATGTGCAGACTTTAAGCCTTGCCTCCCGCCGTGAGCGGCCCGGCCGCAAGCACGAGGTCAATGCGGCCTTGCTTGCCCTTCATCTCGACGACCACTTTCGAATCCTTAGCCCAGGGGTCACTTTTGATCTGCGAATCGCCCTTGAAGTACAGCTGCGTGGTCAGGGGCACGAAAATCGGGTGTATCACCGTGAGGTGGATATGCGCAGGACGCAATTGACCCGCGTTTTTCCCCAGGCCTGGCAGACCTGGTGGGATGTTGTAACGACCCGGCATGACCGTCTTGAGAACGAACTCGCCCTTGTCGTTGGTCTTGGTCTGGCCACGCAGGTTGTAGTTGGCCGGTGCAATTTTTTCATCGGGGTGAGCGATGTCATACGCGCCCTTGGCATTGGCTTGCCAGGCATCGACCATGGCCCCGGCGATCGGCGTCTTGCAGTCGGGTGCGAGCACGCGACCGGAAATGACGACATGGTCGCCAGCCTCGGTCGTTTTGGCCAGTTCAATCGTGGCGTTGACGTTTTGCGCCGAGCCCGGCAGGAAGAACGGGCCCAGGATGTCACCATTGGACACTTTGCATGACTGCGCGGCTTGGGCGGTAGTGGCAACGGCACCGACAGCCGTTGCAACAGCGCCTGTCAGCAGACTACGGCGGCTGGAAATAGGGTTCATAAGTGTCTCCATCTAAAGTTGGCTTCTAAGGCGTTTGGCGCGATACCCGACTCAAACATTGAGCAGCTTAGGCAAATCAAACAAATTAATCTAATGAATGATTTTTTATATATCATTCGTTTTATTCGAACGAAAAGATGCCTTCCCCTTCCTTATGGAAATTCGCCAGCTTCGTTACTTCCTCGACATTGCACAGACTGAGCACCTGACACAGTCAGCCCGAAACCTGTTTGTCACTCAATCCACGTTGTCGCACGGTCTGCGGCAGTTGGAAGATGAACTCGGTGTGAAGCTGTTCGACCGGGTGGGGCGTGGCCTGAGGCTTTCACAGGCTGGCGCGGCATTTCAAACCTATGCCGGGCGCGCACTACAGGAAATCGAAGCTGGACGCATGGCTTTGACTGAAATGACCGGTCTGCAATCGGGCTCGCTAACAGTGGGCGTGATTCCCACCTTTCTCAACACGCTAATTCCCGCGGCCGTAGCGGCCTTCAGCGCCGCCTATCCCAAGGTGCGGGTTGTCGTGCGCGACCTGCGCGCCGACCCCATTGAAGAATTGCTGATGACCGGGCAGCTGGATGTAGGCATTGCCTTCCATCCGACCGAACGCGCGGAGATCGAGGCTGAACCCTTGTTCGAGGAGCGCATGTTGCTCGTCGTTGGCTTGGGCCACCCACTGATGCGGCGCAAGACACTCGCCATGAAGGCGCTGGCCAACGTGCCGTTGGCATTGCTCACGCGCTCATTCGCGACACGTCGGCTGATCGACGACGCCTTTCGCGAAGCGGGCGTGACGCCCCCGATCCGGGTAGAGATGGAGTCCGTGGAGTCGCTGCTGGCGGTGTGCCGATCCGGTGTGCTGGCCAGCGTTGTGCCCGAGCGCGCCGCCAAGCAGGCTGCGGACCTACACAGCATCGCCCTGGTGTCGCCGCAACCCGTCCGGCGGGCCGGTGTGCTCTGGCGCAAAGACGCCTCGCGTAGCGCGGCGGCGCAAGAATTCATTGCGCTGCTGCGGCCCGCCGTACGCAACGTCCTTTAAGGCAACGCTGGATAAGCACCGCGAACGGCCCTGGTTGTCACCTCAAACCACCACCGGTTCCGCCTCCAACAAAATCCCAAACCGCTCATACACACTGGTCTGAATCGCCTTGGCCAAGGTCATCACTTCACCACCGGTAGCGCCATCCGAACCCGAGGCAGAAACACCCCGGTTCACCAGCACCAGCGCCTGCTTCTCGTACACCCCTGCCTGCCCGACCGACTTGCCCTTCCAGCCGCAGGCATCGATCAGCCAACCCGCCGCCAACTTCACACGACCGTCGGCCAGTTGGTAGTGCACGATCTTGGGGTCGCGCGCGATGATGTCGGCGCACTGCTCGGGGGTGACGGTGGGATTTTTGAAAAAGCTACCGGCGTTGCCGATGACGGCCGGGTCGGGCAGCTTGGCGCGGCGAATCTCGCAGATCCAGTCGAACATTTGCTGCGCGGTGGGGCTGGTCACCCCGGCCTGGGCTTGTTTTTTCTCGATGTCCAGGTAGCCCAGCACCGCCTTCCAGGGTTTGGGCAGGCGAAAACGCACGTGGGTGATGAGGGCGCGGCCTGCTAGGCCGAAGCCGACAGGGCGCATCACGTCACCCCCCACAGGGCGGCCTGAGGCCACATCAGCAGGCGCTGCGGCGTGTTTGAACACCGAGTCGCGGTAGCCAAACGCGCACTGCGCGACATTCAGCGTGAAGGCCTGGCCGGTCTGCAAATCCACGGCGTCCAGCGACTCAAAACGGTCTTGCAGCTCTACGCCGTAAGCGCCGATGTTTTGCACCGGTGTCGCGCCCACCGTACCAGGAATGAGGGCCAGGTTTTCCAGGCCGGGCAGACCTTGCGCCAGCGTCCAAGCGACAAAGTCGTGCCAATTCTCGCCCGCACCGGCTTCCACAATCCAGGCGCGCGGGGTGACTTCCACCACGCGACGGCCCATGATTTCCACCTTGAGCACAACGGCTTTGACGTCACCGGTGAGGACGATATTGCTGCCCCCGCCCAGGATGAACTTGGGGGCCTGGCCCAGCAGCGGGTCGGCCAAGACCTGTAAAACATCCGCCGTGCTGGCAATGCGCACCAGGGTGTGCGCCTTGGCCACGATGTGAAAGCTGTTGTAGGGCTGGAGTGGGACGTTTTTCTCGACTAACATAGACCGATTGTCGCATTGGGAGTTTCCCACTCCCGTTCGGGCTGAGCCTGTCGAAGCCCTTATTTAGAACCATTGCGCAGCCCTTCGACAGGCTCAGGGCGAACGGAAGATTGAAGTACCTTATGCCCTCGTTTGACACGGTTTGTGAAGCTGACCTGCCCAAGGTCAAAAATGCGGTGAGCAACACCGCCAAAGAAATCGCCACGCGCTTTGACTTCAAAGGCACGGCAGCGGCCATTGAGATCAAAGACAAAGAGATCACCCTGATCGGCGACGCCGAGTTCCAGCTCGCCCAGGTGGAAGACATCTTGCGCAACAAGCTGACCAAGCAGGAGGTGGACGTGCGCTTTCTGGACAAGGGCGATGTGCAGAAGATCGGCGGCGACAAGGTCAAGCAAGTCATCAAGGTGCGCAACGGCATTGAGACCGAGCTGTCCAAAAAAATCCAACGCCTGATCAAGGACAGCAAACTCAAGGTGCAAGCGTCCATCCAAGGTGACGCGGTGCGGGTGAACGGCGCCAAGCGTG
The DNA here is from genome assembly GCA_031427355.1 of Hylemonella sp. GTDB lineage: Bacteria > Pseudomonadota > Gammaproteobacteria > Burkholderiales > Burkholderiaceae_C > CANCDA01. Next base: position 9,618 of record JANPNG010000341.1, read on the forward strand.
ACGACCTGCAAGCCGCCATGGCGCTGGTGCGCAAGGACATCACCGATGTGCCCTTGAGCTTCAATAACTTTCGCGATTGATGAAACACGCCGCCGCGCTGCTGCTGATCTGTGGCTTGGCCACCTTGGGCAGCGGTGCCGCAAACGCCCAGGCCGTGGCCCTGACAGGCGTGATGGGAGACAAAGCCTTGCTGGTGGTGGACGGCGGCACGCCCAAAAGTGTGGCAGCGGGAGACACTTACCTCGGCGTGAAGGTCCTCTCACTCCACGTCAACGCGGCGGTGGTGGAGGTGGCCGGTATTCAGCGGACCTTGCGCATGGGCGAATCCCCTGTAAGCGTCAAAGGCCGCCCGGGGGCCGCCAACGGTGGCGTGATCGTGCTGCATGCGGGCAGCCACGGTCACTTTGTGAGCACCGGTCAGATTAATGGCCGCACGGTTCAGTTCATGGTCGATACCGGTGCATCCCTGGTCTCCTTGGGCGTGACTGAGGCGGAACGCATCGGGCTCAACTACAAGACCGGGCAGATGGTGCGCATGAACACGGCCAACGGCGTGACGCAGGGCTGGCGCCTCAAGCTCAGCGCCGTGCGCCTGGGTACTGTGGATGTGTACGAGGTGGACGCCGTGGTGTCCTCCGGCGACATGCCTTATGTGCTGCTCGGCAACAGCTTTTTGGCGCGTTTCCAGATGGTGCGCACCAATGACCAAATGGTGCTTGAGAAGCGCTACTGAAGCCGCGTTAACCGGGCACGACTGCACTTCACACGCTGGTTTTCTTCGCCCCCAGCTTGGCCTCTTTACCCGCCAGCAGGCGGTCGATGTTCAGGCTATGTCGCCACACCAGCAGCACGCCCATCACCGCCACCACAACTAAGCTGGCGCGGCTCGCTTGCCAGGCCACGCCGTCGCCCAGCAGGTAGTAAGCAGGTGCAAACACCGCCGCCACGATGGAGGCCAGGGACACATAGCGAAAGAAGAAGGCAATGATGGCAAAGGTGAGCGCCGTGGCCAGCGCCAACCAGGCGCTAAAGCCCAGCAACACCCCCAGCGCCGTGGCCACGCCCTTGCCGCCCTGAAAGCGGAAGAACACGGGGTAGAGGTGGCCGATGAACGCCGCCAAGCCCACAGCGGCCAGCGTGCCCTCCCCCAGCCCATAGGGCGCACCGTAGGCGGCAACCAAGGCCACCGGCAACCAGCCCTTGGCCGCGTCCAGCGCCAAGGTGACGATGGCCGCAGGTTTGGAGCCCGAGCGCAACACATTGGTGGCGCCTGGGTTTTTAGAGCCAAAGGTGCGCGGGTCATTCAAACCCATGACGCGACTGACGATGACGCCGAAGGACAAGGAGCCCAGCAAGTAGGCGGCCACAGCGGCAAGGAGGGGGTAGAAACTTTGCACTTGCGTCCCCTTTTATTGGGCCAGGTCCCGGTCTTCCCAACGCAGCGCATCAATCGCGGCCAGCAGTTCGGACGATAGCGTGGTGCCCCAGGTGTCCAAGTCTTGATCCAGCTGCGCGATCGAAGTCACACCGATGAGGGTGCTGGCGACCTGCCATTTGGTGTAGCAAAACGCCAGAGCCATCTGTGTCGGGGTGAGCCCGTTCGAGCGCGCCAGTGCGTTGTAGCGGCGCGCGCTGGCCAGCGCCTCGGGGCGACCCCAGCGCTGCTTGCGCACACTCTCGTACTTGGCGATGCGCCCCTCTTGCGGGGCGTCCGACCCCGTGGTGCCGCTGGCGTCGTACTTGCCGGTGAGCAAACCAAACCCCAGCGGCGAGTAACCCAACAAAGAGACGCCCAGGTGGTGCAGGGTTTCATCCAGCCCATTTTCTAGCGCCCGGTTGACCAGGCAATAGGCATTTTGCACACTGGCAATACGCGGCAAGCCGTGCTGCTCGGCCAGGCGCACAAACTCGTGCACGCCGTAAGGGGTTTCGTTAGACAAGCCAATCGCCCGCACCTTGCCCGCCTTTACCAGCCGCGCCATCGCCTCCAACTGCACCTCAATGGAGCTGAGCGCGGGGTTGAGCTTGGTGGGGTCAAAGTACACCGCGCCAAAGGCAGGCACATGGCGCACCGGCCAGTGGATTTGGTAGAGGTCGATGACATCGGTTTGCAGGCGTTTCAATGAGTCATTGCAAGCGGCTTCGATGTCTGCGGCGGTCAGGTCAATGCTGCCCTCACGCACCCAGGGCATGCCGCGTGCCGGGCCGGCCACCTTGGTCGCCAGCACCAGCTTCTGGCGCGCACCGGGGGTTTTGGCGAACCAGTTGCCGATGATTTTTTCGGTGTCGTTAAAAGTCGAGGCCAACGTGGGCACGGGGTACACCTCGGCCGTGTCGATGAAGTTAACGCCGCGCGCCAGGGCGTGGCTCAGGATGGCGTGGGCATCAGCCTCGCCGACCTGCTCGCCAAAGGTCATGGTGCCCAGGCAGATGGGGGTGACGTGCAGATCGCTCTGGCCGAGTGGGATGGTTTTCATGATGGGCTTGGGGTGAATGGGTGGGAGGGCTTCGACAAGCTCAGCCCGAACGGGATTATTGGACAGCAATGCAATTTTTCACTGAATGACGCCAAGTTTACGTGCCCGCGCCTCCTCTTGGAGGCGCAGCACGCGGCGCTGCACTTTGCCGGTGGTGGTCATGGGCAGGGCGTCTATGAACTCGATCTCTTTGGGGTACTCGTAGGGTGCGAGCAAGCTGCGAACGTGGGTTTGCAATTGGGCTGTGATTTCAGACTCAAAATCGGCTACAGCCCTTTTATTACTAGCACGAGCAGCTACAAAATCAGGAGCAAGGACGACGTAGGCCTTGACCACGGCGCCGCGCTCAGCGTCCGGCTTGGGCACCACCGCCGCGTTGGCCACGGCCGGGTGCTTGACCAGGCAGTTCTCAATCTCGCCCGGCCCGATGCGGTAGCCCGCCGCCTTGAACACGTCGTCGGCCCGGCCCTGGTACCAGAGGTAGCCGTCGGCGTCACGCACCGCCAAGTCGCCCGTGCGGCACCACTCATCCACCCCATTTTTCCCGGTGAACTTGGCTTGGGTCGCGGCCTCGTTCTTCCAGTAACCGAGGAAGAAGATCGGGTCTGGCTCGCCATGCACGTCCAAGCGGTTCAGCGCCACGTCACCGGGCTCACCCACCGGGCATTCATGGCCGTTTTCGTCAATGACTTTGACCTGATGACCGGGGTAGCCCTTGCCCATGCTGCCCGCTTTCGGTGGCCAAAACAGGTTGCAATTTCCGACGATGTAGTTGATCTCGGTCTGACCAAACATTTCATTCACCGTGACACCGAGTTCACGTTGGCAGTAGTCAAACACCGCATCGCCCACCGCCTCCCCCGCGCTCATCAGCGCTTGCAGCTTGAGCGAGAAGTGCGCACGGGGGTGGGGATAGGCCTTCATCATGGCTTTGAGCGCTGTTGGGAACAAAAAGCTGTGCGTCACGCCAAACTGCTGCATCAGCTCAAACGCCACCTGCGGCGTGAAGCGCCCGTTGTAGGCCACGATGGGGCGCCCGAAGTAGAGCGTGGGCAACAGCGCGTCCATCAGCCCGCCTGTCCACGCCCAGTCTGCGGGACTCCAGAAAACGGCTTGCGAGTCCGTTCGCCCTGAGCTTGGCCTGTCCTGAGCTTGCCGAAGGGTCGAAGGGCTCTGGCCGTTCGGGTCAAACCCAAACCAATTCTGGCTGCACACAAACCCACTCAAGTTGCCGATCAGCGCACGGTGCGGCAACAGCGCACCTTTGGGGTTGCCCGTGGTGCCGCTGGTGTAGATCAGGATGGCGGGGTCTTCGGCGCGGGTGTTGACCAGGGTGAAGTCGGCGGGCTGCTGGGCGAGCAAGGCGGTGTAGTCCAGCGCCTGCATCGCGCCAGCATCTCTGCTCACGCCCAGCACATGGCGCAGTGCCTGGCAGTCGGCGCGCAGCGCCAGCAGGCCCGCAGTCGAAGCTTCGTCGCCAATCGCCACCACCGCTTCGCTGTCTTGCAAGCGATAAGCCAGCGCCTCGGGGCCAAACAACACCGACAGCGGCATGGCCACCGCACCCATTTGCAGTACCGCGATGTAGGCCACAGCCGTTTCAAAGCGCTGCGGCATGACGATAGCCACCCGGTCACCCCGCACCACGCCCAAAGCACGCAAGGCCTGGGAGAGCCGGTTGGCTTGCTGCTGCAACTCAGAATAAGTATGGAAAGTGGCTGTAGCCCCCGGATAACTAGCGTTAACAGCTATTCTTTTTGTAGCATCAAGTGCTCGCGCCCAGCGACCACAACAGACCTCGGCCATGTTGAAGGTGTCCGGCACGAGCCAGCGGAAATCTTGGTGAAGTTGAGCGTAGTGGTCTTGCGGCATGCAGCCTCCGTATGATGTCCCGAATGTACCCAATCCAAAGAAACTCTCGCAGCGAATTCATCCCCGTGCGCAACCTGCAGTACCACGTGCACTGCTGGGGCACGCCCTCCTCCACTCTGCCACCCCTCGTGCTGCTGCACGGCTGGATGGACGTGGGGGCGTCGTACCAGTTTGTGGTGGATGCGCTGAGCGAGGCCTTCATGCAGGGGCGGTCGATCATCGCCCCGGACTGGCGCGGCTATGGGCTGACCCAAGCCAAGGGGCATGACTGTTTTTGGTTCCCCGACTATTTGACTGACCTGGACTTGCTGCTGGACCACTACGCACCCGGCCAGCCCGTGGACTTGGTCGGCCACAGCATGGGCGGCAATGTGGCCATGATTTATTCGGGTGTGCGACCCGAGCGCATTCGCCGTCTCATCAACCTGGAGGGCTTTGGCATGCCCGCGACGAAACCCGATCAAGCCGCCGGGCGCTACGTCAAGTGGATGGACGAGATCAAAAGCCTGCACCGGGGTGAGATCGCCCTCAAGCCCTACAGCGACGCAGTAGGCGTAGCCCAGCGCCTGATGAAAAACAACCCGCGATTAAGCCAAGCCAAAGCCGACTGGCTGGCCCCGCACTGGGCGCAGCCCAACGCGCAAGGGCAGTGGCACATCTTGGGCGATGCGGCACACAAAATCGTCAACGCCAACTTGTATCAGGTGGATGAGGTGCTGGCCATTTACCAGCGCATCAGCGCGCCCACACTCGCGGTAGAGGCCAGCATCAACCAGATGGCCCAGTGGTGGCAAGACCGCTACTCCTTGGCCGAGTTTCATGAACGCTTAAAGCACGTGCCCCATGTGAGCCAAGCCGTGGTGATCGATGCGGGCCACATGCTGCACCACGACCAGCCGCAGCAGGTGGCGGCGTTGATTGAGGGCTTTGTGGCCTGAGTTCCCATGAGTCAACGCAGTTTCAGTGCAGACTCACTTGTATCCCCAAGTGACGTCGGAACTAAAATGGGAGATTACTTTCAGGAACTCGAATCATGGACGCAGAACGCATCAACCAAATCGGCACACGACTTAACGACTTGAGCCAGCGCACGGCCGAGTTACGGGGGTATCTTTGACTACGATGCCAAAGCCGAACGCCTGAGGACCGTCAACGCCTCGCTGGAAGACCCCACCGTCTGGAACGACCCTAAGCGCGCCCAGGAGCTGGGCAAAGAGAAAAAAGCGCTCGACGGCGTGGTGGTCTCACTGGACGGGCTCACCAGTGAGCTGTCCGACAACCTTGAGTTGTTCGACATGTCCAAAGAAGAGGGTGACGAGGCCGGTCTGCTGACGATTGAGGCCGAGGGGGCCAAGCTGGCCGCCATTGTGGAGCAGCTCGAATTCCGCCGCATGTTCAACAACCCGGCTGACCCGCTGCCCGCGTTTTTGGACATCCAAGCCGGGGCCGGTGGCACCGAGGCCTGCGACTGGGCCAGCATGTTGCTGCGCCAGTACCTAAAATATGCTGAGCGCAAGGGCTTCAAGGCCACGATTGAAGATGAAACGCCGGGCGACACCGCAGGCATCAAGGGGGCCACCATCAAGATCGAGGGCGACTACGCCTTTGGCCTGCTGCGCACCGAGACCGGCGTGCACCGGCTGGTGCGCAAGAGCCCGTTTGACTCCTCCGGCGGGCGCCACACCAGCTTTGCCAGTGTGTTTGTGTACCCGGAGGTGGACGACTCGATCGAGATCGACATCAACCCCTCTGACGTGCGCGTGGACACCTTCCGTGCCAGCGGTGCGGGTGGCCAGCACATCAACAAGACCGACTCGGCCGTGCGCCTGACACACATCCCCACCGGCATCGTGGTGCAGTGCCAGGACGGGCGCAGCCAGCACAGCAACCGCGACGTGGCGTGGAAGCGCCTGCGCAGCCGCATGTACGACTTTGAGATGAAAAAACGCATGGTCGAGCAGCAAAAGCTTGAAGACACCAAAACCGACGTGGGCTGGGGCCACCAGATCCGCTCTTACGTGCTGGACCAAAGCCGCATCAAGGATTTGCGCACCAACTATGAGACGTCAGCCACCCAGAAGGTGCTGGATGGCGATTTGGATCAGTTCATTGAGGCTTCTTTGAAGCAAGGGGTTTGAGCATGTTGCAACTTCGTGAGGCCGATGGCCCCGCCACGATCATCCGGCGCGCCGACTACAGCGCGCCTGCGTTCTGGATCGACACCATTGATCTGACTTTTGACCTGGACCCGGCCAAGACGCGCGTGCTGAACAAAATGACGCTGCGCCGCAACCCGGATGTGGCGGCGCAAGCGCTGCGTCTGGACGGCGAAGAGATCAACCTGGCGCGGGTACTGGTCAACGGCCAGGGCACCTCATTCAAGATGGAGGGTAGCCAACTCGTTTTGGAGAACCTGCCTGCGGGTAACGAGCCCTTTGCGTTGGAGATTTTCACCACCTGCGCGCCGGTGAAGAACACCAAACTCATGGGCTTGTATGTCAGCAATGAGTCCTTCTTCACCCAGTGCGAGGCCGAGGGTTTTCGCCGCATCACCTACTACCTGGACCGCCCCGATGTGATGGCCAGCTTCACCGTGACGCTGCGTGCCGACAAGGCCCCTTACCCAGTGCTGCTGTCCAACGGCAACCTGGTGGACAGCGGCGCGCTGGAAGACGGCCCCAATGGCCCCAGGCACTTTGCCAAGTGGGTCGATCCCCACAAAAAACCCTGCTACCTGTTCGCACTGGTGGCGGGCAAGCTCGTGGCGCGCGAGCAGCGCATCACCACCCGCTCAGGCACCGATCACCTGCTACAGGTTTACGTGCGCCCCGGCGACCTGGACAAGACCGAGCACGCGATGAACTCACTCATGGCCAGCGTGGCCTGGGACGAGGCGCGCTTTGGCCTGCGGCTTGATCTGGAGCGCTTCATGATCGTGGCCACCAGCGACTTCAACATGGGGGCGATGGAGAACAAGGGACTGAACATCTTCAACACCAAGTACGTGCTGGCCAGCCAGGCCACCGCCACGGACGCGGACTTCGCCAACATCGAGAGCGTGGTCGGCCACGAGTACTTCCACAACTGGACGGGCAACCGCGTCACCTGCCGCGACTGGTTCCAGCTCAGCCTCAAAGAAGGTCTGACGGTTTTCCGCGACCAGGAGTTCAGCCAGGACATGGCAGGCGAAGCATCAGCCCGCGCCGTCAAGCGCATTGAAGATGTGCGCGTGCTGCGCACGGCCCAGTTCCCCGAAGACGCAGGCCCCATGGCCCACCCGGTGCGGCCCGACCAGTACCAGGAGATCAACAACTTCTACACCGTCACCATTTACGAAAAAGGGGCCGAGGTGGTGCGCATGATGCAGACCTTGGCCGCCACGCCCACTGAAGGCACGTCAAGCCGCGCAGGCTTCGCCAAAGGCATGGCGCTGTACTTTGAGCGTCACGATGGCCAGGCCGTCACCTGCGACGACTTTGCGCAGGCCATTGCCGACGCCAACCCGGCGTCTGATCTGGCACGCCTGCTGCCGCAGTTCAAGCGCTGGTATGCCCAAGCGGGCACACCACGCGTGCGCGCAAGCGGTGTCTACGACGCGAGTGCACGCAGCTACACCCTCACGCTCTCGCAAAGCTGCGCACCCACGCCGGGCCAAAGCGACAAGCAGCCCTTTGTGATCCCCGTGGCCTTGGCCCTGTTGCGTGCCGATGGCAGCGAGATCACCGGAACGCAGCGCACCCACGTCCTCACGCAAGCCAGCGAGACCTTGGTGTTCACAGACCTCGACGCGGAACCCGTGCCGTCCCTGCTGCGCAGCTTTTCTGCGCCCGTAGTGCTGGACTGCGATTACACCGATGCCCAGTTGCTCACCCTGCTGGCGCATGACCACGACCCCTTTAACCGCTGGGAGGCGGGCCAACGGCTGGCGCTCAAGCTCGCGCTGCAGTTCATCCAAGGCCAAGCCCACCCGGCAGAGTCCAAAGTGCTGGACGCGGCCTACATCGACGCCATGCGCAGCGTGCTGCGCCACCCCACACTGGACGCCGCCTTCAAGGAACTGGTGCTGACCCTGCCCGCCGAGACCTATATCGCCGAGCAACTGGCGGTGGTGGACCCGCAGCGCATCCACGCCGTACGCGAAGCCATGCGTGAGCAACTCGCGCATGAGCTGCAACACGACTGGCAATGGGCTTATGAGACATATGGCCACAACGCAGGCTACCGACCTGATGCGCTCTCATCGGGCCGACGCGCCCTCACCGGTCTGGCGCTGACCATGCTGTGTCTGGCGGCGCGCCACGCCAACGATGTCATCTGGCCCGGCAAGGCGTACCAGCGCTTCAAAGACGCAGGCAACATGACCGACCGTTTCAACGCGCTGAACGCACTGGTGAGCAGCGGCCATGCTCTCGCCGCCCCCGCGTTAACGCGGTTCCACACCCTGTTCAAAGACGATGCCCTGGTGCTGGACAAGTGGTTTGCACTGCAAGCCGGGGCTTGCGACCGGGGTGGTCAGGTGCTGCCCGCTGTCCGCCAGCTCATGATGCACCCGAACTTCAATCTGCGCAACCCGAATCGCGCGCGCAGTCTGATCTTCAGCTACTGCAGTGCCAACCCCGGTGCGTTTCACCGCGCCGATGCGGCAGGCTATGTGTTCTGGCGCGAGCGTGTGATCGAGTTGGACAGCATCAACCCCCAAGTCGCCGCACGCCTGGCGCGCGGACTGGACCGCTGGAAAAAACTCGCCGAGCCCTACCGCAGCGCAGCACGGGAAGCCCTGACCCGCGTCGCCGCCAAGACCGACTTGAGCAACGACGTGCGCGAAGTTGTCAGCCACGCACTTGCTGAATAATCCACTTTTCAGGCTGAATAACTAACCGTTCAGGCTGAGCTTGTCGAAGCCCTTCGACAAGCTCAGGGCGAACGGGAATTAAGGAAACCTATGTCTTCAAAAATCTCCCTCACCCGCTACTTGGTCGAACAACAACGCGCCGAAGGCCACATCCCCTCTGAATTGCGCCTGCTGCTTGAAGTGGTCGCGCGCGCCTGCAAAAGCATCAGCCAGGCCGTCAACAAGGGCGCTCTGGGTGGCGTGCTGGGCACCGCAGGCAGCGAGAACGTGCAAGGCGAGGTGCAGAAAAAAACTCGACATCATTGCCAATGAGGTACTGATCGAAGCCAACGAATGGGGGGGCCATTTGGCGGCCATGGCGTCAGAGGAAATGGACGAAATTCTGCCCATTCCCAACCGTTACCCGGCAGGCGAATACCTGCTGCTGTTCGATCCACTGGACGGCTCCAGCAACATCGACGTCAATGTCAGCAT
>JANPNG010000342.1:0-13110 GCA_031427355.1 Hylemonella sp.
TAACGTGGACATTTCCCCTGACGCGGAAGTGCACGTGCACCGCATTGGCCGCACCGGGCGCGCCGGTGAAACGGGCCTGGCCCTGAGCCTGGCCAGCATGGACGAGATGGGTTTTGTCGGCAAGATCGAGCAGTACCAGAAAAATGAATCCACCTGGCACAAGCTCGATGAACTGAGCCCCGCCAGCAACGAGCCCCTGCTCCCCCCCATGGTGACCCTGCAAATTCTGGGTGGCCGCAAAGAAAAAATCCGCCCCGGCGATGTGTTGGGCGCACTCACCGGCGAAACAGGCTACACCCGCGAGCAAATCGGCAAGATCAACGTCACCGAGTTCTGCACTTTTGTCGCGGTGGATCGCGCGATTGCGGGGGAGGCACTGGCACGCCTGAATGCCGGCAAGATTAAAGGGAAGAGTGTGCGGGTGCGGTTTTTGGAGGCGAGTTGAAGAACGGCCCCTTAGGAAAGCCGTATCCAGTCGCAATTTCCTGAGCGCATAAACAGCACTCGGCCTTAAAATGTGCGCTATTTACGAAAAATTCAATTTAATACCTACCCACGTTTGATGCACCGTTTTTTCATTCTCTGCCGACCTGTTCTTCTGCTCCTGGCATTCGTCGGCTTGGTGAGCACCATGGCTGAAACTGCACCGACGCAAGCAACTTCCACCGACAACGCGCATCATGCGGACAGTCTGCGCGTTCCGGCTAAAAAAGAGATTGCGCGCAAGCTCATCTCTGCGGCCGAAAATTCGACGCTGGACTGGAAAAACCAGTACGGCTTCATCAAATATAACGTCGAGGGCAATGCGCGTGAAAACCGGGGCTACACGGCGGGCATCATTGGTTTTACCTCACGCACGAACGACATGCTGGCGTTGGTTGAGCACTACCAACGGATCGCGCCCAGCAACGGCTTGACCTCCTACCTGGAAGCATTGAGAAAAGTCAACGGCACGTCTTCACGTCAGGGTCTGGGCCAGCCTTTTGAAAAGGCGTGGAAAGAAGCGGCGAAGGACCCCCTGTTTCTGGCCGCCCAGGACCACGAATGCGACCGCCTCTACTTCGAACCCGCCGTTTCACGGGCGCAAGCAGATGGACTGCGCGAGCTGGGCCAGTTCGCCTATTACGACGCCATGGTGATGCACGGCCCCGATGACGATGCCAGCAGCTTTGGCGGTATCCGCGCCGAAGCCATCAAACGCGCCAAGCCACCGGCGCAAGGCGGCAACGAAGCAGCCTATCTCAGTGCGTTTTTAGACGCGCGCAAAGCCGCGATGAAAACCGAAATGGGTCACCAAGACACCACCCGCGTTGACACCATGCAGCGGGCGTTTTTGATGGCAGGCAATCTCTCGCTCCAACTGCCACTCGTGTTCAAGGTCTATCGGGACGCCTACGAGATCAAGGCATTGCCCCCTGAGAGCACGCCGCTGCGGGCCTCGTAGAAAATTGCACCCATGCCAGCCCAACAAAGCCCCCTGATCTGGCCACTGCTGAAGGCCCTGCCACTCGCCTTGCTGGTGCTGGCGGGCTGTGCGGGTTCTCCCCCGGCCCAAGCCCCCGCCGCACCGACCCCGCAGGCCCGGGCCAGTGCCCCGGTCGTTGAGCGCCTGCCGCTGGACGTGGACCGACGCAATGGCAACTGCCACATCCGGCTGACCGGCGCGTTGACCGACGACACGGCGCATGATTTACGCTATGTCATGACCACACTGGATAAAACCAGTTGCCGCAGCAAGCGCGTGCTGATTGACCTGCAAAGTGGCCTGATCGGCAGCGCCATCACGGTCGGCTCCATTGTCAAGAACCGGGGCTACGACACGCAACTGCCCCCAGGGACGACTTGTCTCACGCCCTGCATGCTGGTGTTTGCGGCAGGGCGCCAGCGCCTCATACTGAACGCAGTACCACCCACGCGCATTGGCTTCTCTCAGATTCCGCCGGACGCAGACTTTGGACGCGGCGTGTGCGAAACCGAGCTGCTGGCCCCCCAGGCCCAAACCCTGATCCGCTACCTGCGCGCCATGTTGCCCGTAACAACGGCCAATACTGTCTTCCAAAAATTGAGCACCGCCAATTGCCGCAGCACCGAGTACCTCGGCCCGGTTGAGGCCGAGGCGCTGGGGCTGGCAACCACACAGTGACGCCGCTGTATGGAAGCTAATCAATGCGCCTGATCCCAATTGATCCCCACGCCCACTTCTGCCAATAGCGGCACCTTGAGGTGGGCCACACCCGCCATCAGGCGCGGCACTTCATGGCGCACCCAGTCCACCTCGGCTTCGGGCACTTCAAACACCAGTTCGTCATGCACCTGCATGATCATTTTGGTGCCGCGCTTCTCTGCGTCCAGCACCTGCTGCACTTTCACCATACTCAGCTTGATGAGGTCGGCTGCTGTGCCCTGCATGGGGGCGTTGATGGCGGCGCGCTCGGCACCACTGCGGCGCTGGCCGTTGGGTGAGTTGATCTCGGGCAGATAGAGGCGTCTGCCAAACACGGTTTCCACATAGCCCTGCTCCTTGGCCAGGCGGCGCGTGTCGTCCATGTAGTGGCGCACGCCGGGGTAGCGGTCAAAGTAGCGGGCGATGTAGTTCTTCGCCGCCGTGTTGTCGATGCTTAAGGCCCGCGCCAAGCCATAGGCACTCATGCCGTAGATCAAGCCGAAGTTAATGACCTTGGCGTAGCGGCGCTGCTCGCTGCTGACCTCGGCGGTGGTGATGCCGAAGATCTCGGCCGCCGTGGCGCGGTGCACGTCCATGCCGTCATGAAAAGCCAGCAACAAGGCCGCGTCGCCACTGATGTGGGCCATGATGCGCAGCTCGATTTGGCTGTAGTCGGCACTGGCAATCAGGCAGCCCGCTGGGGCCACAAAGGCCTCGCGCACGCGGCGGCCCTCGGGGGTGCGCACGGGGATGTTTTGCAGGTTGGGGTCGTTGCTGCTCAAGCGCCCGGTCACGGCCACGGCTTGCGCGTAGTGGGTGTGCACGCGGCCCGTGCGCGGGTGGGCCAGTTGCGCGAGTTTGTCGGTGTACGTGCCCTTGAGCTTGGCCAGGCCGCGGTGCTCCAGAATTTTGGCGGGCAGGGGGAAATCCTCAGCCAGTTTCTCCAGTACTTCTTCGTCGGTACTGGGCGCGCCGGTGGCGGTTTTCTTGACGATAGGCAGACCGAGTTTGGTGAAGAAGATTTCACCAATTTGCTTGGGGCTGCTCAGGTTAAAGGGTTGGCCCGCCAGCTCGTGCGCCTCGGTTTCCAGTTGCAAGATGCGCTGGCCTAGCTGGTGGCTTTGCGCGGCCAGCGTGGGGGCGTCAATCAGCACGCCGTTGCGCTCGATGCGGTACAGGGCCTCGCTGCTGGAGATTTCCAACTCGTAAATGAAGCGCAGCTTGTCGTTGGCTTGCAGTTGCGGCCACAGGGCCAGGTGCACGTCCAGCGTCTGGTCGGAGTCTTCGCACGAGTATTCAGCCGCCTTGGCAATGTCCACCTGGCTGAAGGAAATCTGGTTCACGCCTTTGCCACACAGGTCTTCATAGCTGATGCCGCTGCGGCCCAGGTGACGCTCGGCCAGACTGGACAGGCCGTGGGGTTTGTGCACTTCCAGCACATAGCTTTGCAGCATGGTGTCGTGCGCGTAGCCATGCACCTCCACACCATGGTTGGCAAACACATGGCGGTCGTACTTGACGTGCTGGCCCAGTTTTTTGCGCGCCGGGTTTTCCAGCCAGGACTTGAGGCGTGCCAACACCTCGTCGCGCGGCAACTGGGCCGGGGCATCAGGGTAGTCGTGCGTGAGCGGGATGTAGGCCGCCTCGCCGGGTTTGACGCTGAAAGACAAGCCGACGATCTCGGCGCGCATCTCGTCGAGCGAGGTGGTTTCGGTGTCCACGGCCACCAGCTCTGCAGCTTCGATGCGCGCCAGCCAGGTGTTGAAAGCGTCCCAGGTGAGGACGGTGTCGTAGGCGACGGTGCTCACGGGTGCAGGTGCGGGAACGACGGGCACATCCGCTGCGACAAGCGCTTCGGGTTCATCGAACAGGCCAGGCTCGCGTTGGGCCACGGCCTTTTCAGATTTGCGGTTAGCCCGTTCACCCTGAGCCTGTCGAAGGGCATCGACAGGCTCAGCCCGAACGGCGTTGGAGGCACTACTTTCCAGCGCCCTGGCCAAGCCCTTGAAGCCGTATTTTGTATAAAAAATGGCCAGAGCGCTTGTGTTCTGTGCACAAGCAGCTATTGAATCAATAGCAGGCAGGTTGGGCACAAAAGCCTGTAAATCGCAATCGGTCTTGATCGTCACGAGGCTGCGGCCTGTGGGCAACCAACCCAGTGCGGCACGCAAGTTCTCGCCCACCACGCCTTTGATCTGACCCGCGTTGGCCACCAAAGCGTCTAGCGAGCCGTACTCCTGTAGCCACTTCACCGCCGTCTTGGGGCCCACCTTGGCCACGCCGGGCACGTTGTCCACCGCGTCGCCCACCAGGGTTTGGTAGTCGATCATGCGCTCGGGCGGCACGCCGAATTCAGCCGTCACCCCAGCCACGTCGCGCCGCTTGCCGTTCATGGTGTCGATGATGGTGATGTGCGAGTTAACCAGTTGCGCCAAGTCCTTGTCGCCACTGCTCACGATCACCTCAATGCCCTGGCGCGCCGCCGTCACCGCCAGCGTGCCGATGACATCATCAGCCTCCACACCCGGCACGTCCAGCACCGGCCAGCCCATCAGCCGCACAACCTCATGAATCGGCTCAATCTGGGCACGCAGATCATCGGGCATGGGGCTGCGGTGCTGCTTGTATTCAGGGTAAATTTCGTCGCGAAAGGTCGCTCCCTTGGCGTCAAACACGCAGGCTACGTAATCGGCAGGAAACTCCTTGCGCAGGCTTTGCAGCATGTTGATGATGATGCGGATAGCACCCGTCTTGTGCACCGTGCCATCGGGAAAAGTGACGCTCATGGAGTCGCCACCCGCAAAAAAGGCTCGATACAGGTAGCTCGATCCATCCACCAGCAGCAGGGTTTTGGGCGCGGTAGCCGAAGTACTGGGCAAGGGATTGGGGGGGCTTGGGGTGTCACTCATGCGCGCATTGTGCCTGTGAAGAATTCACGCCCAAAAGTTCTACAATGACCGCATGCGCGCCACCACCCTCCTCGCCTTCTTGCTGTGCTGCTCCGGGCTTGCCCTGGCGCAGGCCTCCCGCCCCGCCTCGCCCGCCACAGCGCCATCTGACTCGCAAGCCGCAGGTACAGGCAAGGCAGAGCGAACCATAGAGCGCATTCACCATGAAGACAAGGGCTCGCGCATTGACGAGCTGCGCATGGGTGGCGAAACCAAAAACATCACGGTCAGCCCCAAGGGCGATTTACCATCGTACGAGGTGAACCCCGAAAGCAGCGACCGCAACCCTTCGACGGTGGATCGCCGAGGCAGAACCAGCGGCCCCAATGGCTGGAAAGTCCTGGGCTTCTGATTCATGGCGGTTTACACGGAAGTCTCATTCGATGAGGCCAGCGCCCTGCTGCACACCCTGAACCTGGGCCCGCTGCAAAGCATGGAAGGCTGCTCCGGCGGCATCGAAAACACCAACTACTTTGTCACCACCGACCAGGGCGACTACGTGCTCACCCTGTTCGAGCGCCTGAGCTTTGCGCAGTTGCCCTTCTACCTGCACTTCATGAAGCACCTGGCGCTGCACGGCATCCCCGCGCCCGACCCGGCGGCAGACCGCGATGGAGACATCCTGCACAAGCTCAAGGGCAAGCCCGCTGCGGTGGTCAACCGCCTGCGCGGCAAAAGCGAACTCTCGCCCACGCCTGCCCACTGCACCGCCGTGGGCGGCATGCTGGCCAAAATGCACCTGGCCGCGCGCGATTTTGACCGCAGTCAACCCAATTTACGCGGACTGGACTGGTGGAACGAGACGGTTCCCGTGGTGCTGCCTTACCTGGACCCAGAACAGGCCACGTTGATCCGCAGCGAGTTGGCCTACCAAAACCATGTGGCCGCCTCATCGACCTACACCGCCTTGCCGCGTGGGCCGATTCATGCCGACCTGTTTCGCGACAACGTGATGTTTGACCGCGAGCCCGACGCCCAGGGCCGGCCCGTGCTCACCGGCTTCTTCGACTTTTATTTCGCGGGGCTAGACACCTGGATATTCGATCTGGCCGTGTGCCTGAACGACTGGTGCATTGACCTGGCCTCTGGCATCATGGACGATGCCCGCACGACGGCGTTCTTGCAAGCCTACGCGGCAGTGCGCCCCCTGACAGCGGCTGAGCGCGAACTGCTGCCCGCCTTGCTTCGCGCCGGAGCCCTGCGCTTTTGGCTCTCACGCTTGTGGGACCTGCACCTGCCCAGAGAGGCGGCCGTGTTGCAAGCCCATGACCCGGCGCATTTCGAGCGGGTCTTGCGCCAGCGCATTGCGCATCCAATTCAACTGGACACACACTTGCCCCATGACGCCTTCAAGTAACAGCCCCCTGCCCGCTGTGCGGCTCCAAATCGTTCCCGCCCGCACCGGGTTGCTGTGGGTCAAACAGGGGCTGCGTGCCTTCTGGAAGCAGCCGCTGGCACTCGCTGGCCTGTTCTTGATGTTCATCATCGCCGTATCGCTGGGCAGCCTGCTGCCCTATGTGGGCAATGCCCTGGCCCTGGCCGTTTTGCCCGCTGCCACGCTGGGGCTGATGGCCGCCACGCGTGAGGCCGATCAGGGCAAGTTCCCCATGCCTGTACTGCTGATCAGCGCGTTCCGTGCGGGGCAACAGCAAACGCGCGCCATGCTCATTTTGGGTGCCATTTACGCGCTGGGTTTTCTGGCGGTGCTGGGCGTCTCGGCCCTGCTGGATGGTGGTCAATTTGCCCGCCTGTACCTGGTGGGCGGCACGCTAACGCCCGAGATGATCCAGTCCGCTGATTTTCAATGGGCGCTGTACGTGGCCATGACCGTGTACCTGCCCCTGTCGCTCTTGTTCTGGCATGCTCCGGCCCTGGTGCACTGGCACGGCGTATCACCCCTTAAAAGCCTGTTTTTCAGCGGGATAGCCTGCCTGCGCAATTTTGGGGCCATGACGGTCTTCACCTTGACCTGGCTGGGCCTGTTTCTCGGGGTGGGCTTTGTGATCATCATGGTGTCGGCCCTGCTGGGGCAGCCCGAGCTGATGAGCGTTCTGATGCTGCCCACCATCATGCTGCTGGGTGCCATGTTCTTCACCTCAATCTACTTCACCTTCCGCGACAGTTTTACGGTGGAACCTGAAACCCCGGCCTCTCCATAAGTCAGTTAGCGACCACCAAGTCCGTTGGTGTAGCAGTCGCCTTCATCTCACCGGTTATCGCGCCGGTCATCGTCGCGGTCATGCCCACGGTCACGCTTTTTGTCGTGTTTGTCGCGTTTGTCGCGTTTGCCATAGCCCTCGTCGTGGCCACGGCCCTCGTCATAACGCTCACGCACCCAGCTTTCCTGCACGAAGTACACCGGCTGGCCACAGGCGCTGTAGCGATAGCAGTGCTTGGCCCAATTCTTCTGATGGCCGGGTGGGACGTAGAGGTAAATCGGTTGCTGGTACACCGCCACGGGTGAAGGCACAATCACCACAGGCTGCGGGTACACCACCATGGGCCGGGGGAAGTTGCCAATGTCAATGCGCCCGTACACGCCGGGTTGCTGGATGCCGATGGACACGCCCACATTGGTTTGGGCCATGGCAGGTGCCAAGGCACAAGCCGCAAAACCCGCAAAGGCGAGCACACGTAATTTTTTCATCTGATTTCTCCAGTTGCCTGCGTATCGTGTCACGGCAAACCCCTGTGCACTTTGATCCTAATCAAATCGGGGTCAGTTTCGCCACCGACAGCGCCAGCCACTTCACGCCGTGGCGCGGGAAGTTGACTTGGGCGCGGGCGTCATTGCCCGTGCCTTCGATGGCCTGCACCTTGCCTTCACCAAACTTGGCGTGGAACACGGCCATGCCGGACTTGATGCCGTGACCAGACTCGGCCTTTTGCACGGGCACAGGCGGGCTCTTGAAGACCTCAGAATTTGAGCCTAAACTGCTTCTGCCCCAGGCAGGACTGGTGTAAGCAGCTCCTTTATTTGTAGCACCACTCGAATTGAAACCCGAACCATACCCACTGCCAAAGCCCGGATTTTTAGGCGTGATCCACTTGAGCGCGGCCTCAGGCAACTCGTCAAAGAAGCGGCTCTTGAGGTTGTAGCGGGTCTGACCGTGCAGCATGCGGGTTTGCGAGTGGCTCAGGTACAGGCGCTGGCGGGCACGGGTGATAGCGACATACATCAGGCGGCGTTCTTCCTCCAGGCCCTCGTAGTCGCTCATGGCGTTTTCATGCGGGAACAGGCCCTCTTCCATGCCGCCGATGAAGACAGCGTCAAACTCCAGTCCTTTGCTGGCGTGCACGGTCATGAGCTGGATGGCGTCTTGCCCGGCCTGGGCTTGGTTGTCGCCGGACTCCAACGCGGCGTGGGTGAGAAAGGCGGCGAGTGGACTCAGGGTTTCGCCGGTTTCTGGTTCGACAAAGTCCGCTCGGTCTGAGCTTGGCCCGTCCTGAGCTGGTCGAAGGGTCGAAGACCTCGCGAGCGCTTCGACAGGCTCAGCACGAACGGGGGCTTCTATGCCCTGACTCACGGGCGATTGCGTCAGCGGCTCGCCCCACTCGTCCACCGGCAGCGCCACCGCATCGCGGCCAAAGCCTTCTTGGGTGACAAAGCTCTCGGCGGCGTTGACCAGCTCCTCCAGATTTTCAATACGGTCCGCGCCTTCTTTCTCAGCCTTGTAGTGGATCAACAGGCCACTGTGGTCCAGCACCAGGTCGATGATCTCGCGCAAGGTCAGGCCGGCGGTCTGCTCACGTAGCACGTCCATCTTGGCCACAAAGGCGCTCAGGTTGGTGCCTGCCTTACCGGGGATGGTGCTAACGGCGGCGTGCAATGAACAGCCCTTACTGCCGTCAAATGCGCGCGCCGCATCTTGCAGTTGCTCAATGGTGCGCGCGCCAATGCCGCGCGGCGGGAAGTTCACCACGCGCATAAAGCTGGTGTCGTCTACCGGGTTCTCCAGCAAACGCAGGTACGCCAATGCGTGCTTGATCTCGGCACGCTCAAAGAAGCGCAGGCCGCCGTACACGCGATACGGCACGCCCGCATTGAACAGCGCCGTCTCAATCACGCGGCTTTGCGCGTTGGAGCGGTAGAGCACGGCGATTTCTTTGCGGTTCAGCCCCTCGCGAACGAGTTGCTTCATCTCGTCCACCATCCACTGTGCTTCGGCAAAGTCACTGGTGGACTCGATCACGCGCACCGGTTCACCCGGGCCTTGACTGGTGCGCAGGTTTTTCCCCAGGCGCTTGGTGTTGTGGCTGATGAGTTCGTTAGCCGAATCGAGAATGTTGCTACCGCTGCGGTAGTTTTCTTCCAGCTTGATCTGGTGCTGCACGTTGAACTCGCGCACAAAGTCAGCCATATTGCCCACGCGCGCGCCGCGAAAGGCGTAGATGCTTTGGTCGTCATCGCCCACGGCCAACACGGCGGCACCGCCGCTCTCGACAGGCAAGCCGGCAATCATCTTGATCCAGGCGTATTGCAGTTTGTTGGTGTCCTGAAACTCGTCGATCAGGATGTGGCGAAAGCGTCGGCGGTAGTGCTCACGGATCGGGTCGTTGTCACGCAGCAGCTCAAAAGAGCGCAGCATCAGCTCACCAAAATCCACCACACCTTCGCGCTGGCACTGTTCTTCATACAGCTGGTAGAGCTCGATCTTTTTGCGGGTTTCGGGGTCGCGTGCGTCCAGCATGTTCGGGCGCTGGCCCTCTTCTTTGCAGGCGCCAATAAAACGTGCCAGTTTTTTGGGGGCAAAGCGCTCGTCGTCGGTATCCACGTTGAACTGTTTGCACAATCGTTTGATGGCGCTGAGCTGGTCTTGCGTGTCCAGAATCTGAAACGCTTGTGGCAAATTGGCCAGCTTGAAATGCGATCGCAAGAAGCGGTTGCACAGGCCATGAAAGGTGCCGATCCACATGCCGCGCACGTTGACCGGCAGCATGGCCTGCAAGCGCGTCATCATCTCTTTGGCGGCCTTGTTGGTGAAGGTCACGGCCAGCACGCCACCGGGCGTGACTTGCCCGGTTTGCAAGAGCCAGGCAATGCGGGTGGTGAGCACCCGCGTCTTGCCCGAACCCGCACCGGCCAGAATCAGCGCAGGCTCGGGCGGCAGGGTAACGGCCGCGAGTTGCTCCGGGTTGAGGTGTTGCAGGAGGGGTGAGTGGTGGGCGTCAAACGAAGCACCCGAATGCGTGTGGGCAGAGAACATGCCTGCATTGTAGAAACCTCACCGACAAAAACCTAGAACAGACAAATCAACCAAACACCAACTTACTAGCCAACTTATGCAGCCGCTCCCACGGTGCGGTCAAGTCTTCCAGCACGCTGAAATGATTGCGCCCTGGAATAGCAACGCGCACCGGCACCACTTTTTTACCCCAGGCGGTTTGAATCAAAGTGTTGTGCCGCAAGAACTCAGCACTCTCATCACCCCCCGCCACGGTGTAGAGCGTGCCCTGGCGCGGGCGTGGCATCCAGGCTGGGCTGCACAGTTGCACCTGCTCAGGTGTGAGCTTCAAAGACTCTTTCAGGAAGGGCGTGTGCATGATCGGCTCCAAGTCATACAGACCCGAAATAGACAGCGCGTTTTTAACCAAATCGACTGGCAAACCCTTGGCATAAATGGGCCAGGCACAGGCCAGCAACATGGCAGCCAAATGCCCACCCGCCGAGTGGCCGATCACCGTGATGCGATTCGGGTCACCGCCGAACTTGCGTGCGTTACGATAGGTCCAGGCCAGCGCCTTGACCATCTGCATCACGATTTGCGGCAGCGTGACTGCTGGACACAGCGCGTAGTTGGGAATCACCACGCACGCGCCCTGGTTCACAAAGGCCGGTGCGATGAAGGAGTGGTCCGACTTGTCCAGCGAGCGCCAGTAGCCGCCGTGGATAAAAACCACCACGGGCGCGCCCTTTTTGGCCTTCGCGGGGAACACGTCAAGCGTCTCCATGACACCGTCGCCATAAGCGATGTCAAGCTGATTGGTGTGTGCGTCGCGCGCGTCATCCGACGCTTCGGCCCATTGGGCAAAGTGCCGGGCGTGGTCAGGCACCAAGGCCCGGTTGTTGTACATGCTGTCAAGCCAGCTCGCGTCGTAAGTGGTCATGGTCTATCTTTGCTACAAACCCTTATCTTGACACAGTGCAGCGGCCACGACCGGATGAAAATTGACCTCTAAAAAATCAGTCATGGCTTAGAACTTGGAGTTCAGGTTCTGCACCCTCAGGCAGCGGGTACTGATCCACATTCAGCGCCATGCTGACCAGTGTGTAGTAGCTCATCGTGCCCATCAAGTCCACCACACCACGCTCGCCAAAGTGCGTTACCAAAGCCACGTAGGTCGAGTCGCTGACTTGTTTTATTTGAAGCAGCTCGTGACAGAAGCCATAGACAGCGGCAACCTCAGACGCAAGCGTGTTCAGATGTGTGGGTGCGCGGCCTGAGGCGACGTCATCTATCAACGCCGTGTCCAGTCCCGCATCAAGCGCCATTCGCTTGTGTGCGAACCAGACAAACTGGCTAGTCCAAAAGCGCGCCACCATCAAAATGGCCAACTCGTTCAGAGCGAGGGGCAGTGAGGAGTTAAAGCGGGTGTGCTCACCAAACTGCTGCGCCAAGTGACCCAGCTCGGGGCTGCGCATGAGCACGTTGTACGGGCCTTGCAGGGAGCCGCGTTTTCCCGCCATCACGCTCTCGGCCATGGCCAGTTGGACGGGGCTCATAGTGTCCCACGTCAACGGCTTAAAACGGTGGCCTCGGATGTTGAGGGGTGGTCGGCTCAAGGGGGTAGTCATCGTTGGCGTACTGGATTGTGAGGGTCAAACCGGTTTGTCGCCCTGCAAGGTGATGCGGTGCATCAGCCTGAGGTGGCCGTGGTAGTCGTTGACCGGGTTGTGCTGGGTGCAGCGGTTGTCCCAAAACGCGAGGGAGTTGGGCTCCCACGCAAAGCGGCAGGTGAACTCGGGCTTGACCTGGTGCGCGAAGAGGAAGTTCAAAATCGGCGCGCTTTCGGCGTCTGTCATGCCGCCGATGCCTGCCGTGTGAGCCACGTTGACGTACAGCGCTTTACGCCCGGTCTCGGGGTGGGTGCGCACGATGGGGTGCAGGGCCTGGAACTGCTGTGGCGCAGTGGCTGCGCCCTCGCCTTTTCCATCGGTCTTGATGCGGTCTTCTCGTGTTTTAGAGACATCGGCTTTGGCCGAACTGCTGATACCCTTCAAACCGGCCAGCAAACCCTTCATCGTGTCAGACAGGACTTCATAGGCCAGGTATTGATTGGCAAACAGCGTGTCGCCACCATAAGGTGGAACTTCTTTGGCCAGCAGCATGGAGCCCATCGGTGGCACGTCCAGGTAGGTCGTGTCCGAATGCCAGATGCCACCGAAGTTGGCTTTTTCGTGCGCGAGTTTTTTGACTTCGATGATGTGAGGAAAGCCTTCAATTCCTTTGACAAAGGGGTACTCAATCGGCTGGCCCATGGCTTGGGCAAAAGCCAAGAACTGCGCTGGGCTGAGGTCTTGACGACGTAGAAAAATAACCTGGTGTTCCAGAAAGACTTGACGAATGTCAGCGGCCAAACGGGCTGAAATGCCTTGGGACAAGTCCACACCCGAAATTTCAGCGCCGAGCGCGCCCGCTATTTTTTTGATTTGCATGATGTTGTCTCTACAGTGGATCGATTTCAATCAGCCGTTGCGCCCGAACTCTTCACCACCGCCGCCCATTTTTGAATGTCAGCATGAAGCATGGCGGCGAACTCTTCGGGCCGCGTGTCAAACGGCTCTGCACCCAGAACGGCAAATTTATCTTGAGTGTCTTTGTCTTCGAGAATTTTTTTAATGTCAGCATTGATTTGCCGCACCACCGCCACCGGTGTGCCTTTGGGCGCAAACAGGCCAAACCACGGGTTGATGACAAAGCCAGGGTAGCCCGACTCGGCAATGGTGGGGATGTCTTTGAACGCCACCGCACGCTTGGAACCCGTCACCGCCAGCCC
>JANPNG010000343.1:0-1804 GCA_031427355.1 Hylemonella sp.
CAAGCTGTACGAACGCACCAGTGTGGTGATCACCACCAATTTGGGCTTTGCCGAATGGGCGCAGGTGTTTGGTGATGTGAAGATGACGACGGCGCTACTTGACCGGCTCACGCATCACTGCCATATCGTGGAGACGGGCAACCAGAGCTGGCGTTTCAAACAATCCAGTGCCAAAGTCAAAATCGCCGCCGGGCTTGCAAGCCCGGCGAAACAAACATCAAAAACCAGACAGCCAATAACCAAAGAAGGAGAACTCACACCAATAGCTTGAACTTCATACTTATCCACAGCCGCTTTGCAAGGCTTTAAACTGCAGCAGGTGGGGTCAATATTGGATTGAAAGAGGGGGTCAGATTTGGATGGAAATCAACAGCCCAGCGACTGCTCTATGTGCTGGCGTACTGCGGGTCTGCTCCACAGGGCAAAGTCCATCTTCAATTGCTCGGGGCGCTTTTCGCCTCGGACGCCAGGCTTCATGGAGCTTGTATTGCCTGCGCTGTGCAAACGCAGTGCAGTATTAACAGCCGTCCAGCTCAGACCGGTCTGCTCGACGACTTGCATCAGCCAACACCTTCGTGGTGCATGCGTATGATTTGCTTGCAGCGTTCGTGCAGTTCTTCTCGCGCCTGCTTGCGGGCGTCTTCTTTTTGCATGAGCCATTCTCTCCGCCAACCATCAAGAGTTCATTTATAAATCGTGCCGGGTCTATAAGTACACGATGAGCGAAGAAATAGGTCCATTCAAGTAGCTAAACCCTCGCTGCTTGCCCGTTTGACTTTTGCAACCACTTGTAAGACAGCGCTGCCACTGCGCCGAACATCACATGCGCAAAAATGCTGATCCAGTTACGCGCCATTTCGAACCACGGGAACACGGCGGTAAGTGCATAGAAGTTGATGAGATAGATGACCAGTCCGAAGATCGCGCCGACCATGGCTGCCATGCCTAGTCCGAAGGCGTTAATTACCCAAGCCAGGACAACCGCCAACACGATGGAAAGCGTGAAGTGAATGGCCATCGCCACCATCATTGGAACGAGCGCAAAGGTGTCCGGCGGCGGCAACACCCCTTTTCCCATGCCAATGGCGGCGATCATACGCGGTGGTCCCCACGGACTGCCGCCCAGGAACATCGGCACCATCACCATCTCCATCATCATGAAAACAGCACCGGCGATGATGCCAGACCAAATCGCCGAACTCCAGTCAATCGCCAGTGACGACCTTAAGTCTGATGTGACCATTATTTTTTCTCCTTACGTTGGCTAAATCAAGGTACATCTGCGCCTCAGCTTTTCCTGTAGGAGAGTGCCGCAATCTCCGGTCGAAACCAGTGCGGCTGATTTGTTGGGGCGCTTTGCGGCCTGCGTGGTCTTCCAGGATTTTTTTCTTCACGTAGTCGAGCCCGACGCGGTTGACGTAATGCACCGTGCGTTCCAGATACCAGCCTTCTTGCCGGTACAGCTCGCAAAATGCGCCGGTGTATTCCAGCACTTCCGCCGCTGTTTTGAGCTTGGTGAAATAGTGCGCGACCTCGGTCTTGATGCCGCCGTTGCCGGCGATGTACATCTCCCAGCCCGAATCGACGCCGATGATGCCGACGTCCTTGATGCCGGATTCGGCGCAGTTGCGTGGGCAGCCGCTGACGGCAAACTTCACCTTGTGCGGCGCGTACATGCGCCACATCGCGCGCTCCAGGTCTTTGCCCATCTGGGTGGAATCCTGCGTGCCCATGCGGCACCACTCGCTGCCAACGCAGGTTTTCACCGTGCGCAGCGCCTTGGCATACGCATGACCAGAAGGCA
>JANPNG010000344.1:0-3658 GCA_031427355.1 Hylemonella sp.
GAAGGGCGCCTGATACGGCATGGCGTTCTGGATACGGCATCACGTTCTGATCAGGTCGTGACCGAGGGTCACCGAGCATCAGGGCATTTTGCCGATCGGGGGGGTGGGCGGGATCAGGTCGGTGTGGCGCTCAGCGCAGCGGCATAAAGGGGGAGCCCGCAGGGCGGAGGACAGCCGCGGAGCTGAGTGCCACACCGGCCTGATCCAACCAGCGTGGTTGGAGTCCGGTGCGCCAAACGCCCTCGCCGCCGAGGGCGCCGGCACGAGATGGCCCGCCTGGCGGCACGAGCCGGCGATACCACCCCACGCGCCAAGGCCTGGCAGCCGGACAAAACTCGAAGAAGTACCGCTACAACAACGCTTCCCGATCAACCGACGTCCCCACCACAAACACGCAATCCCCCTGCTCGGTGATCGGAATCGCCTTGGTGGTCGCCACGATCCCGTCGACCGACGAATGCAGCAGATCGTTACACCGGGGGCGCCCTCAGCCAGGCGGCTTGTGTCGCAATTGCAACCACGAATACACCGGCCAGCCACCACGGCCTTGCCCGTGTGTGCCACCAAATACCACGCAACCACTGGCGAAGACCCCCGGCTGATGGGCGGCGAAGGTCTTGAGGCCTTTGAAATAGTCCGGGTTGACGGTGGCACCCGCCTTGATCTCGATGGCGTGCATCCTGCCGCCGGTTGGCAGCAGCAAGTCGACCTCATTGCCTTCAGAGTCGCGGTAGAAATACATCTCGGCCGATTCGCCGACGTTGAGCCGGTCTTTCATGGCTTCCATGATGACGAAGTTCTCGAACAGGCTGCCCCACAGCGGGTCACGCGCAACCTGCACTGCACTGCGCAAGCCCAACAACCAGCAGGCCAGGCCGACATCGTAAAAATACAGCTTCGGTGCTTTCACCAGGCGCTTGCCGGTATTGGTGAACCAGGGGGGAAGCAGGTGCACGATGTAGCTGCTTTGCAGCAGGTCGATCCAGGCGCGGGCGGTGGCGTGCGAGACACCCGCGTCGTTGCCCAGGTTGCTCAGGTTGAGCAATTGCCCAATGCGCCCGGCACACAGGCGCACAAAACGCTCGAAGCGATGCAAATCCTGCACCGCGGCGAGCTGGCGCAGATCGCGCTGCACGTAGGTGGCGAAGTAGTCGGCCAAGGCTTGTGAAGGGTCGAGGTCCTGGTCATGGATGCGTGGATAGAACCCCGTCAACAGGGTTTGCGGCAGATCGGGGTCCGCCTCGCCGCCGCGCAGGCGTCGCACCTCGGCCAGCGTAAACGGCAGCAAGCGCAGCACGGCGGTTCGCCCGGCCAGAGACTGCGAAACCTGGCTCATCAGTTCAAACTGGTGGCTGCCCGTCAGGATGAACCGGCCGGGCTGTGGCTTGGCATCGACCATGCCCTGCAAATATGACGCAAGCTCGGGCGCGCGCTGGATTTCATCCAGGATCGCACCGTGCATGTATTGCGCCAAAAAGCCACGCGGGTCGTCTGCCGCGTAGCGACGCGTGTCAGGATCCTCCAGCGTCACGTAGGGTTTATCGAAGAACAGGCTCTTGGCCAAAGTGGTCTTGCCGCTTTGCCGTGGCCCGGTGAGGGTGACTACCGGATACTGGCTGGCCAGTTGTCGCAGCAGCGGTGCGATGTTGCGTTCGATCATGATGCCATGATAGCAAGGATTCCTGCAGTTTGAAGAACGTTTCTTCAAACTGCAGGACTTGACGGCATTCTCGCCATTGCCCTCAAATCGACTATCGGCGCAGGCCTGCGCCGCGATGAGGCCAAGTTCACGTTCGCACCGACGCAACGCCTGGTACAGGCGCTGAAAAAGCGCGGCGTTCCCGCCAAGATGCTCGATCCGGCTCTGGAAGACCTGGCAACCGGAAGCGAAGCAGGTAGTCGCAGGATGCCGCGCCAGGCTCGCACGGCCCACAATGGTTGTCCCGGAACGCGACCGCGGGCGGGCCAACAAGCCGCTTGTGGCAGACTGGGTTCTGAGCCTGCATTTACGACACGTATTCGTGCAGGCCTATATGCCGGGCTCACGTCGGCCTGGAGCGTTTTCTGATCTGACTCCTCATACAACATGACCCGAAAAATCATCGACCTTTCCATCTATCTCGAGAACGACGTCATCTCGGACCCGCCGGCGTTCGCGCCGAAGATCGAATACTTCAACCACGAAAACTCGTTTCACCAGATGGCGCCGTTCTTTCCGGGCTTGAAGCAGGAAGACCTGCCGGATTCCGCAGTGTGGGCGGTTGAACAGGTGTCGCTGTCGACCCACAATGGCACACACCTGGACGCGCCGTATCACTTTCACCCGACCATGAATAAGGGCGAGAGATCCATCACGATTGACGAAGTTGATCTCAACTGGTGTTTCCAGCCCGGCGTCAAACTCGACTTCCGGCACTTCGCCGATGGCTATGTGGTGACCGCCGCCGATGTCGAGGCCGAACTCAAGCGCATCGACCACACCTTGAAGCCGCTGGAGATCGTGGTCGTCAACACCCGCGCCGGCTCGCGCTACGGCCACAACGACTTTGTCAGCGCCGGCTGCGGCATGGGCTATGAGGCCACCATGTATCTGCTGCAGCGCGGTGTACGCCTCACCGGCACCGATGCCTGGAGCTGGGACGCGCCCTTCGTCTACACCGCGCAGAAATACGCCGAAACCGGCGACGCCTCGCTGATCTGGGAAGGCCACAAGGCCGGCCGCGACATCGGCTACTGCCATCTCGAAAAACTGCACAACCTCGAAGCCCTGCCGGCCGATGGCTTCGTCATCAGTTGCTTCCCGCACAAGATTCGCGGCGCATCGGCGGGCTGGACGCGGGCGGTGGCGATTTTTGATGAGGCGATTTTGGCGGCGGTGGGGGGAGCGTAATCAGCCGTCTACGACTTTTTCGTTCGCTGGGGGAGGCCGCCGGGGTGGACCCGGTACTTCCGGAAGATTCTCTCGAACCGATCATTTGCCGCTGTTTGCGAATGTTCAAATATCACACTCCGAATGGTCAAATGTCCGTGACAAATTGACAAACTCCCGCCAGACTCGCTTGCTCAATCGCAGCGCGCGTCAGGACCGGCAGCAGACCGGCAGGCGTGCGAAGCGCAAAAAAAAGCGGGGGGCGCACGTGGATTACACAGCAGGACACCAGCCAGTTTCAAGCGAAGGCGCACCCACCTTCGCGCCAGTGGCCGATGGAGTTCCACCGTATTTCTCCGGGCCTGCGCCGCTGTCCGCGCATCCCACTGCGCCTCTGTCTCCACCTCAACCCGCGCCTTCCATAGCGCAGCCCGCCGCGCCGCACCCGCCGGCGCCACCGCCCGCAGCCCGCAGTGTGAGCGCCAGCGCCGCCGCGCAACGCGAAGCGGGCCTCGCTGAGATCAAGGCCCGCGTGATCAGCGTCGCCACCCGCGTTGGGCAAAATAGTGCCGACACCAACGAGCAGCGCGCCGTCCTGCGCATTGAAGGTGCGCGCATTCCCGACTTCGCGCACTTTCAGGCCTGGTGCGCCGAAGGCATGCGCGCCGCCTGGCAACTCGACCGCGACTGCGCCAGCTACAGCGCGCACCTGCAGGGGATGGTCACCAATACCTACGCTGCACGCAACACCCTGCGCTCATGGCAACGCCTCGCACGGCACTTCGTCAC
>JANPNG010000345.1:0-3001 GCA_031427355.1 Hylemonella sp.
TGCCCGGTTTGTACAGCGCCGAGCCAATGCCAAATCCGTTGGCGCCTGCGCTGCGGTAAGGCGTCATGTTGTCGGGAGTGATACCGCCCACCGGCAGCAAACGCGTGCTCGTTGGCAACACGGCACGCAGGGCTTTGACGGCTTGCGGGGTGATCAGCTCTGCGGGGAAGAGTTTGAGGCCGTGGGCACCTGCGGCCAGCGCGGCGAAGGCTTCGGTGGGGGTCATCACGCCGGGCAGGCAGACCATGTCTCGTTTCAGAGCCTCACTCACCACCGCCGGATCAAAGTTGGGGGCCACCACTAGGTGCCCACCAGCCGCATGCACCTCGCGCACTTGCCTCACGGTGAGCACCGTGCCCGCCCCCACCAGTGCCTGCGGGAAATGCGCCGCCAGCAGGGCGATGCTTTGGATGGGGTCGGGCGAATTCAGAGGTACTTCGATCAAGCCCCAGTGCGCATCTTGCAATACCGCCCCGACCGTCAACGCTTCGGTGGGCGCGATGCCGCGCAGGATGGCGACCAGGGGCAGGGTTTGCAGGGCGTGGTCAAGTTTTTCCAGAGCGTTCATAAAAACCTCAAGGGTGAAATGTGCGCGCAATGACGCTCAGGCCCGCCCAGGTGACTTGCGCGCCGGGGCTGACGCAGATGATGCCGCACTGGGCCAGCGCGAGCTGGTAGCGCTGGGTCAGCGTAGGGTTGGCGATCAGCACCACGCGCTGGCTGACGTCCAGTGACTGCGCGCGCAATTCCTCGCCAATCACCAGACCCGAGAGATAACTCTCCAGCACCACGTCGGACAGGCGCTCAAACAAGGCAAGCGTGCGTGCGCTGAAGGCCGTTTGCAGGAGGCTTGCGCCACGCAAAGCGATCTGCACACCTTGCACGAAGGCAGATTCGTCAAACGGTGACTCACCCGTGGGCAGTGTGCGAGAGAGAATGGAGTGCTGGCGCAGCAGCGCGTAACACTCACCCGTCATGAAGGTGACAAACGAAGTGATGCGCCCGCCCTCAACCCGCACCCATTTGCTGTGGGTACCCGGCAGCACCAGCAAGGCGTCTTGCAACTGTAGCGACTGCAAGGCGCCAAACACTTGAGTTTCTTCGCCGCGCATCACGTCGGGTAGCGTGGCCAGTGCGTTGTCACCGCTCAAGCCTTCGCGTTCGCAGGACAGGCCGGGCACGAGGGCCATGCGCCTCGTCTCAGGTTCATGTCGTGGTCCGGGCACCAGCCACGTCAGTTGCGCGGCAATGTCGGCAAAGTCCGCCGGGCAGGCGCAGTAGGGGGCCTCTTGCCAACCCTGGCGGCTACCAACCATGCCCGCCATCAGGCACAGCAACCCCGGTGTGGCCAACAGCCAGTCACCAAAGCATTGATCAAACGCGTCGGGAAAACCACCCGGCGGCACGGTGAGGATGCCGCGCGCGAACGAACGCTCTTCAATCACACTGCCGTCTTGCGCCAGCAAGGCCCCGCGCAGCGAGGACGTGCCCCAATCGACAGCCAGCAGCGCGGGCGTCATAGCAGGGCCCGCACCGCCTCGGGGCGCGGCAGTGGTGCCACCGCCCCGTAGTCTTGCACGGCTAGCGCCGCAGCGGCATTGGCATAGCGCGCGCCCTCAAAGACCGAATCACCTGCCGCCATGCGCGCCAGCAGGTTGCCGCAAAAACAGTCGCCTGCGCCCAGGGCGTGGCCCCAATCGAGCACAGCGTCAGGCTCGCTCAGACCGGTCAGCGCGGTGATGTCTTCCAGACTGGGTAAGAAGACGTCACACAGGGCCACCGCCTGAGGTATGGCCTGGCGCGCCTGCGCCAGCGACCATAGCTTCAGGCGCAGATTGGAGTCAAAGGCAACGCTGGTGCCCGCCGCACGGGCCAGACGCATGGCGGCCAGCACCGTGTCGCAGGCACTGGTTGAAATGGCCAGCGAGATGCCCGAGACATGCAGCCATTGGGCGGAGGCGATGACTTGCGCCGCCGCGCTGTTGGGCAGCCAGTCCGGGGTCATGCAGCTGGCCGCCGAGCCTGCGCGCAGATAGCTGAACTCATGCCCCTGTGCGCCGTGGGTCACAAAGTAGATGCCGGTCGAAGCACTGGGGTCACGCTCGACAGCACGGGTATCCACGCCCTCATTCGCCCACAGTTCCAGCAGGCGTGTACCGAAGGCATCGTCGCCGATGCGCGTGAGGTACGCGACCCGCACACCGGCACGCGCGGCGGCGATCACCGCATTGCTGGTGTCACCACCGAAGCCTTGCAGATAGAGCGGCCGCCCGGCTTCGGTCTGGTTGAATTCCAGCATGGTTTCACCCAGCGCGACCACGTCCAGAGTCTTGTGCATCAGCTTGAGGTGCGGGTCATGAGGCCGCGTAGAGCGTCATTCGGGTAACCGGGCTGCTGCTGGCAGTCGGTGATGTACTGTTCAATGATGGTTTTGAACGACGCATCGGGGCGCAGACCCAAGGCGTACGCGCGCTCAGCGGTGGCACCACTAGCCCAGTTGGCCACGATACCGGCGACGCGCTCATCACGCTCAAATCGCACGCGTTGGCGCACAGCGGGGCCTGCCACGTCTTCCAACGCTTGCAGCATGTCGCCCACACGCACGGTGAGACCCGGCAGGTTCAATGCCAAGCGCCCGCCCATGGCCTGCGTGCTGGCTTCAAACACGGTGATCAAGCCTCGAACCGTGTTGCCGGGGGATGACACCGGGTGCGACACCGAAGCATCCACCGGACAAACAGTTTCTACCCCCGCCAACGGCTCGCGGATGATGCCGCTGAAGAAGGAGGACGCCGCGCCATTGGGTTTGCCGGGGCGCACGGTCACGGTCATCAGGCGCGCGGAGCGGCCGTCAATAAAACCCTTGCGCGTGTAGTCGGCAATGAGGTATTCGCTCATCAGCTTGTGCGTGCCGTAGGAAGTTTGCGGTGAGGGCAGGGTGAGGTCGGCCACGCGCTTGGGCATGGGGTTGCCCGCATCCGGCCCGAAGACGGCGACCGAG
>JANPNG010000346.1:0-15334 GCA_031427355.1 Hylemonella sp.
GTGGACGATGTGCGTCGCCTACTCAATGCCGGGGCGGACAAGACCAGCTTCAACTCCGCAGCCATCGCCAATCCAGAGGTTATCAACGAGGTCTCGGCCAAGTACGGCGCGCAGTGCATTGTGGTGGCGATTGACGCCAAACGCCGCGTGCGTCCCGCTCACCCTGAGCTTGTCGAAGGGTCGCAACCTGAATTTTTCGAGGGCTGGGACGTTTACAGCCATGGCGGGCGCAAAAACACCGGGCTGGACGCCGTAGCCTGGGCGATGGAGATGACCCAGCGCGGCGCAGGCGAAATTTTGCTCACCAGCATGGACCGCGACGGCACCAAATCGGGTTTCGATTTAGCGCTGACGCGCGCGGTGAGTGACGCGATCAGCGTGCCGGTGATTGCCTCCGGCGGCGTGGGCACGCTTGATCATCTGGTCGATGGCATCAAACTAGGTGGGGCTGACGCCGTGCTGGCCGCCAGCATCTTCCACTACGGCGAGTTCACCGTGGGCCAAGCCAAGCGCTATATGGCGCAGCACGGTATTCCCGTGCGGCTGTGATGGCATTGAGCGCCATCGACAATACGCACATGAAAGCAACTATGAACTGGCTTGATGCTGTGAAATGGGACGCGCAGGGCCTAGTGCCCGTGATCGCGCAAGAAGCGTCCAGCAAAGACGTGCTGATGTTTGCCTGGATGAACCGCGAAGCGCTGGAAAAAACCGCCGAATTGGGGCGTGCGGTGTACTTCAGCCGCTCACGCGGCAAACTCTGGTTCAAGGGCGAAGAATCCGGTCACGTGCAGACCGTGCATGAAATTCGGGTGGACTGCGACAACGACGTGGTGCTGCTTCAAGTCACCCAAGCGGGCCATTCACCGGGGGAGCCGGGCATCGCCTGTCACACCGGTCGCCACAGCTGTTTTTTCAGCGTTTATAAAAACGGTGAGTGGCAAATCACCGAGCCGGTCTTGCAAGACCCGGCTTCCATTTACAAATAAACTTATGTCCTCAGTCAACAACCCCGCCCACTCCGCTGATGTGCTGGCCCGCTTGGCGGCCATCATCGAGAGCCGCCTGCCGCAAAACGGCGGCGAACCGGAGCAAAGCTATGTGGCGCGCCTGCTGCACAAAGGACCGGATGCCTTTCTCAAGAAGATTGGCGAAGAGGCCACCGAAGTGGTCATGGCCGCCAAAGATGCGGACCACGGTGCGGCCCCCGACAAAGTGGTGAACGAGGTGGCCGACCTCTGGTTTCATTGCCTGATTGCCCTGGCGCACTATGGCCTCAAGCCTGCCGATGTGCTGGCCGAGTTGGAGCGTCGTGAGGGCACCAGCGGCATCGAGGAAAAAGCCTTGCGCAAAGCCCTGGCACGCGAGGGAGCAGAGAAGTGAGCGAGCCCCTTAGCGAAGTTAGCGACGTGCAGACCGACGCTGAGAAGCTGCAATCCCTCACCACAGTCGGCACCGTCAGCTATGTGCTGCACCTGATCGTGGCAGTGGCCGCCCTGGTGCCGGGTGGGCAGGTGAGCCCGATGCTGTTGATTGTGGCCTTGGTCATCGACATGGTGAAACGCTCGGGCGCCGAAGGCACTTGGCACGCCTCGCATTTCCGCTGGCGCATCCGTACCGTGCTGATTGCCGCGTTGCTATATGCTGTGACGCTGCCTTTGTGGTTTCTTTTCCTCTTTCCGGGCTGGCTGGCCTGGACGGCCATTTCCATCTGGTTTCTGTACCGCATCATCACCGGCATGGTGAACATGAACAAGGGTTTGCCCATAGGGGTTTCGGCATGACCGCACCACACCTGCATAGCGACCCGAGCTGCATTTTTTGCAAAATCATTGCGGGCCAGATTCCGTCTAAAAAAGTCTATGAAGACGAAGAAATTTACGCCTTCCATGACATTCACCCCTGGGCACCGGTGCACTTTTTGATGATTCCGAAAACCCACATCGCTTCCATGGCGCACGTGGGCGCGGAGCACGCTGGGATGCTGGGGCGTCTGATGACCCTGGTGCCCCAATTGGCTCTGCAAGTGGGGTGTAATGCCTATCCGCAAGGGGGCTTTCGCATTGTCGGCAACACTGGGGCCGAGGGTGGCCAAGAGGTGCAGCACCTGCACTTTCACGTGATTGGTGGCCCCCGCCCCTGGCTAAAGGGTTGATGGGCAGAGCCGCTGGGCGGTGCTGTTGTGGCGCGTGCGCAGAAGCACTTGCACCGACTAAAATAACTTCATTCTTTAGGAGAAATATATGGGTTCGTTTTCTATCTGGCATTGGCTGATCGTGCTGCTGATTGTGGTGATGGTGTTTGGCACCAAGAAGCTGCGAAATCTGGGCGGCGACCTGGGCGGTGCGGTCAAGGGTTTTAAAGATGGCATGAAAGAAGGCGGTGCAGCGGCTGAAGAAAAACCGGCCGCCCCTGCGGCGCAAGTGGCCAACACGGCTGCCGCCGAGAAAACCACGATCGACGTGGAAGCCAAGACCAAGTCCTGAATGCACCACGCTTTGTTCGCTGAACGTCGGTCTGAACGCCTGTGATTGATCTCGGCATTTCCAAGCTCGCCTTGATAGGTGCGGTGGCCTTGATTGTCATCGGGCCTGAGAAGTTGCCGCGTGTGGCCCGCACCGTGGGCACGTTGCTGGGCAAAGCGCAGCGCTATGTGTCCGACGTCAAGGCCGAGGTCAATCGCTCCATGGATCTGGACGAGCTCAAAAAGATGAAAGAGTCGGTCGAGGGTGCGGCCCGCGACGTGGAGAACACCATTCAGACCAGCGCTAGCGACTTTGAGAAGAGCTGGGCAGAGACCACGGCTGGCCTGGATTCATCGCCCTTGCTGGAGCCCCCGGCGGACGCGCCCATCTACAAACACCCTGGC
Source organism: Hylemonella sp. (assembly GCA_031427355.1). Lineage (GTDB taxonomy): Bacteria > Pseudomonadota > Gammaproteobacteria > Burkholderiales > Burkholderiaceae_C > CANCDA01. Next base: position 2,870 of record JANPNG010000346.1, read on the forward strand.
AAACGCTGGCGCATCAAGCAGGGTGCTACACCCAACTGGTACAAAGCCCGCCAGGGTATTCGCACCCGTGCCCAATCAGGGGCGGCTCGGGTGGCCCGCTTTCGACCCCAAAAGCTGAGCTGAGCCTTTAGCGACCCATCAACCAGGGATCGACGGGCCTCATTTTCTGGCCCCTAGCCTGACAAACTTTCAATTGACGCATGGCAGAAGATTCACCCAAAGACGACGAACTCGCAGGCACTGAACAGCCTTTTGTGCAGCACCTGATGGAGTTGCGCGACCGTCTGGTCAAAGCCCTGATCGCGATTGCAGTGGCCACCGTCGCGTTGTCGCTCTACCCCGGCCCGGCGGAGCTGTACGACCTCATGGCCGCACCGCTGGTGGCGCACTTGCCCAAAGGGGCCACCCTGATTGCGACTTCGGTGATTTCGCCCTTCATGGTGCCACTCAAAATCATGCTGATGGCAGCGTTTTTACTGGCCTTGCCGGTGGTGCTGTGGCAGGTCTGGGCCTTTGTGGCGCCAGGGCTCTATACCCATGAGAAAAAACTGGTGTTGCCGCTGGTGATCTCCAGCACCTTGCTGTTTTTCATTGGCGTGGCGTTCTGCTACTTCTTCGTCTTTGGTCAGGTGTTTAAGTTCATTCAGAGCTTCGCCCCCAAAAGCATCACCGCTGCGCCTGACATTGAAGCCTACCTCGGTTTTGTGATCAGTATGTTCATCGCCTTTGGCATGGCCTTTGAGGTGCCGATTGTGGTCATTGTGCTGGCGCGCATGAACATCGTCACCATTCAAAAGCTCAAGGACTTTCGGGGTTACTTCGTCGTGCTGGCCTTTATCATCGCTGCCATTGTGACGCCGCCCGATGTGGTCTCGCAATTGGCACTGGCCATCCCGATGTGTCTGCTCTATGAGATCGGCATCTGGGCCGCGCAACTCTTCATCAAACACACCCAGGCACCCGACGCCGAGACAGCTGGCTCCTGAAGAGAGGCTACTGCTGTTGCAGTTCACGGCGGGGCTTGGGTCGCAGGCCGGGTGTCACCGCTAGCGTCACCGTGCTGTCTTGCCGTTGCAGGTCAAATTTGGAGAGCGTTCCGGGCTTGAGTGCGGCCACGCCTGAGAGCAGCTCCGACACGTTGCGCACCGGCTTGCCCGATACATGGGTGACCACGTCCCCCGGTCGTATGCCTGCCGCAGCGGCGGGTCCGTTTTGCAGCACGCCGGTAATGATGACGCCTTGCGTGTCCGGCTTCACACCAAAGGTTTGCGCCAGCTCGGGCGTGAGTTCATTGGGCTCCACGCCGATCCAGCCGCGCGTGACTTGCCCATCCTTCACGATGCTCTCCAGCACCTGTTTGGCGGTGGAGACGGGGATGGCAAAGCCGATGCCCATGCTGCCGCCGGAGCGGGAGTAAATGGCCGTATTGATCCCTTGCAAGTGGCCGTTGGTGTCCACCAGTGCCCCGCCCGAGTTGCCGGGGTTGATGGCAGCATCGGTCTGGATGAAGTTCTCAAACGTGTTAATGCCGAGCTGGTTGCGCCCCAGCGCGCTGACGATGCCACTGGTCACCGTCTGGCCGACGCCAAAAGGGTTGCCGATGGCCAGCACTTGATCGCCGACTTGCAGGGCCTCCGAACTGCCCAGCACGATGACGGGGAGCTTGTCGAGCTCGATTTTCAGGACCGCCAGGTCGCTGTCGGGATCGGTGCCAATCACCTTGGCGCGGGCGTGGCGGTTGTCGTTGAGGATGACCTCGATCTCGTCCGCACCCTCCACCACATGGTTGTTGGTGAGCACGTAGCCGCTGGCGCTGACGATGACGCCACTGCCCAGGCCGACTTGGGGTTCGTTGCGCTGGTCACCAAAGAAGAAGCGGAACCAGGGGTCGTTGGCGTTGGGGTTTTTGCGCGCGGTCTTGCTGGTGTTGATGCTCACCACGGCGGAGGACGCTTTTTGCGCGGCGGCGCGCAGGCTGCCGGGAGGTGGTGCGGCGCTGGGTTCATGGGGGGCCTGAATCAAGGCCACGGCCCCGGACATTGATGGGGACTTGCCCAACCACTCGGGCTTGAGCGTGCCGACCACAAAATAAGCGGCCAGCAGCACGGTGACGGCTTGGGAGAAAAGTAACCAGATTCGTTTCATAGTTGAAATTGTAGAGCGGCAGGGGCACACAGACAGCGGACTGACCGACAATTAGCCCATGATTGAACGCCAACACCTTCTCCAGACCTTTGACGCGCTGCTGCAGCCCGAGCGTTTTCGTGACTATGGCCCCAACGGCTTGCAGGTGGAGGGCGTAGCGCAGGTGCGAAAAATCGTCTCGGGCGTGACGGCCAGTCGAGCACTGATCGAAGCGGCCATTGCCGTGCAGGCGGATGCGATTTTTGTGCACCACGGCCTATTTTGGCGCGGGCAGGACGGGCGGGTGACGGGCTGGATGAAGCAGCGTCTGGCCTTGCTGCTGGCGCATGACATCAACCTGTTTGCCTACCACCTGCCCCTGGATGCGCACCCTGAGCTGGGTAATAACGCGCAACTGGGGTTGAAGCTGGGCCTGGCTGCCAGCGCCCGTTTTGGCGAACAAGATTTGGGTTTCATCGGCGCGCGCAGCGAGGCTCAGGGGGAGGCGGGGTTTGCCAGCGCTCAAGCCTTGGCTGCGCATGTCGAAAAAGAATTGAATCGACCTGTAACCCTTGTAAATCATGTGCAGGTAGCTATTAAAAAAATAGCATGGTGTACCGGTGGTGCGCAAAATTATTTTGAAACGGCCATCGCAGCCGGGGCCGATGCTTTCATCACCGGCGAGATCTCGGAGCCACAGGCGCACCTGGCGCGCGAGTGCGGCGTGGCCTTCATCGCCTGCGGCCACCATGCCAGCGAGCGCTATGGCGCACCGGCAGTGGCCGCGCACGTGGCGGCTCAGCTGGGGCTGGCGCATGAGTTCATCGAGATCGACAACCCGGCCTGAGTTCAACATGCCAAACGCTCATCAAAAACCCATTGCTATCACCCTGGGCGACGCCGCTGGCATTGGCCCGGAAATCATCACTAAAGCTTTTCGCGATGCGCCTGCACTGACCCAGGGCTGCTTTGTTGTGGGGGACGTGGGCACGCTGCGACGCGCTACGCAATTGATAAGGCGTGAGGGCGAGATGGCGTTGCCGCTGGTCTTGATTGAGCGGCCCGATGAGGCCTTGACGTTGCCACCCAATTGCCTGCCAGTGCTATCGATTCAGGAGCTTCTCACGCCCGTTCCCTATGGAAAAATCAGCGCTGAGGCGGGTCAATTGGCCGGACGCTGCGTGGTCTGGGCCGCGCAGGCAGCGCTGCGCGGCGAGATTGCAGCGCTGGTCACCGCGCCGCTGCACAAAGAGGCTTTGGCGGCAGCGGGGCCACCCTTCAATGCGTTTCCCGGCCACACCGAATTGCTGCAGGCGCTGGTGGCTGAGCATGTGGGCAAGCCGGTGGCCGAGCTGCCGGTGCGCATGATGCTGGCCAATGATGAGTTGCGCACGGTGCTGGTGAGCATTCATGTGTCGCTGCGCCAGGCGATTGAGGCCGTGACGTTTGAGCAGGTGCTGCAAACGCTGCGCATCACCCATGACGCGCTCAAGGCCGTGCTGGGCCACTCACCACGCATTGGTGTGGCGGGCCTGAACCCGCACGCGGGTGAGGGCGGTTTGTTCGGGCGCGAAGAGATTGAAGTCATCGCCCCGGCGATTGAGGCGGCGCGCCAGCAGGGCATGTCGGTTAGCGGCCCATGGGCACCGGACACGGTGTTCATGCGGGCACGAGCTGCAAAGGGGCAGATGAGCGAGTTTGATGTGGTGGTGGCGATGTACCACGACCAGGGTCTGATCCCGGTGAAGTACTTGGGGGTGGAGAAAGGCGTCAACGTCACTTTGGGCCTGCCGCTGGTGCGTACCAGCCCGGACCACGGCACGGCGTTTGATATTGCCGGGAAGGGCGTCGCGGATGCCTCCAGCCTGATGGAGGCGATCCGCATGGCGCGCCAGCTGGTGGGCTGACGCGCCGAGCTACAGGGTTTGCTTATTTCTTCAGGCTGTCGCGGATTTCGCGGAGCAAGACCACATCTTCGGGTGTGACCGGTGCGGCAGCTGGCGCAGGAGCCTCTGCTTTTTTCATGCGGTTGATCTGCTTGATCATCAGGAAGATGATGAAGGCCAGAATCGCAAAGTTGACCGCCACGGTGATGAAACTGCCGTAGGCCATGACGGGCACACCGGCTTTCTTCAAGGCATCGAGCGTGGTGCCGGTTCCTGGGGGAATACTGCCCAATACCAGAAAGAGGTTGGAGAAATCGAGCTTGCCGATGATGGCCCCCACGACGGGCATGATCAGGTCACCCACTACGGAATCGACAATCTTGCCAAACGCGCCGCCGATGATCACGCCCACGGCGAGATCGACCACATTGCCCTTGACAGCAAACTCTTTGAACTCTTGCAGCATACCCATGATTAAGGTCTCCATCGTTGTTGGTGAAGCCATGAGTATTGCCGACGCGGCACCCATGTCAAGAAAATGTGGAACGCATGAATGTGGTGTCGTGGATGATTTTCTATAATTGAGTGACTTACTACCGGCTTTTGGCCTCGCTCCTGTGACCGATTCCCCTCCCAGCAACCCGCTCGCCTTGATTGCCAATGACATGCGTGAGGTGGACCGTGTCATTGCCCAGCGTTTGGATTCTGGTGTGCCGCTGGTGGGGCAGGTGTCGCGCTACATCATCTCGGCCGGTGGCAAGCGTTTGCGCCCGGCATTGCTGCTGCTGGCTTGCGGGGCTTTGGGCTACCACGGTGAGCAACGCTACAACCTGGCGGCCGTGGTGGAGTTCATCCACACAGCCACCCTGCTGCATGACGATGTGGTGGATGATTCCGCCCTGCGCCGGGGCAACGCGACAGCCAACGAAACCTTTGGCAATCCGGCCAGCGTGTTGGTGGGTGACTTCCTGTATTCACGCGCCTTTCAGATGATGGTGGACGCGCAAAACATGCGCATCATGCAAGTACTGGCCGACGCCACCAACGTCATTGCCGAGGGCGAGGTCTTGCAACTCATGAACATGCATAACGCCAGTTTGGACGAGTCAGGCTACCTGCAAGTCATCCGTTCCAAAACCGCGAAACTGTTTGAAGCCAGTGCCCGTGTGGGGGCCATTTTGGCGGGCGCTGACGTGGCGATGGAGGATGCCTGTGCTAATTACGGCAATGCCCTGGGCACGGCGTTTCAGGTCATTGACGATGTGCTGGATTACGACGGTGACGCCGACGTCATGGGCAAAAGCCTGGGCGATGACCTGCGTGAAGGCAAGGCCACCTTGCCCTTGATTGCAGCCATGCAACGAGGCACCGTGGCCGAGCGTGAACTGATCCGAAGCGCGATTGAAAACGGCTCGGTCACCGAGTTGGATGCGGTGATTGGGATCGTGCGCCAGACCGGCTCGCTTGAGGTGGCGCGTCAAGCGGCGGCGCTGGAGGCCGAGCGCGCCATGGCCGAGGCCAGGCGGCTTCCAGCAGGCTTGTATGTGGATGGTTTGGTACAATTGGCCGCTATGTCATTGGGTCGTCAGACCTAATGACAGCAGCATCAAAAACACATCGGAATGTGGCGCAGCCTGGTAGCGCACTTCGTTCGGGACGAAGGGGTCGGAGGTTCGAATCCTCTCATTCCGACCAATCAATTCCCATCCCGTCTCCTGGTCTTTGTTGCATTGCAACGTCTGCTTTCAAATGGTGTGAGCGGATTCGATTTACACCGATCCGGCAATCGGCGATGATGCGGCCACCCTCATTAAGCTCAACGCAAGATTCCAGCCCATGACTGCAGTCGCCTCAGCCACTCCACGAGACACTTCCGCCATCGCGCTTCCCGGATTGGGCCGGGCCTTGATATTGGCAGGCAAATTAGGGCAGCAATCTGCGGAGGAAATTTTCCGCAAGGCCGAAAGCAAACGCAGCAGTTTCATTGCGGAACTCACCGGCTCTGGCGTTGTTTCTCCTTACGATCTGGCGCACACCATGTCGGTTGCGTTTTCCGCGCCTTTGATCGACATCAACGCCATTGACCCGCAACGCCTGCCCAAGGGCTTGCTGGATACCAAGATTTGCCAAGATTACCGTGTGGTCGTTTTGAGCCGACGCAACAACCGCTTGTCCGTGGCTACCGCCGATCCATCTGATCAGGCGGCCGCCGAAAAGATCAAGTTCGCCAGCCAGATGGGGGTCGACTGGATCATTGCCGAATACGACAAGCTGCTCAAATTTGTAGAGGTCAATTCCAAATCTGTAGCCGAAGCGATGGACACCATCATTGGCGACGATTTTGAATTTGATGACACCACTACGCAAGAGGTGAGCGAGGAAACAGAAGAAAAAACATCGGATGTCGATGACGCTCCGGTGGTCAAGTTCTTGCAGAAAATGCTGCTCGATGCCATTGGCATGCGAGCCTCGGATTTGCACTTTGAGCCCTACGAGCACAACTACCGCGTGCGCTTTCGTATTGACGGTGAGCTGCGCGAAATTGCCTCGCCTCCGATTGCCATCAAGGACAAGCTGGCGTCCCGCATCAAGGTGATTTCGCGCATGGACATCTCGGAAAAGCGCATACCGCAAGACGGTCGCATGAAGCTCAAAGTCAGCGCGGATCGTGTGATTGACTTCCGCGTCAGCACCTTGCCCACCTTGTTCGGTGAAAAAATCGTGATCCGGATTTTGGACCCGAGCAGCGCGCGCTTAGGCATAGAAGCGCTGGGCTATGAGCCCGAAGAAAAAGAGCGCCTGCTCAAAGCCATTAAGCGGCCTTACGGCATGATTTTGGTCACGGGTCCGACGGGATCGGGCAAGACGGTTTCCCTCTATACCTGCTTGAATCTGCTCAACAAACCCGGGGTGAACATTGCCACGGCCGAGGACCCGTCAGAGATCACCCTGCCCGGGGTTAATCAAGTGAACGTGAACGACAAGGCTGGCTTGACGTTTGCGGCGGCCCTCAAGTCCTTCTTACGGCAAGATCCTGACATCATCATGGTGGGTGAGATCCGTGACCTGGAGACGGCGGACATTTCCATCAAGGCGGCGCAGACCGGTCACCTGGTGCTCTCTACCCTGCACACCAATGACGCCCCGGCCACGCTGACCCGTCTGCGAAATATGGGCATCGCGCCCTTCAACATTGCATCGAGTGTGATTTTGATCACGGCCCAGCGTCTGGCGCGTCGTCTTTGCCCGAGCTGCAAAGCCCCGGCTGATATTCCCAATGAGACGCTGCTCGAAGCGGGGTACACCAGCAGTGAGCTCGACGGCTCGTGGAAAAGTTATCGTCCGGTTGGCTGTTCGGCCTGCAACAACGGCTACAAAGGCCGGGTCGGTATTTACCAGGTGATGCCCATCACGGAAGAAATTCAGCGCATCATTTTGCGGGATGGTTCATCCCTGGAAATCGCGGAACAGGCCAAGCGAGAGGGCGTTCGATCCCTGCGTCAATCGGGTCTGTACAAAGTCAAAATGGGCATGACCTCTCTGGCAGAGGTTGTGGCCTGTACCAATGAATAAACCCTAAGTAACTCAGACACACCATGGCAACTGCAAAAATTAAAGGAACCAAAGAGATTGTCTTTGAATGGGAAGGCAAAGACCGGGGCGGCAAGATTGTGCGCGGTGAAATGCGTGCCGCCGGTGAGAACCAGGTGCAAGCCGCACTGCGCCGCCAAGGCATTCTGGTCAACAAGCTCAAGAAGCGCAGGATGCGTTCGGGCAAGCGGATCAAGCCCAAAGACATTGCGCTCTTTACACGTCAGTTGGCCACCATGATGAAGGCGGGTGTCCCTTTGCTACAGGCTTTCGACATTGTGGGTCGCGGCAACACCAATCCCAGCGTCACCAAGTTGCTCAACGACATCCGCGTCGATGTAGAAACCGGCACCTCTCTGAGCACGGCATTTCGCAAACACCCGCTGTACTTCAACAACCTGTATTGCAACCTGGTCGAGGCCGGTGAACAAGCCGGTATCCTGGACCAATTGCTGGACCGCCTGGCGGTCTACATGGAGAAAACAGAAGCGATCAAATCCAAGATCAAGTCCGCCCTGATGTACCCCACCTCGGTGCTGGTGGTGGCCTTTGTGGTGGTGGCGGTGATCATGATTTTCGTGATTCCTGCCTTCAAAGAGGTGTTCACTTCTTTCGGTGCTGATTTGCCAGCGCCCACCCTGTTCGTGATGGCCATCAGCGAATTTTTCGTGGCTTACTGGTGGTTGATCTTCGGTGCTATTGGAGGCGGCATTTATTTTTTCATGCAAGCCTGGCAGCGCAATGAAAAAATGCAGAAATTCATGGACCGTCTGCTGTTGCAGGTGCCCATTTTTGGCACCCTGATTAACAAATCCTGCATCGCCCGCTGGACCCGTACCTTGTCCACCATGTTCGCGGCGGGTGTACCCTTGGTGGAGGCGCTCGATTCCGTAGGTGGCGCTTCGGGTAACTCGGTTTATCAAATAGCGACCGAAAAAATTCAGCAAGAGGTCTCTACCGGAACCAGTCTGACGACCGCCATGACCAACGCCAACCTGTTTCCCTCTATGGTGCTGCAAATGTGCTTGATCGGTGAGGAGTCCGGTTCTATCGATCACATGCTGGGCAAGGCAGCCGACTTTTACGAGGCCGAGGTGGACGAGATGGTGGCGGGTCTGTCCAGCCTGATGGAGCCCATCATCATCGTGATTTTGGGTGGGCTGATTGGCGGCATTGTGGTCTCTATGTACCTGCCCATCTTCAAGCTGGGTCAGGTGGTTTGATGGGCGTGTTTCAGGGGGTGGAGGTCGCGTTGGCTGGCGTCTTGGGCCTGCTCATTGGCAGCTTTCTCAATGTGGTGATTTACCGTTTGCCCAAGATGATGGAACGGCAATGGGCCAATGAATGTGCCGAGTTGTCGGCTACTCCCTCGCCTGCGTCTGAGCCTTTCAATTTGGTGTTGCCTCGCTCGCGCTGCCAGCAATGTGGGCATCAGATTCGTTGGTTTGAAAACATCCCGGTCGTGAGCTACCTCTTCCTGCGTGGCAAATGCTCGGCCTGCGGCGTCTCCATTAACCTGCGCTATCCGCTGGTCGAATTGACCGCCGCCGCCCTGTTTGCCTTTTGCGCCTGGAAGTGGGGCCTTACCCCTGTGGCTTTGGTGTGGGCTGGATTCGCAGCGTCTCTCCTCACTTTGGGGCTGATTGATTGGGACACCACGCTGCTACCCGATGACATCACCCTGCCCTTGTTGTGGGGTGGATTGGTGGCGGCGGCCTTGCAATGGACTCCTGTGACCTTGAACGCAGCGCTATGGGGCGCTGTGGCGGGGTATCTGTCTTTGTGGCTGATTTACTGGGTCTTCAAGCTGATCACGGGTAAAGAGGGCATGGGCTATGGGGACTTCAAACTGTTCGCGGCGCTGGGGGTTTGGTTTGGCTGGCAGGCCCTGATTCCCATCATCCTGATGGCTTCGGTGATCGGGGCCATCGTGGGTATCGCCATGAAGTTCAGCACCGGCTTGCGCGAGGGCGGCTATGTGCCGTTCGGCCCTTTCCTGGCGGGTGCTGGGCTCACCGCCATGCTGTTCGGCCCCCAAAGCATTCTTCACTTTATCGGTTTGTAAGCCATGCCCGCTGTCACCCGCATTGGACTCACGGGGGGTATTGGCAGTGGCAAGAGCACGGTGGCCGTGCTGTGGGCCCAGGCCGGTGCAGCGGTGGTGGATGTGGATGCCATCTCACGCCAGCTCACCACCACGGGTGGAGCTGCGATGGACCCTATTCGCGATGAATTCGGGGCCGCGTTTATCACGCCGCAAGGCGCGCTGGACCGTAATGCCATGCGCGCCCTGGTGTTTGAAGATCACACCGCGCGTCAGCGGCTGGAGGCCGTTATTCACCCCTTGATTGGTCTGGAGGTGGCCTGTCAGACGCGCTTGGCGACAGAGGGTTCATCCCGATGCATCGTTTATGACGTGCCTTTGCTGGCTGAATCCAATCATTGGCGTGGGCAGGTGGATTGGGTGCTGGTGGTCGATTGCACGCCTGAGGTGCAGATTGAGCGCACCATGCGGCGCAGTGGTCTGTCGCGACTGTCGGTGGAGCAGATCATCGCGGCTCAGTCCAGTCGGGCGATGCGCTTGCGGGTGGCCGATGGGGTGATCTTCAACACGGGCTTGACGATGGACGAATTGGCCGCAGAGGTGCGGCAAATCAGGGCGCGCTTCGGGCTATGATCCGGGCACTGGAAAAATCAGTGTGATCACCTACGAATACCCCTTCAACGAGCGCATCCGCACCTACTTGCGGCTGGAGCACTTGTTTCAGCGACTGGGTGATTTGGCCTCACGGGAAGACCCCCTGAGCCACCATTACGCACTGGCCACGATTTTTGAAGTCATGGATGTGGGTGCGCGTGCCGACCTCAAGTCCGACGTGCTTAAAGATCTGGAAAAGCAAAAACAAATTCTCAACGCCTACCGGGGTAATCCGGCCATCGCCCAAGGGGTGCTGGACGACGTGTTGCAGCAAATCGAACGCTTGTTCAGTGCGCTCAACGCACTGACGGGTAAAGCAGGCCATGCGCTCACGGAAAACGATTGGCTCATGAGCATTCGCAGCCGAGTGGGCATTCCCGGCGGCACCTGTGAATTTGACTTGCCCGCCTACTACGCCTGGCAGCATGAGCCTGCGCAGAAGCGACAGTCTGATTTGCAGCGCTGGATGGCCACACTGGTGCCTTTGGCTGAATCCATTGCCTTGATCTTGAAGTTGCTGCGCGATTCGGGTACGCCGCAAAAAGTCATCGGCAATGGTGGGCACTTTCAGCAAAACCTGCCGCAAGGGCGCACCTTTCACCTGCTGCGTCTGCGACTCGATCCGGCACTGGGTCTGATCCCAGAAATCAGTGGCAACCGTTTGATGGTGTCCATCCGGCTCATGCGAATGCAAGACGATGACCGTCTGCACGCCATCACGGAAGACACTGCGTTTGAACTGACTTTGTGTTCCTAAGCCACCATGCCAGCCCCGGTAGAGATTGAAGTTCGGCACGTCACTTGCCCCCACTGCCAGGGTGACAGCATCTATGCCAGCAGCAACCCGTTTCGTCCTTTTTGCAGTGAGCGTTGCAAAAGTGGTGACTTTGGGGCTTGGGCCAGTGAAGGGTTTCGCATGCCAGCCGATGCGTCGCCCGATGACCTGGGATTTGGCGATCCCAAGCTTCAATAAGTAGTGAAATCGGGCTGTAGCCCATTGAAACTATGCATCAGAAGCTATCGAATGTGTAGCACCTCCGAAATCACGCTCCTCCGCCAGCCACTGCAAAACGGGCACAGTTCCGGGTAAAACAGGCGTGACTTTTACCGGAAGCTGTTGCCAGGCAAAAGACTGAGCTTCACGCATTTGCAATTCGCCGCTCCAAGACGTCACCTTGCAAAAATGCAGGCGCACTAAGGCATGCGGGTAGTCCACCACTTCGGTTTTCCAGGGTTGAACATTGTCGACCAGGATGCCAAGCTCCTCGAGCAGTTCGCGCCGCAGGGCTTGCACCACCCTTTCACCGGGTTCGAACTTGCCACCGGGAAATTCCCAGTAACCTTCATAGACCTTGCCTTGGGGTCGCGAGGTGAGCAGAAACTGGCCATCGGCCTGGATCAACACGCCCACGGCCACATCGGTCACAGGGCGATCTTGCCCGCCTTCGCGGGGACGGTCAGCATCGGCCATAAGCGTGGCTTTACCACCCGATTCAGCGCCCGAAGCTGGCCCTGCCTGAGGCATCAAAGTGCCGTAGGGTGCTTGCCTGCGTAGTCGCGGGCAAACTGGTAGGCCACGCGGCCACTGCGGGAGCCGCGCTCTAGCGCCCAAACGAGCGCCTCGGGCTTGGCAGCCTGGATGGCCGCAGCGTCCACGTTGAACGAGGACAGCCACTGCGCCACGATGGTGAGGTACTCGTCCTGGCTGAAGGGGTAAAAGCTCACCCACAGACCAAAGCGCTCTGACAGAGAAATCTTTTCCTCAATCACCTCGCCCGGGTGCACCTCACCGTCGTCGGAGTGGGTGTAGGTCAGGTTGTCCTTCATTTGCTCGGGCAAGAGGTGACGTCGGTTGCTGGTGGCGTAGATCAGTACATTGGGCGTGGTGGCGGCGACCGAGCCGTCCAGCACAGACTTGAGCGCCTTGTAGCCGGACTCGCCGTCTTCAAAGCTCAGGTCATCGCAAAAGATGATGAATTTTTCGGGGCGATCCGACACGGCTTCCACAATGTCGGTCAGGTCAATCAGATCGGCCTTGTCCACCTCAATCAGGCGCAGACCCTGGTCCGCATAGGTGTGCAGACAGGCCCGAATCAGCGAGGACTTGCCGGTGCCGCGTGCGCCGGTGAGCAGCACGTTGTTGGCCGGGCGAGACTTCACAAATTG
>JANPNG010000347.1:0-13008 GCA_031427355.1 Hylemonella sp.
ACGCCGGAGCACACCTTCGGTTTTTGGGATTGGGTGGGGGGGCGTTATTCGGTGTGGTCGGCCATCGGTTTACCCCTGGCCATCTCGATTGGGGCGTTTGCGTTTCAAGACATGCTGCTGGGCGCGCGGGCGATGGACGAGCATTTCATGTCCGCCCCCAAAGACCAAAACCTGCCGTTGCTGATGGCTTTGTTTGGCGTGTGGAACCGTAATTTTTTGGGCGCGACCACGCACAACATCGCACCCTATGCCTCGCCCCTGGGCAAGTTTGCATCCTTCTTGCAGCAGATGGACATGGAGTCCAACGGCAAGCGAACGCACATCGACGGCAGCCCAGTAGAAGTGGCCACCGCCCCGGTGCTGTGGGGTGGCTTGGGTATTGACGGTCAACACGCCTACTTTCAGCTGATTCACCAAGGTCAACACTTGGTGCCCATGGACTTCATTGGCCTGCGTACCGAGCGCAGCCCCTTGCCCTTTGCTGCCGAGCACCACCGCGTGGTCTTGCTCAATATGCAGGCGCAAGCGCAAGCCCTGGCCATGGGCCGCAGCCCGGAAGAAACGGTGCAAGCCTTGCGCGACAGCGGTCTGGATGAAGCCGAGGTACAACGTCTGGCCCCGTACCGCAGCTACCCTGGCAACGTGCCCAGCACCACGATCTGGGTGGACGCACTAACGCCGCGCAGCATGGGGGCCTTGATGGCGTTGTATGAGCACAAGGTGTTTTGCCAAGCCGCCATCTGGGGCATTCATGCCTATGACCAATGGGGCGTGGAACTGGGCAAAAAAATGGCCAAAGACATTGAAGCCGCAGAGGCGGCGCGTCATAAAGTTTGAGCTGTGTTCGAATCACGCGATCCGACCGTCACAAACGCTGCACCCTACCCGCGTTTGCTGGGTGACATTGGCGGCACCAATGCGCGCTTTGGCTGGCAAACGCAGGAGGGTGCTGATATCAGTCACGTGCAAGTGCTGCCTTGTGCAGACCATGCGTCGGCCGAGCGGGTTTTGTCGGGTGCAGGTCTGGTCGATCTGTACCACGCGCTGTGCGAGATCAAAGGTGATCAAGGTGAGCAGAGCTGCGACATCACCACGCCCGCCGAAGTGCTGGCGCGCGCGCAAGATGCACCCTTGTCCACCGCCGACGAAGCGCTGGATATGTTTTGCGGCTTCTTGGGCAGCGTGGCGGGCGACTTGGCGCTCACCTTGGGCGCGCGTGGGGGCATCTACATTGGCGGCTGCATCGTGCCGCGTTTGGGGGCTCGTTTTCAGGCCTCGCCGTTTCGCCCCCGCTTTGAGGACAAGGGGCGGTTTCAGAATTATTTAAACGCGATCCCTGTTTGGGTCATTCACAGCCCTGTCTCGCCCGCTTTGCTGGGTGCGTCACAAGCCCTTTCTTTGAAATCATGACCCGGCGTTAGCAACGCCGTGCTACATTCAAGCCCTATGCAAGTTCGCAGCGCTTTTTATTTTTACTTTAGCTTCTCTGTCCCCGGCGGACGAGAGGGTAGCGTGTAGGCCAACCAACACCCCCATCGAAACCGCCGGCGCCACAAGCCCGGCGGTTTTTTTTATGGCCCGATTTTTTCACTATCACTTCAAAGGAGTCCCACGATGAACGCCCAAACCACCCCGACCAGCGAAGCCTGGTACCCTCCGGGTACGCAGCCAACAGACCGCACCAGCCAGACCGATGACGAACGCATCAAGGACATCACCGTGTTGCCGCCCCCTGAACACTTGATTCGCTTTTTTCCCATCCGTGGTACGCCGGTCGAGAGCTTGATCTCCCGCACCCGCCACACCATTCACGACATCATGGCAGGCCAGGACGACCGGCTGCTGGTCATCATCGGCCCGTGTTCGATCCATGATCCGGCGGCGGCGCTGGACTACGCCCGGCGTCTGCATGAGCAGCGCCTCAAGTACGCCGACACGCTGGAGATCGTGATGCGCGTTTACTTCGAGAAACCCCGCACCACCGTGGGCTGGAAGGGCTTGATCAACGACCCCTACCTGGACGAGAGCTGCCGCATTGACGAAGGCCTGCGCATCGCGCGCCAATTGCTGATCGAGATCAACCGCCTTGGCTTGCCCGCAGGCAGCGAGTTTCTCGACGTGATCTCGCCGCAGTACATCGGCGATCTGATCTCCTGGGGTGCCATTGGCGCACGCACGACGGAGAGCCAGGTGCATCGCGAGCTGGCCTCGGGCATTTCGGCGCCCATCGGCTTCAAGAACGGCACCGACGGCAACATCAAAATTGCCACCGATGCGATCCAGGCCGCAGCCGGTGGCCATCACTTTTTGTCGGTGCACAAGAATGGCCAGGTGGCGATTGTGCAGACCACGGGCAACAAAGACTGCCATGTCATCCTGCGCGGCGGCAAGGTGCCCAATTTTGATGCAGCTAGTGTGGCCGAAGCCTGCAAAGATTTGACTGCGGCAAAACTGCCCGCCAGCCTGATGGTGGACTGCAGCCACGCCAACAGCAGCAAGCAGTTTGAGAAGCAGCAAGAGGTGGCGCGCGACATTGCGACGCAAATCGCGGGCGGCTCACGCAGCGTGTTTGGTGTGATGGTGGAGAGTCATTTGCAGAGCGGAACCCAGAAGTTCACGCCGGGCAAAGACGACCCGGCTCAGCTCGGCTACGGTAAAAGCATCACCGATGGCTGCCTGGGTTGGGAAGTTTCTCTGGACGTGCTGCAAAACCTGTCGGATGCCGTCAAGACGCGACGGGCGCGTTGAGTGAGTTCAGCGCTTGCAACAGCTTGAGGTGAACGCCGCCAAAACCGCCATTGCTCATGCACACGAGGTGGTCGCCGGGTTTGACTTGGCGGGCCACCTGTGTGACCAGTTCGTCAATGCTGGCCGCCACCTGGGCGCGTTCCCCCATGGGGGCCAGCGCGTCGCGGGCATCCCAGTCCAGGCCACCGGTATGGCAAAAAGCCAGATCGGCCTGTTCCAGGCTCCAAGGTAACTGGGCTTTCATGGTGCCCAGCTTCATGGTGTTGCTGCGCGGCTCAAAAATGGCCAGAATGCGCTGGGTCGGACCGACTTTGCGCCGCAGGCCATCCAGCGTGGTTCGGATGGCGGTGGGGTGGTGGGCGAAGTCGTCGTACACGGTGATCTCGCCATCGGTTCGCGTGACTCGGCCCCGAACCTCCATACGGCGCTTGACGTTTTGAAACTCGCCCAGGGCGCGGGCGGCCACTGCGGGGGGCACGCCAACCTGCTCGGCGGCTGCGATTGCGGCCAAGGCATTCAACTGGTTATGAGCGCCTGTGAGTGCCCACTTAACGTTGGCGGCAGACTTCCCTTGGTACAGAACTTCAAAATCATGAGGTTCTCCCACAGCGGTGAAATCGCTAACCGCCGCGCCGAAACTGCGAACCTCGCTCCAGCAACCTTGGGCCAGCACACGGGCGAGGCTTTCTTCCAAGCCATTGACCACGACACGACCCGTGCTGGGCACGGTGCGAACCAGGTGGTGGAATTGGCGCTCAATGGCACCCAGATTGTCAAAAATGTCGGCGTGGTCGAACTCCAGATTGTTCAAAATCGCCGTGCGGGGCCGGTAGTGAACGAACTTGCTGCGTTTGTCGAAAAAAGCCGTGTCGTACTCGTCGGCTTCTATAACGAAGCATGCACCTTTGCCAAGTCGGGCTGAAACATCAAAATTCATAGGCACACCGCCGACCAGAAATCCGGGTTGCAGTCCGGCAAATTCCAGTATCCAGGTCAGCATGGCGGTGGTGGTGGTTTTGCCGTGGGTGCCGGCTACCGCCAGCACGTGGCGACCTTGCAGCACATGCTCGGCCAGCCATTGCGGGCCGCTGGTGTAGGGTGCGCCTGAGTCAAGAATGGCCTCCATCAACGGGAATTTGGGCGTACCGTCGGGCAGGCGAGCGCGGCTAACCACGTTACCGATGACGTACGTGTCGGGTTTGAGTGCCATTTGCTCGGCATCAAAACCTTCAACCAGGTCAATGCCCAAGGCGCGGAGCTGATCGCTCATGGGCGGGTACACGCCCGCGTCGCAACCGGTTACCCTGTGCCCCGCCTCGCGCGCCAGGGCCGCCAGTCCACCCATGAAAGTGCCGCAAATACCAAGAATGTGAATATGCATCGGTCGATTTTAGGCGGTGCACAATAGCCGCCATGAGCACGCAAGACATTGCCGCAACCGCAGCGCAATTGGTGGTGGAGGAAGGGCTGGAATATGGCCCGGCCAAGCGCCGTGCCGTGCGGCAGCTCAAGTTGTCTGAGCGCACGCACTTGCCTGACAACGACGAGATTGAGGAGGCGGTTCGCGAGTACCTGGACTTGTTTTGCGCAGATACCCAGCCCACGGAGTTGCTGGCATTGCGTCGGCTGGCTTTGATCTGGATGGAGCGGCTGGCTGATTTTCGACCTCATTTGAGTGGGGCGGTCTGGCATGGCACGGCGACGCGGTTTTCGGATATTTACATTCAGTTGTTTTGCGATGATGAAAAATCGTTGGAAATCAAACTGATTGATCAGGGCATCCACTACCAGCCACGGACTGCGCGGGGGCTTCATGGCGAATCAGTGGATGTGCTGGGTGTTCATGCCATGTGTCAGCCTTTGGGGATTTTTGTGGGCATTCATTTGATGGTGAATGATCGGGATGATGTGCGCGGCGCGCTTCTGAAAGATGCTAAAAGTAGATCGCCACGCGGTGATTTGGCATCTGTACGCTCGCTTTTGACTTCTTTTGAAGATGATTAATTGATTTATGGATGACATCGAAAAACCAAGCCTGATCCGCCGTCGCTGGCTTTACGGTGCCGTGGCTGCGCTTGCGGGACTTGGTGGTGCGGGGCTGGCGCTGCGCAAGTTCGGCCTGAACGAGGTAGATGAGGCCTCTCTGGCTGCGCTATGGGGTATGACATTTGAAACCCCTGACGGTGCTCGCCTGTCGCTATCGGTTTTTCGTGGACGCCCTTTACTGATTAATTTTTGGGCCACCTGGTGCCCGCCCTGTGTTGAGGAACTTCCTTTATTGGATTCTTTTTACCGTGAAAATAAGTCTAACGGTTGGCAGGTTGTTGGATTAGCTGTGGATCGTTTGGAGCCGGTTCAGGCTTTTCTTGCGCGTCAATCACTCGGATTTCCGATGGCTTTGGCGGGTATGACTGGCATTTCTTTAAGTAGATCAATGGGAAATCTGGGGGGTGGTTTGCCGTTTACCCTGGTGCTGGGAGTCAATGGCGCGATGCTGGACCGTAAAATCGGCAAGGTATCGCCGCAGGATCTGGCGCGTTGGCATGGGTTAAAGTAAGGGTGTTGGCCTCTCCAAGATGGTGTGGGCTAAAGATATCGTCCAACTTGCAATCTTGCAGTTGCTGGAAATAATTGGAAGTTGCTTTAATTTGTTTTAAATTAAAGCAAGATTTTAAGAAAATGTTGGAGTCCCCATGGATTTGCGAAAACTGAAAACCCTGATTGATTTGGTGTCCGAATCGAATGTTTCCGAGCTTGAGATTACCGAGGCCGAGGGCAAAGTTCGGATTGTCAAAGGGGGCGGGGCAATGACGCAGGCTTATGCCATGCCGATGGCCGCGATGCCTACACCTGCGTCCGCGCCGGTCTCAGCTCCGGCAGCGGTTGCTGCTCCTGCGGCCCCCGTGCTTGAGCCGGAAGTCAGTCATGCGGTGAAGTCACCCATGGTGGGCACCTTCTATCGCTGCGCTACACCAGGCGCTAAGCCTTTTGTCGAAGTGGGCGACACAGTCAAGCAAGGCGATACGCTGTGCATTATTGAGGCCATGAAAATCCTCAATGAAATTGAGTCTGACAAGTCAGGTACGGTCACGAAGGTTTTTTGCGATAACGGGCAGGCGGTGGAGTACGGTCAACCCTTGTACTTGATCGAATAAGGCGGGAAAGCACTCTCATCTATGTTTAAAAAAATTCTGGTCGCCAACCGTGGCGAAATTGCGCTGCGCATCCAGCGCGCATGCCGTGAGTTGGGTATCAAGGCTGTCATGGTCTATTCAGAGGCTGATCGGGACGCCAAATACGTGAAATTGGCTGAAGAGGCGGTGTGCATTGGACCTGCGGCCTCGGCGTTGAGCTACCTCAATATGCCCGCCCTGATTTCAGCAGCTGAGGTGACGGATGCCGAAGCCATTCACCCGGGCTATGGTTTTTTGAGTGAAAACGCGAACTTTGCCGAGCGCGTCGAGGAAAGCGGCTTTCAGTTTATTGGCCCGACGCCCGAGTCCATCCGCATCATGGGGGACAAAGTTTCTGCCAAGCAGGCCATGATCAAGGCGGGCGTGCCTTGCGTGCCAGGCTCTGAGGGCGAATTGCCGGATGATGCGGTGCAGATCCGAAGCATCGCCAAGAAGGTCGGTTACCCCGTCATCATTAAGGCGGCCGGTGGTGGTGGTGGGCGTGGCATGCGTGTGGTGCACACCGAGGCGGCTTTGATCAATGCCGTTCAGATGACCAAGGCAGAAGCGGGTTCCGCCTTCGGTAACCCTGCGGTGTACATGGAAAAGTTTCTCGAAAATCCGCGCCACATCGAGATTCAAATTTTGGCAGACAAACACAAGAATGCGGTCTATCTGGGTGAGCGAGATTGCTCGATGCAGCGGCGTCATCAAAAAATCCTCGAAGAAGCACCGGCACCGGGCATCGCTCGCAAACTCATTGAAAAAATTGGCGAACGCTGTGTAGCCGCTTGCAAAAAAATTGGCTACCGGGGGGCCGGGACCTTTGAATTTCTTTATGAAGACGGCGAGTTCTACTTTATTGAGATGAACACCCGTGTTCAGGTGGAGCACCCGGTGACGGAGTGGATTACCGGCGTGGACATCGTCAAGACGCAAATCATGGTGGCGGCGGGTGAGAAGCTGCCTTTTACCCAGCGCCAGATTGAGATCCGAGGCCATGCTATTGAGTGCCGGATCAACGCCGAAGATGCTTACAAATTCACCCCCTCGCCAGGGCGCATCACGATGTGGCACCCGCCCGGCGGGCCGGGCGTGCGGGTGGACTCGCATATCTATACCAACTACTTTGTCCCGCCCAACTACGACTCCATGATCGGGAAGATCATTGTTCATGGCGATACGCGTGAACAGGCCATGGCCCGCATGCGCACGGCCCTGGCCGAGACGGTGGTTGAAGGCATCAGCACCAATATTCCCCTGCACCGTGAGTTGATGGTGGACGCCAAATTCATGGCCGGTGGTACCAACATCCACTACCTGGAAGCCTGGCTGGAACAGCACAAAAGATGATGCAAGCATGTATGAACTAAGCCTGCTGGCCCCACAAAACGTTGTAGAGGCATTGAGTGATGCGCTTGATGCACTGGACGCGCTAAGCGTCAGTGTGGAAGATGCGGACGCTCATACCGAAGCTGAGCAGGCGTTGTTTGGTGAGCCTGGTATGCCGCCCCCGCAAGACGGCTGGCAGCGTTCCCGTGTGCTGGCGCTTTTCCCGACCCAGGCCGCCGCAGAAGAAGCAGCGGCTTTGTTGCAGGCGCAAGATGTTTTCGAAAACTGCCACTTGCTGAGCATCCATAACGTGCCCGAACAGGACTGGGTGCGTCTGACGCAGTCCCAGTTCACTCCGGTCGAAATCACGCCTGACTTCTGGATCGTGCCGACTTGGCATGAGCCGCCCGCTGAGGCCAAAACCATCATCCGACTGGATCCGGGGCTGGCGTTTGGCACCGGCACCCATCCCACCACCCGCATGTGTCTACGCTGGATCGCGCGCCATGTCAGTGAGGGCGGTAGGCTGGGTAGGGTGCTGGATTACGGTTGTGGGTCAGGCATTCTGGCGATTGGTGCGGTCAAGTATGGTGCCACCGATATTCACGCGGTGGACATCGATGAAGCCGCTGTGAGCGCCACCGTGTTGAACGCGGAGGCCAATCAGGTCAAGCTCCATGCAGGGCTACCCGATCAGGTTGGCGGCCAGTACCAGACCGTGCTGGCCAATATTCTGGCCACACCCCTCAAGGTGCTGGCACCGTTGCTTTGCGCTCGCGTGGCCCCTGGGGGCTCACTCGTGTTGGCAGGCATTTTGGAGCGCCAATCCGAGGAGTTGATGCAGGCCTATGCGCCTTATTGTCGGTTAACCGTTGCACAGACGCAAGAGGGCTGGGTTCTGATGACTGCGCGTTTGTGACCCGTGCTGGGGCTGCGTTCTACAATCGAAGCCCCATGAGTCTGGTTACACGTTGCCCCGCCTGCATGACCATGTTTAGGGTCGTGCCCGACCAGTTGCGTATTTCAGAAGGTTGGGTTCGTTGTGGTCAGTGTGACGAGATTTTTGATGCCGCTGCGCACATGCAAGTGCCGTCAGCGACGAGCAATGAACCCGATTCCCCAGATTTACAAGAGGTGGTGCCTTCATTGGCCACCATGTCTAAAACTGTGCCAGTCGCTACGCCGGAGACTGTCGAGCTCTCAGATGACGCGCCCAGAATTGAGCCGACGCTTGATGTAACGAGCGAGATTGATTCAACCTATTCATCGCTTCACACGCAGCGGTCTTCCGATGAAACCATCGTGAGCGAGACCTTCATCCAAGAGCTCACATTGGACGATGAGCGGCCGCTGACTGCGCTAAACCCAGAAGCACAGCAGCCGTCTTTCATGCAGGGGAGTCAAGCCACGCCGTCCCAGAGGAAACCTTGGGTGCGCGTTGGCCTGTATCTCTGTGTACTCTTGTTCAGCCTGGGCCTCCTCGGGCAAGTGTTAATTCATGAGCGCGACCGGATTGCCGCCATAGCCCCCGAGGTCAAACCCGTGGTCGAGACACTTTGTGACCTTGTGCAGTGCACAGTGGCACCTCTGAGACAGATCGAGTCGGTCGTGATGGACAGCTCCTCTTTCAACAAACTTCCGGGTGATGTTTACCGCCTGAATTTCACACTCAAAAATACGGCGCAGATGGCGATGGCCGTGCCGGCCATCGAGCTTTCGTTGACGGATGCCCAGGATCAACCGCTGATGCGGCGGGTGATTTTTCCTGCCGAACTCGGCTTCAAGGGGGACACACTGGCTTCAGTTTCGGAGTCCAGTGCCTCGTTGACTCTGGCGGTCAAAACCCAAGGTGGCGTTGAACGCATTGCTGGTTACCGGGTTCTCGCGTTTTATCCCTGACACTTTTCTATACTTTTATGGCAACTTTAATTTGTGGCTCCTTGGCTTTTGACACCATCATGAACTTTGAGGGCAAATTTGCTGAACAAATCTTGCCCGACCAGTTGCACATCCTCAATGTGTCCTTTCTCGTTCCTACCTTGCGCCGAGATTTTGGTGGCTGTGCTGGCAACATTGCGTATGCGCTCAAGTTGCTGGGTGGCGCGCCCCTGCCCATGGCCACTCTGGGCAACGATGGCGCGGGCTATCTGCACCGCCTGCGCGATCTGGGCATCGCCACTGATTATGTGCGCCAGATCGAGGAAACCTACACGGCACAAGCTCTGATCATGACTGATCAAGACAACAACCAGATCACCGCGTTTCATCCCGGCGCGATGATGCAAGCGCACGTGACTCAGATCAAGTCTCACCCCGATATTCGACTCGGCATTATTTCGCCCGATGGTCGAGACGCCATGCTGCAACACGCGGAACAATTCAAGGCCGTCGATATTCCGTTTGTTTTCGATCCGGGTCAAGGTCTGCCGATGTTCAATGGTGATGAACTCGCACGTTTCATTGAGCAGTCCAATTGGGTGACTGTCAATGACTATGAAGGCAAGATGCTCAGTGACCGAACGGGGTGGAGTCATGCTGATATTTCACGGCGAGTAAAAGGGTTGGTCGTCACGCTCGGGGCCGAGGGCAGTGAGGTCTGGGTGGATGGCGAAAAAACTCTGGTGCCGCCGGTGAAAGCATCTGCCGTGGTGGACCCGACCGGTTGCGGAGATGCTTACCGGGGTGCATTGCTGTTTGGCTTGGAGCAGGGCTGGCCCTTGGCGCGCTGCGCAGCACTGGGTAATCAATTGGGCTCACTCAAAATTGCGCAGCGTGGGCCGCAGAACTATTCGGTGGACTTCAAGGCACTTGGCCTGTGAAGGTGGTTTCAAGGTGGTGTCGCAAACGAAAAAGCCCGATGCCTTTCGGTCATCGGGCTTGAAGCCAGGTAAGTGGCTTAGGGTTTGCTGGCCGTAGGAAACGGCCAGGCGGCTTGCGGGTTCAGAGTGGTCTGAGCCGCAGGCGCAGCCGGGGCTGCTTTGGCAGCGGGTGCTTTCGCGGCTTTCTTCGCAGCCGGCTTCTTGGCTGCTTTCTTGGCGGCTGGCTTTTTGGCAGCAGGTTTCTTGGCTGCAGCTTTCTTTGCCGGGGCTTTTTTAGCGGCTGCTTTTTTGGCAGGCGCTTTTTTAGCTACGGCTTTTTTAGCTGGAGCTTTCTTCGCTACAACTTTTTTAGCTGGAGCTTTCTTCGCGGCTGCTTTTTTGGCAGGCGCTTTTTTAGCTACGGCTTTTTTAGCTGGAGCTTTCTTCGCTGCTGCTTTTTTCGCTACAACTTTTTTAGCTGGAGCTTTCTTCGCGGGAGCAGCCTTTTTTGCGGCTGGTTTTTTTGCAGTTGCCATCATTTTCTCCTTGATCAATTTACAAAGAGCACTTCATGCGAGTTGGTTTGCATAAAGCGATCCATGGTGCTGGGGACAATCCCAACACCATGAACTCGGGTGCACAAGCCATGGCCACGCTCTGCGGAGTGATCAATGGCTTGTGAAATTTTTGAAATCATTTTTTTGGTTCAACTCAGTCCCAGGAGAGTGCCCCACCGGACTGGTACTCAATCACGCGCGTTTCAAAGAAGTTACGTTCTTTCTTGAGGTCAATCATTTCACTCATCCAGGGGAAAGGATTTTCTTCATTCGGGTACAGGGGCACTAGGCCAATCTGCGTGGCGCGTCGGTTGGCGATGTAGCGCAAGTAGCCTTTGAACATGGAGGCATTCATGCCCAACACGCCGCGCGGCATGGTGTCTTCGGCGTAGCGATATTCAAGCTCGACGGCCTTTTCGAACAAGACCTTGATCTCGGCCTTGAACTCAGCCGTCCACAGATGGGGGTTTTCGAGCTTGAGCTGGTTGATCAGATCAATGCCGAAGTTGCAATGCATGGATTCGTCGCGCAGGATGTACTGGTACTGCTCGGCTGCACCCGTCATCTTGTTTTGTCGACCAAGCGCCAGAATTTGGGTGAACCCGACGAAGAAGAACAGGCCTTCCATCAGGCAGGCGAACACGATCAACGATTTCAGTAGTGTTTGGTCGGTCTCGAAGGTGCCGGTGCGAAAGTGGGGATCGCTGATGGCCTCAATGAAGGGAATCAAGAACTGGTCCTTGTCGCGTATCGATTGCACTTCGTTGTAGGCGTTGAAAATCTCGGCTTCATCCAGGCCCAGCGACTCCACAATGTACTGGTAGGCGTGGGTGTGAATGGCTTCTTCAAATGCCTGTCGCAGCAGGAACTGACGGCATTCGGGCGCTGTGATGTGGCGATAGGTGCCCAGCACAATGTTGTTGGCGGCCAGTGAGTCAGCGGTGACGAAGAAGCCGAGATTGCGTTTGACGATGCGACGTTCGTCTTCGGTCAGACCGTTCGGGTCTTTCCACAGCGCGATGTCTCGCGTCATGTTGACCTCTTGCGGCATCCAGTGGTTAGCACAGGTGGCCAGGTATTTTTCCCAAGCCCACTTGTACTTGAACGGCACAAGTTGATTGACGTCGGTCTGACCATTGATGATGCGCTTGTCTGACGCCTTGATACGGTGCGGCGTCACTGCGGCAGGTGCCACGGGCTTCGTGACTTGAGGTGCTGCGATGGAATCAAACGAGACGACGCTCGACCCCACTGCACGTGAGGGATGCTCACCCATGCGACCACTCAACGGGTTGCTTGCATGAGAGATTTGCGGTGTGGGCTTGACTTCTTCGTCCCAGTTCAACATAGATGTTTCCAATCAGCGAATTATCAGAGCAGAGAGATGAAATGAAAAGTATTCATTCACATCACTGCTGCATTGTGTTGCTCAATAGCATCGGCATTCATCTCACTGACACGATTCACAACCCGGGTCATCAATCGCGCAGAACTTGATGTCGGTCGCCGCATGCTGCGAACTCATTTGAGCTTGCGCAACAGCAGCCGCAGCTTCAAGTGCGCTGGTGCTGTTGCCACCGGACGAAACCGCGTTGAGGCGTCCTGCAGTGACGGTAGATTTCTCTGCATGTGTGGCCGACATGGTGCGCAGGTAGTAGGTGGTTTTGAGGCCGCGCAACCAGGCCAGCTTGTAGGTTTCATCCAGTTTTTTACCAGAAGCGCCAGCCATATAGATGTTCAGACTTTGTGCCTGGTCAATCCATTTTTGACGGCGTGCAGCGGCTTCAACCAACCAGCGGGTTTCGATTTCGAACGCTGTGGCATAGAGGGATTTGATCTCTTGCGGCACGCGGTCAATCGGGTTGAGTGAGCCGTCAAAGTGTTTGAGGTCCATCACCATCACATCGTCCCACAGCCCCAGTCGTTTGAGGTCGCGCACTAAGTAGCCGTTGATGACGGTGAACTCACCGGAGAGGTTGGACTTGACGGACATCCAGCCGATTACCCGGCGTATCCGCCGCCGGCGCGGCAATGGCGAGCGCCGCTACGAACAAAGAGAGAACAACAAAAAACGTGCGAATCATGGAACCTCCTTTCGCAAAAAAACGGCATGTGCCGCTTGGGCAGTTGCACCAAGGCGAAGTTCCGGCACACCCGCCGTGGCAGACGGATCGCCGTAATCAGCGCATGATCTTCTTGAGCGTATGCCGCCGGGCGCGGATGTAAGGGCGAATTTCCTTCGGCCAGCGGCCCTCGTCCACGGCGCTTGCCCAGGCGTCGCTGAGCAGGACGTCGGCGCTTTCCAGTTCGTAAATGGCGCTGTATTTCGGCTCGCCTTCGGCAACCAGCAGCTTCTCTCGTCCGTCTATCCTCATCGAGGCGCCCGGCTCGGACGTCACC
>JANPNG010000348.1:0-2065 GCA_031427355.1 Hylemonella sp.
TGCGCACCAGCGCGCCCCATTTGTCGCTCTCTTTGCGGATGTAGTTCGCCGCCTCTGCTGAGCTGGTGGGGGCGGGGTCTAGCCCGAGCTTGCGCAGTTGGGCCACCACGCCCGGGTCATTCAAGGCTGCCACGATGGCGGCATTCAGGCGCTGCACCACCTCGGGCGGCGTGCGCAGCGGGGCGGTAAAGGCATACCAGTTGCTGGCGTCAAAACCGGGGTAGCCGGACTCGGCAATCGTCGGCACTTGCGGCAGGGCATCGAGCCGTTTGGGCCCCGTGGTGGCCAGTGCACGCAGCTTGCCGGCCTGGATGTGTTGCAGCGCATCGGTCGGGCTGGAGAAGATGGAGGGCAACACGCCGCCCAGCAAATCATTCATGGCCGGTGCGCCGCCCCGGTAGGCGATGTGCTGGTTCTTCAACCCGGCAGCCACGTTGATCAACTCGCCCGCCAAATGCCCACTGCCACCCACGCCCGATGAGCCAAACGCCACGTTGCTGGCGGTCGCTTTGCTCTGGCGTAAGTAGTCGTCAAAATTTCGGATGCTGCTGTTGGCATTGACCACCAACACATTGGTAAACACCACCGCCAGGGACAGCGCCGTCATGTCCGTCACCGGGTTGTAGGCCAGCTTGGCCAAGTGCTGATTCACCGCCAGCGAGCCGATGGTGCCCAGCATGATGGTGTAGCCGTCCGCCGGTGCTTTGATGAGCGCGTCGGAGGCAATGTTGCCCCCCGCGCCGGGCTTGTTGTCCACCACCACGCTTTGCTTGAGCAGCTCGCTCAGGCGCGGCACCATGATGCGCGCCACCGTGTCGGAGCTGCCACCGGGGGCAAAGCCCACGATCAGCTTGATGGGGCGATTGGGGTAGGCGTCAGTCTGCGCCAAGGCGTGCCCCGTGGTGACGAGTGATAGTGTGGCGCACAGGGCCGCGCCAATGAGTCGTTTCATCAAGATGGCCTCCGTTCGGGCTGAGCTTGTCGAAGCCTGTGATCACGCCTTAGGCAGCGTCACCCCGCGCTGACCTTGGTACTTGCCGCCTCGGTCTTTGTAGCTGACCTCGCACACATCATCCGCATCGCTCTCAAAAAACAGCACCTGGGCGCAACCCTCACCGGCGTAAATTTTGGCGGGCAGCGGCGTGGTGTTAGAGAACTCCAGCGTCACATAGCCCTCCCACTCGGGCTCAAACGGCGTCACGTTGACGATGATGCCGCAGCGCGCGTAGGTGCTTTTTCCCAGGCAGATGGTGAGCACGTTGCGCGGGATGCGGAAGTACTCCATCGTGCGCGCCAGTGCGAAGCTGTTGGGCGGGATGATGCACACGTCTTCGTTGAAATCCACAAAGCTTTTTTCATCAAAATTCTTCGGGTCCACCACCGTGCTGTGGATGTTGGTGAAGACCTTGAACTCGGGCGCGCAGCGGATGTCGTAGCCGTAGCTGCTGGTACCGTAGCTGACAATTTTTTTACCGTCGGCGGCCTGACGCACCTGGCCCGGCTCAAAGGGCTCGATCATGCCGTGCTGCTCCGCCATGCGGCGTATCCATTTGTCGCTTTTGATGCTCATCGTTTTGTCTTTCAGTTATTGACCGTTGCGGAATTCACGACACCAGGCCTTTGTACGCCCCGGCACTTGGAGTGAGTGGCTACGCGGCTGTCCCCCGCCCTTTGGGCTCCTCCTTGATGCCGCTACGCCACTCACCCCAAGCACCGGGGCAGCGAGCATGGTGGGCGTGCAACGGTTGAATACCCACCACTCTCGCAAGATCAGGTCGGTGGTGCGCTTAGCGCAGCGGCATAAAGGAGGAGTCGTCGGCCCTAGGCCGACACGGGGGACAGCCGCGGAGCTGAGTGCGCCGCCGACCTGATCCCGTACCATCCCACAGCGCGCAGACGGGGTCTCGAGCATGGCATGGACATTCAAAAGACAAACTGTAGTTGAAACCATGATCCAAACACTCTTGACGCTGTATTTCTGTTGAAGCAGACATTGTAGGGAATGTCTTTATAGTGACAGCTTCGCCAGTCACAACCGGGAATTACCGTGGAAGTTTCATTCACC
>JANPNG010000349.1:0-2128 GCA_031427355.1 Hylemonella sp.
ACTCAAAGGCCGCTAGAGTGAGGACACCTTGCTTTAGCGGCGCGTTGTCATGCGCAGGGTCGATAATCCCCCCCTCATGAAAAAAACATTCAAACTTAATCTCGAAGGCAAAAACCGTGACCGCGTGCTCGAAGCGGTGAAGCACGAAATCCGCAAGTACGTGGCGCGGGAGCGTCGGCGTGCCTTACCTGCTGGCGTGGACTTTTGGGACTTTGACTGCAAGTTCGGCGTGACCGCTGAGAGCGCCGAGGTGGTGCACTTTGCCACGATCACTGAGCACATCAACGCGGTGGCGCAAGCTGAGGGCGAGCAGTTCTACCTCGAAATCTTGGCCAAGCACGGGGTGCGTCAGTCGCGCCCACCGTCTGAGACGGACATTGCCACGGACGCTTAAGCAAGGTTCGTGCATCCTCCGTTCGGGCTGAGCCTGTCGAAGCCCTTCGACAGGCTCAGGGTGAGCGGGGTTGGGCCGCAGCCGCCCGCAACTTGTCTTTCTTGCTAGGCCGCTTGCCCTTCACGCCGCCGGTGCCGGGCTCTTGCGCGGCCACGCTGGGGGCTTCTACCTCTTGGGGCTCGAAACCGGCGATTTGTTCGCGCGGCAGGCTCAGGTGCTGGCGCTTTTCGATCAATCTGAAATGCGCCTCGGTGCCGGCACTGACAAAGCTGATGGCCAGGCCACTCTCGCCCGCACGCCCTGTGCGGCCAATGCGGTGCAGGTAGTCCACCGCCGAGCGGGGCAAGTCGTAGTTCAGCACCACGGGGAGTTGCGCGATGTCGATGCCGCGTGAGGCCAGATCGGTGGTGACCACCACCTCCCAGCGTTCGGCCTTGAATTCGTCCAGCACCTGCGTGCGTGCGCCTTGACTCAATCCACCATGAAACGGTGTGGCGAAGATGCCAGTTTTGTAGAGCTTATCGGCCACCCGTTCGGCGTCGTATTGGGTCGCTACAAACACCAGCACGCGCTGCCAGCCTTCGGTTTTGATGAGGTGGCGTAGCAAGGGCGTGCGCTGCGTGGCGTCCACCTGGATGACGCGCTGCCGAATAGCGGGCGTGGTGTCGGGCGTGGCCGCGACTTCGATGCGCACCGGCTCAGTCAGCAAATGGTCGGCCAAGGTTTGCACCGCCTCAGGAAAGGTGGCCGAGAACAGCAGCGTTTGACGCTTCGCTGGCAGCAAGGCCAGCACCTTGGTCAGCTCGTCGGCAAAGCCCAAATCCAGCAGACGATCAGCCTCATCCAGCACCAAGGTGTTGACGGATGAGAGCTTGAGTGCGTTGTGCGCCACCAGGTCTAACAAACGCCCCGGCGTGGCCACCACCAGATCGGCCCCGCCGCGCAGGCCCATCATTTGAGGGTTGATCGACACACCGCCAAACACAACAGCCACTTTGAGCGGTTTGGGCAGGTGCTGGGCCAGGCTGCGCAACACTTCGCCCACCTGCGCCGCCAGCTCGCGCGTGGGCACCAGAATGAGGGCGCGCACGCGGCGCGATGTGTGCGCAGGCTGCTCTTGCAGGCGCTGCAGCAGGGGCAGGGCGAAGGCTGCCGTCTTGCCCGAGCCGGTTTGCGCGCAGGCTTGCAGGTCTTGCCCGCACAGCACGGCGGGAATGGCCTCTAGCTGAATCGGCGTGGGCGTGACAAAGCCAAGCTCGCTAGCGGCGCGCACCAGCGCGGGGGAGAGCTGCAGTGCGGCGAAGGGTGTGGATTCGGTCAAATCGGGCAATCGGGTCAATCGAGTTAGGGGCGAGCCAACGCAGTCAGCGTGCTCAGGTCAGTCGTCTTGCTCACAGCCCAGCAGGCGGCGATCAGCGTGTCGGTTTTGGTTTTGCCCAAAATCGGGTCAGACAGGCCGTGGAACTTGCCTTCCAGCATGGCGTCGGTCATGGGGTTTTCCAGCGAACCGATGGCGTGCTTCACAAAGACGTGAACGCTGCGACCGTTTTTCAAAATCGCGGTCACGTCGGCGCTGGCTTCGTCGATGGAGTCATCCACCGTGGCCACCACTTTGCGGCGCAGGGCCACGTTGTCGGGGTGGGTGATGAAGGCGTCGTGGTACTCGTCTTCGGTGGCCTGGCCCACCGTGAGCCCGGCCACGCAGCCGTGATAGACGCTGAACTTGGCTTGCAG
>JANPNG010000350.1:0-7203 GCA_031427355.1 Hylemonella sp.
TTCGGTGCTGCACTACCAAGCGGGCATGAATTTGAACGCCAATGACCGCTCCGCGCTGGCCGTGCCTGCGAGCCACGTCACGGGTCTGATCGCCATCATCGCTGCGATGGTGTTGGTCGGCGGTTGCACGGTCATCGTGCCGGTCTTCAAGGCCGACAGTTTCATTGCCCTGCTGCAAGCCGAGCGCGTCACCCACACGCTGATGGTGCCCGCCATGTACCAGTTGTGTTTGATGAACGCGCGTTTTGCCGATGCTGACCTGAGGCAGTGGCGCATGGGGGGCTATGGCGGGTCGCCCATGCCCGTTGCCACCATTGACGCCCTGGCCCAATGCTTGCCGCAACTGGTCTTGCTCAACGCCTATGGGGCCACCGAGACCACATCCCCCACCACCCTGATGCCCAGGGGCCAGACCCGCGACCATGCCGACAGCGTGGGCGTGGCGCTGCCTGCTGCCCAGATTCGGGTGATGGACGACGACGGCTGCGAAGTACCGGCGGGTGAACCCGGTGAGCTGTGGATCGCTGGCCCTATGGTGGTCCCTGGCTACTGGGCCAACCCAGAGGCGACCGCAGCTTCATTCACCGCCGGGTTTTGGCACTCGGGCGACCTGGGCTCGGTGGATGCAGAAGGCTATGTGCGCGTGTTTGACCGCAAGAAGGACATGCTCAACCGGGGCGGCTACAAAATCTATTCGGTCGAGGTCGAAAACGTGCTGATGGCCTGGCCCGGCATGGTGGAGGCCGCCATCGTCGGTCGCCCCTGCCCCGTCTTGGGTGAGCGCGTTCACGCCTTCATTTACGCACCCGGATCAGCGCACGACGACGTCGCGTTACGCGCCCACTGCGCGGCCCAGTTGGCCGATTACAAAGTGCCTGAAACGCTCACCTGGTGCGCGGCCCCCTTGCCGCGCAATGCGAATGGGAAACTGATGAAGCGGCTGTTGCGAGAACGATAAACTTCATCCCTCTGTTGATCAAATTCATCGTGTGATGGATTGATTTCTTGCCATGCCAACCAGGAGCTTGAGTTGAAGTATTTAGGCCCAAACGGTGACTTGGACAATGGGCCAGGCCTGGATGTCGATCTTGACGAAGGCGTGTTGGGCATCGCCTTGAATCGACCACACCAGCTCAACGCCATCAATACGGCCATGGCTTGGACGATGGAGCGGCTGCTTGATGTGGTAAGTGCTGATGCGTCCGTTCATGTCGTGGTGCTGCGCGTCAACGGGTCGGCCTTCTCCGTTCAGGGCTTGCGCTTGCTGGCTCAGCCCATCATTGCCATGGTGCAGGGGCCATGCCGTGCCGACGCCATCGCGGCAATCGAGTCCTGCGACATCGTGATCTGCGCTGACGATACCGTTTTTTCCCTGGCGGGGCCTTCTTTCGATGGCCAGGAA
This sequence comes from Hylemonella sp., assembly GCA_031427355.1. Taxonomy (GTDB): domain Bacteria; phylum Pseudomonadota; class Gammaproteobacteria; order Burkholderiales; family Burkholderiaceae_C; genus CANCDA01. Next base: position 1,403 of record JANPNG010000350.1, read on the forward strand.
GCGCAGCGCCAGGGCCTGGTGACCTTCAGCGTACCGGCATCGGAACTGCAAGCCCACATCGACACCTTGGCGCGTGAGCTTGCGGCTAAAGATGCCCTGGCGCTGCGCTTCACCAAGCAAACCCTGCAACGTGTGCCCGACATCCCTTGGGATGAGGTACTGGCCTTCACCTCGGCCAAGCAGGCCGAATTTAAAGCACTGCAAGCCGGACGACCTTCGGCGCGCGCTTCGGCCATCGAGAGCTTTCTCGCGGGCAAATCCAAACCCGGCGCGGGGGGCTAAGACCATGCTGCAAATCAAAGACGTGGGTGACGGCATACGCTGCATCGGCCTGAACCGCCCTGAGAAACGCAACGCCATTGGCGTAGAAATGACGCTGGCGCTTGAAGAGATTCTTGTTCGTACCAAGGGCGACCCCGATGTGCGAGTCATCGTTTTCCATGGCATCGGCGGTCACTTCTGCGCGGGCATGGACATGAAGGATTTCTTCGACAGCTCAACCCGCTCACCCGAGTTGCTGAGTCGCGCCCACGCCGCGACAGAGCACTGGCGCATTCAGCTCTTGCGCGAGATGCCGCAACCCATTATCACGGCGGTGCAGGGCTATTGCTTGGGCGGCGCGTTGCCGATTTTGGCGGTCTCGCGCGTGGTGATCGCCCAGCGAGATGCCAAGTTCGGTCTGCCCGAGATTAATTTCGGCTTCGTTCCGGGCGGGCAGATCATCAAAGCAGTGGGTGAAGTGATGACACCGCGCGGACTCGCGCACGCAGCGCTGACCGGCCGCCCCTTTGACACCGAACAAGCACAGCGCTGGGGCCTAGTGACGACGCTGGTCGATAGCGACCCTTACGAGTCTGCAGTCGCATTAGCGCGTACGTTCGTCTAACTCACAGTCCCAAGGTGGCGGCGATGATGTTCTTCTGAATCTCTGAAGTGCCGCCGCCAATCGTGGCCAAACGCGAGTCGCGAAAGAAGCGCTGCATCGGGTATTCCATGCAGTAGCCGTTGCCGCCCAGGATTTGCAGGCACATGTCCGAGATGGTCTTGTAGGACTCGCCGATGTAGTACTTGATCACGGCCGTGTCAGCGCGTTCGGCTTTGCCGTTTTCCATCAACCACGCATAGCGGCGAATCATGGTTTGCGCCGTGTCGAGCATGACCTTCATGTCGGCGAACTTGTGTTGCGTGACCTGAAAGCTGCCGATGGGCTTGCCGAACTGATGCCGCGTCTTGGCATAGTCCAGTGCAAATTCAAAAGCCCGCCGCGCCGCGCCGATGCGAGCCGCCGACAGGCACAGGCGCTCGTAGCGCAGCGTGTCTTCACACACAGCCCAGCCGTGATCGAGCTGGCCCAACACCGCCGTGTTCGGCACACGCACGTTGGTGAAGGTGACCTCGGTGGTGCCGATGGCATGCTGGCCCAACGTCGCAATTTTTCGAACTGTGATGCCGGGCAGCTTGGTGTCAATCATGAAGGTGCTGATGCCTAGCTGCTTCTTGCCCAAGTCGCTGGTGCGCAACGCCACCAGGCAGTAGTCGGCTATGTCCATGCCCGAGGTGTAGAGCTTGATCCCGTTGACGATGAAGTCGTCACCATCGGCCACGGCGCGCGTGCGCAGGGCCGCGGCGTCTGAGCCTGAATCGGGCTCGGTTAAGGCGAACGCAAACGACAGTTCACCTTTCACTGCGCCGGGCACGATGCGTTGCTTTTGCTCTTCGGTGCCGTGCTTGAGGACGGCGTAGCAGCCGTAGGTGAAGCTTCTGAACAACCACAGGCCCAACTCTTCGAAATGGTTGCCGGTTTCTTCCAGCAGCAAGGCCAGGTCGGTGGGGGAGCCGCCTGCACCGCCATATTCCTCAGGGGCAATCAGGCCCAACCAACCGTTTTTGGCCAGCGCCTGAAAGGCTTCTCGCGGCGGCGTGTGGGTTTCGTCGCACTGGGCGGCGTAGGCCATGCTGCACACGTCGTCCAGCAGCGTGCGAACGTGGTCGAGCATGGCGTCTTGCTCAGGGGTGTTGCCGAAATTAATCGCGGATGTCATGGTGCTGAGTCCTTAAAGAGGTGGTCAAGTTACGCGGTCGAGAGGCGCTGTCAACTTGTGAGTTAAGTGGCCCGAAAACCAGCGGCGGTATAGCGGATGAGCTGCTCCAACGCAGTCTTGGTGTCTGAGGTTTTGATTTTGTCTTTGGTGACGGATTCGATGCGCCCCGGCTGCGCCATGGTGTACACCATGGTGCCCAGCATGAAGTGAAAGCGCCAGTACAAATCTTTAGCGGGCAACTTGGGTAAGGCCTTGGCCAGCAGCTTGAGCGTCTTCTCGTTGGTGCGGTCAAAGGTGCGGGCCAACACCTGGTGCTTGACGTCACCGCTCTCCAGCACCATGCGGGCACGCAGCAAAGTGAAGGTCGCGCCGTGCGGTGTATTGAGCAACTCCAAGGCGGGCTGCAAGAACGCCATCAACACATCTTCCAGCACGGGGCGACCGAGTCGGTCGAGTTTGAGTGCGCCCAGCATCGCTTCTCTGCGCTCAATGATGGGACTGGCACGCAGGCTGAACAAGGTTTCCAGCACCGCGTTTTTAGAGCCGAAATGGTAGTGCGCCGATGCGCTGTTGACGCCCGCTGTAGAGGTGATTTCCCGCAGACTGACGCCATCAATACCGCGCTCGCTGAAGAGCCGCTCAGCCGCCTGCAAGATGCGCTCTGGTGTCGTGGCAAGGGGTTCAGATTCAGGGGTTGTTTTGCGCGCCGTCATGGTTTTTAATCAGTTGAGGACAGAGCTTGTGCGCTTCGCGTCACTGCGGTCTGTCCCGCAAGGTTTCAATTTGTTCCGTAGTCTGCTTAAGGGTGAAGTGTCACCATGAATTCAATCAAACGATTCAATCACATGATTATTTGTTATATTCTACATTCAATCAATTGATTAAATTCATGACATCAAGCACCACTGAAACCATCACCGTCACACGGCAAGGCCGGGTCGCGCTCATTGCGCTCAACCGCCCCGAGGCCATGAACGCCATCAACGTGCAGATGCGCACCGAGTTGCGCGAGACGCTGGAGTTACTCCGACGCGACGCCGAAATTGGCGCTGTTGTGCTGACGGGAGCCGGCGACAAGGCCTTCTCTGCTGGCATGGATTTGCGCGAGTTTGCAAAAGCCAATGTGGACGTTCCGATTGCCGAGATGAAACGCTACCGCTGGGAACACGGCGAGGGCATTGCCGCGTTTGACAAACCCATCATCGCCGCCGTCAACGGACTGGCGATTGGGGGTGGCGTGGAGTTGGCCTTGCTCTGCGATCTAACCTTTGCGGCAGAAGAGGCGACTTTCGCCTTCGGCGAGATCAAGCGCGGCTTGATGCCGGGCAATGGCGGCACGCAGCGCCTCTCGCGCCGCGTCGGCACTGCCAGGGCCTTGGACATGATCTTGACGGGTCGCACCGTCTCCGCACAAGAAGCATTAACCATCGGTCTGATTGAGTACGTGGTTCCCAAAGAAGCCTTGCTAGAGCGCGCCGTGACACTGGCCGAGCTGATGGCGGCCAATGCGCCAGTGGCCCTTCGCACGGCCAAGGCCGCAGTGCATCGCGGCGCCGACATGGCACTGGCGGATGGCCTGCGCCTGGAACAAGACCTCGCCTCTTTTCTCTACACCACCGAAGACGCCAAGGAAGGGCCGCGTGCCTTCCTCGAAAAACGCACACCCGTCTGGAAAGGCCGCTGAATCATGACGACCACTATCGCCACCACCACGTCAGCCAAGATGTTCCGCACCCTCCTGTTCGCACCCGGTAGCCGCCCCGAGTTGCTGGCCAAAGCGCAGCTCGGCGACGCCGACGCCATGATTTTTGACCTGGAAGACTCGGTGCCGCTCAACGCGAAAGACCAAGCGCGCAAGAACATCGCAGCGGCATTGGCGACAGGCCTCAAGAAACCCATGTACCTGCGCACCAGCAACCCGCGTGCTGGCGATTACATGGCCGACTTGAACGTGCTGAGCGGCATCAACTTGCATAACGTGGCCGGTGTCGTTTTGCCCAAGGCCGACTACGCCCAAGACATCGACACGGTGGCACAGGCGCTAAGTGCTATCGAAGCCAAGGCCGGTGTGCCCGAAGGCAGTCTCAAGATATTGCCCCTGATCGAAACCTGCCTAGGCTTGCGCAACACGTTTGAGATCGCCAAAGCATCGCTGCGCGTGAGTGGCATGTCGCTGGCCAGCGCGGAGCAGGGCGACTTCATGGTGGATCTGGGTGGGCGCTGGACGCCGCGCAGCTTGGCCCTGGCCTACCCGCGCAGCAAAATGGTGGTGGATGCCCGTGCCGCAGGTTTGGAGTGGTTGGTGGACGGCGTGTTCATGAACCTCAAAGATACCGATGCACTGCGCGAAGAATGCCTCATCGCGCGCGAGTTGGGCTTTGTCGGCAAGATGGCCATCCACCCCACGCAAGTCGATGTCATGCACACCGTCTTCTCCCCCAGCGCGCAAGAAGTCGCCTACGCCCGTGGCCTGTTGGCCGCGTTTCGTGAAGGGGAGGCGCGGGGTGTGGGTGCTGTGAAGTACGAGGGCATGATGGTGGACTACGCCAACGTGCGCTTGGCAGAGCGCACGTTGGCGCTGGCGGAGTCGCTATGAGCGCATCCGTGACTGCATCACAAGTTCTGAGCGAGCACTACGCCCCCCTGCGCACCCTCGCTGACGTTGAAGCCCTGGAGCAGACGCCGCTAGAGCAACGCATCACCCGCTGGGACTTCGCGCTGAACTTGCTCGATGGCTGCCGCGATGACCCGAACCGTGCGGCGCTGCACGTCACAAACAACGGCAATGTGGACGGCGAGGTGCTGACCTGGCGCTTCGCCGAGCTGGAGCAACGGGCCATTCAAGTGGCCAATTTGCTGCGCGCCAGCGGCTTAAGCCCCAGCGACGTGGTGGCCGTCGTCACCCCCACCGTGCCGGGCTTGTTCGCCACCATGATTGGCGGCTTGTTGGCCGTGCGCTTGTTCCCCATCAACTGGATGCTGGACGCGCGCGCTCTGGGCGACCTGATGCAGCGGGCCGAGGTGAAAGTAGTGATCGCCCTGGGGCCGACACCCGGGTTTGCTATCTGGGAAAATGTTTGTGCGGCTGTGGCTTCATTAGAGAAACCGCCAAAACTTTTCAGCCTGCACGAGCCCTTCTCGCCCCCCGCTGCGGATGACCTGCTCACCGCAGCCGCAGCGTACACAGGTGACCAGCTGGCGTTTGACCGTCCTACCGCGCAGCGCCACAGCATCGCCTGCTACGTGCACTCCGGTGGCACCACTGGCCACCCCAAAATCGTCAAGATCACGCATGGTGGCATGGTGTTTCGGCAATGGGCGGCCAATAACGGGCTGGCCTTCACGCGGCGCGATGTCGTGCTCTCTGACACACCGCTCTTTCACATCGGCGGCTTGCTGGTGCGCGGCTTGGTTAATACCGCGAACGGCAACACGGCCGTCGTCCCCAGCGTGCACGGCGCACGCGACAAAACCTACATCGCCAACTACTGGCGCTATATCGAGCGCTTTGGCATCACGCAGGTGTCCGGCGTGCCGACCACGCTCTCGGTGCTGGCCAAAAACCCGCCCACGGGCGAGAACATCTCATCGCTGCGCCCCTACTTCGCCACCGGCTCCACCGCCATGGCCCCGGCGGTGCAAGACCGGGTCACCGAAGTCACGGGCGCGCAAGTCTTGCAAAGCTACGGTTTGACGGAGAACACCAGCCACGCCACGCTAGACCCGCGCGATGGCGAAGTGCGCCGCCGCTGCTCCGGC
>JANPNG010000351.1:0-9903 GCA_031427355.1 Hylemonella sp.
AATCGGCCCACTGGGCGTCGTCTTGCACCAGGTCAATCAGCACATTGGTGTCCACTAAAGTCATGGTTTGTTCCAATCGTCACCCCGGGTCATGCGCATGATTTGATCGGTGGTGAGTTTGCGGTTGCCGGTGCCACGCAATGCAGCAAACGGATTTGCGGTGGCGGTCTTGCGCACAGGTTGAGCCCCCAAGCGCAAATGTTTCTCCAACGCTTGTTGGACGACCGCCGACTTGGTGAGGTGTTGCGCGTCACAAAAAGCGGCAAGCTGGTTCTCCAGCGGTTCGGGCAAACGGACAGACAACATGGGCACTCCTTGGCAATCCAATGGTTGTATTACAAATTAAATTCCATTGTATGACAGCGCAGTCTCTACATTTGCTCCCACGGCAGCCCATCAAAACGCCAGCCGTTCACGGTGGAGCGGTGAAAGTGCTCGTCCATCTCCCCCTCAAAACCGTGCAGCACGTTGACGACCTCGGTAAAGCCTGCGGCCTCTAGCGCCTGGCCTGCGTCCAGCGTGCGCTTGCCGCTGCGGCACAGCAAGATGACGGGCCGGGTTTTGTTGCCATTCGCCTCGCGCTCTACCTCGGCCACAAAGCGCGCGGGGTCAGGCGTCAAGTCCGGGTATTCGTACCAGGCAATCATGTGCACGCCGGGTGGGCGGCCCACGTACATCGACTCGATCTCCATGCGCACGTCAACAAACAGCGCCTCGGGTCGCTGCTGAATCAGCGCCCAGGTTTCTTTGGGAAGCAGGTGTTTCATACCTCTATTGTCCGGGTTTTCACTGACTGAAAAAAACCCGGGCACGCTGCAAAATTGGCGAGCGGTAGCTACCGATGCGTCGGTGCTCCTGACAATCGACAATTAAAACGAGGAGACACAAGCATGAGAATCAAACACAAGCTGGGACTTGGCGCAATCGCCGCACTCGTCCTGGTGGGCTCAGCGGCCGCCGCAGCACCAGCGGCCCCCGCCGTAACGATCGGCAACGTGGACATCGGCGGCGTCGTGCGCGGGCCTAAGGGGCCTGAGGCCGGGGTCTGGGTGATCGCCGAGACGACCGAGCTGCCCACCAAGTTCACGCGCATTGTCGTGACCGACGACAAGGGCCGCTACGTCATCCCCGACCTGCCCCCCAACGTCAACTACCAGGTCTGGGTGCGCGGTTACGACCTGGTCGATTCGCCCAAGGTGCGCGGCAAGCCGGGCCAACTCCTCAACCACAGTGCGATACCCGCACCCACAGCGGCAGCCGCAGCGCACTACTACCCGGCCGTGTACTGGTATGCCATGCTGAAGATGCCCCCAGCCAAAGACTTTGGCGGCACCACCAACATCCCCAAAAACGTCACGCAGGAAATCTGGCGCCGACGCATGAACAACACCGACTGCGTCGGCTGCCACGCGCTCGGCCAGGAATCAACGCGCACCATCCCCGCCGCGCTGGGCACCTTTGAGACTGGCGAGCAAGCCTGGGCGCGTCGCATTGCCTCGGGCCACAGCGGCAAATGGATGATGGACAGGCTGGCCGGGCAACTCGGCGGCGCACCGTTCAAGTACTACGGCGAATGGACCGACCGCATCGCCAAAGGCGAGTTGCCCAAGACCAAACCCGTGCGCCCGCAGGGCGTGGAGCGCAACATGGTCATCACCCAGTGGGAGTGGGGCACGGAGAAGACTTTTCTGCACGACCTGATCTCCTCAGACCGGCGCAACCCCACGGTCAACCCCTACGGGCCGCTCTATGGCTCGGCCGAGTATTCGAGCGATGACATCCCAATTCTTGACCCTAAGACCCACACGGTCACCAAGTTCAGGATGACGGTGGCCAGCGACAGCGTGCCTGAGTCCTACGCGGGCCGTTTTCACGCCACCTCCCTGGCTGAGCCCTTCGCCCCCTCGCCCTACTGGGGCACAGAGAAAATCTGGTCGCAAAAGGCCAATAACCACAACGGCATGATCGACCAAAAAGGCCGCGTGTGGTTTGCCGCCAATGTGCGTGGCGAGGTCAACCCCGAGTGGTGCATGAAGGGCAAGGACCATCCGTCAGTGCAGGCCTTCCCGCTGGAGTTCTCGCAGCGCCAGGTCACGATGCTGGAGCCGGGGACGATGAAGTACAACCACCTCGACACCTGCTTTGGCACCCACCACCCACAGTTTGGCTACGACAAGGACAACACCGTGTGGTTCTCCGGCTCTGGCCCGGTGGCGGGCTGGATCAACTCCCGCATCTATGACGAAACCGGTGATGTGGTGAAGGCGCAAGGCTGGGCCCCCTGGGTGCTCGACACCAATGGCAACGGCCAGGTGGACGCCTATACCGAACCTGACAAGCCAGGCGAAGTCGGCAAGGACATGCGCGTCGGCGGCTCCGGCCCCTACGGCGTGATGCCGCACCCCACCGACGGCTCGGTCTGGTACACCTTCAACACCTTCGCAGGTACGCCGGGCTTCATGCGCTTTGATCCGAAGTCCAGGCTGTCGGAGTTCTACGCCCTGCCCAAAGATTACGTCGGCGTGCGTGGTGGTGACATCGACAAAAACGGCGTGGTCTGGGGCTCGGCCTCAAACGGCGGCTTTGTCAGCTTTGACCGTCGCCTGTGCAAAGCACCGCTCAACGGGCCGAACGCCACCGGCAACCATTGCCCCGAAGGCTTTGCCTACCACCGCTTCCCCGGCCCGGGCCACGAGGGCTTTGAGAAAAACAGCGCCGAAGCGAGCTACTACACCTGGGTCGATCAGCACAACACGCTGGGCCTGGGTGAGAACGTGCCCATCGCCACCGGCAACCTGAACGGTGGCTTCATCGCCTACAAGGACGGCAAGATGATCAACCTGCGCATCCCCTACCCCATGGGCTTCTTTGCCAAGGGCATGGACGGCCGCATCGACGACCCGAGCGCGGGCTGGAAAGGCCGTGGCCTGTGGAGCACCAGCGGCGACCGCACGCCTTGGCTGATGGAAGGCGGCAAGGGCTCCAAGCCGCGCGCCGTGCACATCCAGTTCCGGCCTGACCCGCTTGCGCGCTAGGCGCTAGGGTCTGTCTGCAAGCAAAAAACCCACTTTCGAGTGGGTTTTTTGATGCCGCTCAATCCAGCGTCTGCCGATAACGCTTGAGCGCCAAGGCCCCCACCACGAGCAAGAACAGAGCCATGGGCCACAGGTTGGTCATGATCTCTCCCAGGCCCGCGCCCTTGAGCATGATGGCGCGCACGGCACGTAAAAAGTGCGTCAGCGGCAAAACCTCACCCAACCACTGCGCCCACAGCGGCATGCCCCGGTAGGGGAACATGAAGCCCGACAGCAGCATGGACGGCAGAAAGAAAAAGAAGGTCATCTGCATGGCCTGCAACTGGTTGCGCGCCAGGGTGGAGAAGGTAAAACCCACGCCCAGATTGGCCAGCATGAACAGACCAATCACGCCCATCAACAGCGCCAGACTGCCCACCATGGGCACCTCAAACAGCAGCACAGCGGCCAGCAGGATGACGGCGAGTTGCACATAGCCAATCATCACGTAGGGCACGATCTTGCCGACCATCACTTCGAACGGGCGCACGGGTGTGGCCAGCAGGTTTTCCAATGTGCCTCGCTCCCGCTCACGCGTCATGGCCAGCGAGGTGAGCATCACCATGGTCATGGTCAGGATGGTGCCGATCAGTCCTGGCACGATGTTGTAGCGGGTCAGGCCCTCGGGGTTGTAGCGACGGTGAATGCGCAGCTCAAACGGCGCTTCGCGCGGCTGCAAGGAGGCCAGCGGGCCGGTGAGGTCGTGCACCAGGGCCTGATTGCCGAACAGCCCCAGTGCGGCCAGGGCGTTGCTGGCCGAGGCGGGGTCGGTGGCGTCCACCGCCACCAGCACGGCGGGCTTTTCGCCGCGCACTACCCGGCGTGAGAAATCCGGCGGGATGGCGATGACAAATTGCACTTCGCCCAGTGCGAGCAGGCGTTCGGCCTGGGCTTCGCTGGCGGGCTGGGCCGTGATGTGGAAGTAGCCGGTGTTCTGGATCGCAACCACCAAGCTGCGCGCCAGCGGGCCGTTGTCATAAGCCACCAGCGCGGTGGGCAGGCCTTTGGGGTCGTTGTTGATGGCATAGCCGAACAGCACCAGTTGCATCACCGGCACGCCGATGGCCATGGCAAAGGTCAGGCGGTCACGCAGGACTTGCTGGAACTCCTTGACCAGGATGGCCAGTACGCGGGCGAAAGAGAAATGACCCCCACGCTCCTGCGCTGCGGCTGGACCGGCACTCATACCGATGCCTCCCGCGCCTTTTCCGCGTCAGCCTGATCGATGAAACGGATGAAGACTTCTTCGAGACTGGCACCGCCTGCTTGCGCCACGATTTGCGCCGGAGTGCCACGCGTGAGCACACGCCCGTTGGCGATGTACATCAGCTCGTGGCAACGCTCGGCCTCGTCCATGTAGTGGGTGGACACCAGCACCGTCATGCCCTGAGCCGCTAGGCGGTGGATTTCATCCCAGAATTCGCGCCGCGCTTTCGGGTCCACCCCGGCGGTGGGCTCATCGAGCAGCAGCAGGCGCGGCGTGTGCAACAGGCAGGCGGCCAGCGCCAGACGCTGCTTCCAGCCGCCGGACAAGGTGCCTGCGAGCTGCTGCTGGCGCGTGCTCAAGCCCAACCGTTCCAAGGTTTCATCGACCGACTGGCGGCGCTCTGGCAGGCCGAACAGGCGGCCAATGAAGTCCAGGTTTTGGCGGATGGACAAATCCTCGTACAGGCCAAAGCGTTGCGTCATATAGCCCACTTGCCGTTTGATCTGGCGCGCCTGAGTGACGAAGTCCAGCCCCAGGCAGGTGCCGCTGCCCGCGTCTGCGGTGAGCAAGCCGCACAGCAGGCGGATGGTGGTGGTTTTGCCGCTGCCGTTGGGGCCTAAAAAGCCGCAAATGCGGCCAGGGGCCAGTTGAACGCTGATGTCGTCCACCACGGCATGCCCGCCGTAGCGTTTGGTCAAACCCTGCACGTTGATGGCCAAGGCCTGCGCCGGTGGGGCGTTCATGGTGATCCCTGTGTCGTTGCGCTCGCAGGTCGCACGTCCACCGGCTGGCCGGGATGCAGGCGCGACGCATCTTTGGGATCAGGTCGGGCCTCGACCATGAACACCAACTTGGCGCGCTGGACGTTGGAGTAAATGACGGGCGGTGTGTATTCGGCTCGATTGGCGATGAAGCTGATTTTGGCGGAAACCGGTGTGGCGCAGCCGTCACAATGGATCCATACCGGCGCGCCGCTACGCAAACTTCCCAGCACACGCTCAGGCACAAAAAAACGCACCTTCACCTGGCCGGGCGGCAGTAGCGCGAGCACCGGCTGACCCGGCTGCACCCATTCACCGACGCGAAAAAAAAGGTCGGTGATGCGCCCGCTGGCCGGTGCCGTGCGCGATTTTTGTCCCTCTCGCCAGGCGCTCTGTGCCAGCACTTGGCGGGCGGCCTGCGCGTCGGCCACGGCAGCGGCGCGCTCGTCCACGCGCGCGGGCAGGCGTGCCACCCGCAACTGGGCAATGAGCTCGTCCACTTTGGCCCGGCTTTGGGCCAGCAGTGTGCGTTCGTCTTCCAGCCGGGCGACTGAGACAAAGCCTTGTCGGTGCAGGGGCTCGTCGCGCGCCAGTGCGGCTGCGGCTAGTTTGAGCTGGTCTTGCGCCTGGCGGAGTTGGGCTTCGGTGACGGCGATCTCGTCCTGCCGCTTGCCCTTGGCGCTGTTGGCGACATGCGCTTGGGCGCTGACGACACGCGCATCGGCTTCCAGCCGCGCAGCCTGCTCGCTTTCGCTTTCCAGCGCAAAAAGAGGCATGTCTTGGCTGACCTCATCCCCCGCGCGCACGTTCAGCGACAGCAGCGTGCCGCCCAACGCCGAGGCGACATAGATGGTGTCACCCTCCACATAGCCAGACCAGCCGGGGTCGGCGGCCGGAGAACAAGCGGTGAGCAGCAGGGCTGCGGACCAAAGCGAGACATGAATAGCTGTAAACGTCATGGAGGCCCGTCGATCAATGTCATTGATGTCCTTCCTGCGCGGGAATGAAGGAGTGACTGTTTCCAGTATGGACCTTGCCCATACTTTCTACAATGCACCACCATGAAAGCCATTCACTACACCCACGCCCAAGACCTGCCTGAGCGGCTGGCCCGCCGTATCCTCATCCTCGACGGGGCCATGGGCACCATGATCCAGCGCTTCAAGCTGAGTGAGGCGCAGTACCGAGGCGAGCGCTTCAAAGACTTCCCCAAAGACGTCAAAGGCAATAACGAACTGCTGTCGCTCACCCGCCCTGACTTGATTCAAGACATTCACGAAGGCTATCTGGCCGCCGGGGCTGACCTGGTCGAGACCAACACCTTTGGTGCCACCACCATTGCCCAGGCCGACTACGACATGGCGCATCTGGCGCGTGAGATGAACCTGGCCTCGGCCCGCATCGCGCGCGCGGCCTGCGACAAGTTTTCCACGCCCGATCACCCGCGCTATGTGGTGGGCGCGCTGGGCCCGACGCCCAAAACCGCCAGCATCAGCCCGGATGTGAACGACCCCGGCGCGCGCAACGTCACGTTTGAAGCGCTGCGTGCGGCCTACCTGGAGCAGGTGGAGGCGCTGGTGGAAGGCGGCTCGGATGTACTGCTGGTCGAGACCATTTTTGACACCCTCAACGCCAAGGCCGCGCTGTTTGCGATTGATGAATTTTTTGAGACCTCGGGCCAGCGTCTGCCACTCATCATCAGCGGCACGGTGACCGACGCGTCAGGCCGCATTCTCTCGGGCCAGACCGTCACCGCCTTCTGGCACAGCGTGCGCCACGCCCAGCCCTTGGCCGTGGGCCTGAACTGCGCCCTGGGCGCGGCGCTGATGCGGCCCTACATCCAGGAATTGGCGCGGGTGGCGGGCGATACTTTCATCAGTTGCTACCCCAATGCGGGCCTGCCCAACCCCATGAGCGAGACTGGTTTTGATGAAACGCCCGAGGTCACCTCGCGCCTGCTGCGTGAATTTGCCGCCGAGGGTCTGGTCAATATCGTGGGCGGCTGTTGCGGCACCACGCCTGAGCACATCCAGGCCATTGGCGAGGCGGTCAAGCCGCTGGCCACACGTAAGCTGGCGCGCGGACTGTTTTATAGAGAGGCGGCCTGATGGCACGGCGATTCACCACTGCGCTGGTTTTTGCATTCAGCCTACTGGCACACAGCTTGGCGGCGGCAGGTTTGGAAGAGGGGCGCGACGCCTTTGATAAACGCCAGTTTGTCGATGCCCGCAAAGAACTCACCCCCCTGGCCGAAGAAAGCCAGCCCGAGGCCATGGCCTATGTGGGCGAGATGCTGATGCGCGGCTTGGGCGGCACGCGGGACGAACACAAGGCGCGCGACTACATCACCCGTGCGCAGGCAGGCGGCAGTGTGCGCGCGACCTACCAACTGGGGCTCATGACACTGAGCGGCAATGGGGTGACGCGTGACGCTGCCAAAGGCGTAGAGCTGGTCAAACAGGCGGCGGACCAGGCGTACCCGCCTGCGCAGTCTTTGCTGGGCATCTGGATTGCCACCGGAGCGCAGGGTTATCCCAAGGACGAGGCCGTGGCGCTGAGCTGGTTCAATCAGGCGGCTGACAAGAAAGACCCCAATGCCTTCTACTGGCTGGGTCAGTTTGCCGAATTCGGCCTGGGTGGCGTGCCGCAGGACAACCTGCAAGCGCTGGACCAGTACAAGCATGCCGGTGAGTTGGCCCATGCCGAGGCCATGGCCTCGGTGGGTCGGCTTTATGCCTTGGGCAAGGGCGTTGCAGCGGACGGTCCCGAAGCGCTCAAATGGCTGCAACGGGGGGTGACTTCGGGCAGCACTTCGGCTTATTTATGGATGGGCAGTGTCTATGAATTTGGACGTGGTGGCCTGAGCCGCAACCCCGCTCTGGCCCACGCCTGGTATCAGGTCATGCCCACGCGAGCCCCTGCGGCCACACTCAAAATGGCAACAGAAGGCAAAGAGCGCCTGAGCAAAACCATGTCAGCCCAAGAGCTGGCCGAGGCCGACAAACTCGCCAAAACCGTGGTGGCGCAAACCGTGGTCAGCACCTTGCCCGGCATGATGGGCAACGCGGGCACACCGGCGGCCAATCGGCGCGGCGTTTATGGCAGCGGTGTGGTGGTCAGTGCAGCGGGTGACATCGTGAGCAACGAGCACGTCATCAACAACTGCGCACGCATCCGCGTGCAGCCCGGGAGCCTGCCCGCCAAGCTGGTGGCCAAAGATGCCAAAAATGACTTGGCCTTGTTGCGCCTAGAGGGCAATGCCCTGGCGCCGGTTCGCTTGCGCAGCGGGCGCGGCCTGCGGCTGGGTGACGACGTGGTGGCCATTGGCTACCCCCTGCGCGGTGTTCTGTCGTCCGGCCCCATCGTCACCATGGGCATTGTGAACGCCATGAGCGGGAGCAACAACGACACTTCGGCTTTCCAGATGTCGGCCACGGTGCAGCCGGGGTCGAGCGGCGGGCCGATTTTTGATCGGAGCGGTCTGCTGGTGGGCATCGTGCGCGCACGTCTGCTTTCTACCAACGCGGCGAATGCGCAAAACGTCAATTTCGGCATCAATTTGGCCACCGTGCAGGGCTTTTTGGACGCCCATTCGGTGGACTATGCACTCCTCACACCACCCGCCAGCGCCCCCGCCGCCGTGGGGGACATGGTGGCGACGGCGCAAAAGGCCGCTGTGCAGATCGAATGCTATTGAGGGAGTCGTACCTGCGAATCGTCTACCGTAGAGGAGCCTGAATGGCATCCGGTGACGCTTGCCGTTTGAAGCCCTCAATTTCCTTTTGCATGGCCACAGCGAGTTTGGCGTAGAGCCGGAGCTTTTTGGCGTTGTCGCGCAGACGCTCGGCCAGCAGCGCTGAGATCGCCAGCACCAGCTTGGCACCCACCCGAGGTTGATCGTTAATCAGGGTTTCAATGGCGGTGCGTGTCAGGATGCCGCAAGTCACGCTGGTTTTGGCGGTGCAGGACGCCGAGCGCGGCTCCCTGTCCATCAGACCGACCTCGCCGACCAAGCTGCCCGGCCCGAGCACTTTGATGGTGACGGGATTGGTGCGGCTCACGATGATGCTCTCAACCACCACTTCACCTTCCAGGATCAAGGCCATGAAACCCTCATCGACCGTATTCCCCTCGCGAATAAAGGTTGTTCCTGCAGAAAAAGTACGCGGCGTCATATAGCCCACCACAACGCGGGCCTCTTCGATTGCGAGTTGAATCAGAGCAATGGGAACGGTCAGGAGTCGAGCGGCTTGCTCGGGGCTGGTGTTGGCGATGTCGTCCATTGGATGTGCTCTTTAGGGTGGTTCGATGCGTGCCTGGGGGCCATATTAATATAGAAATGAGAGGTTTGAGGGGGGGTGGCGCGCGGGTTATCCCTTAAAATCTCCCGATCCAAGGAGCGTTGCAGCGCGGTCTTACCTACACATGTGGAAGACCCGTCAGGCTTGGATGTCCCAACGACGCTCACCTGCTTTTTGTCTAGACAGGTGAGGCCATGTCCCCAATCGATTCTGAAACCGTACTCGCCAACACACCGCCACCCCTGTGGCTGTCTGGCCTTGAGCCGGTGCGCATTGCCGAAGACAGCTTGTTCGTCAACATCGGCGAACGCACCAACGTCACCGGCTCCAAAGCCTTTGCCCGCATGATCCTGAACGGCGAGTTCGAGCAGGCCCTCGCCGTGGCGCGCCAGCAGGTGGAAAACGGCGCGCAGATCATCGACATCAACATGGACGAGGCCATGCTGGACAGCCAGGCCGCGATGGTGCGCTTTCTCAACCTGATTGCGTCCGAGCCCGACATCGCGCGCGTGCCCATCATGATCGACAGCTCCAAGTGGAGCGTGATCGAGGCGGGCTTG
>JANPNG010000352.1:0-3421 GCA_031427355.1 Hylemonella sp.
AAAACCTACGAACGCGCTGAACTCAACGAAACCGCCTCACAGGCGGATCCGCTGCAACAGTTCGACCAATGGCTGCACGAGGCCATCAATGCCGAGATCCCCGAGCCCAATGCCATGACGCTGGCCACGGTGGGCAGCAACTTGCGCCCCTCCACCCGCGTGGTGCTGATCAAGGGCTATGACGAGCGGGGCATCGTCTGGTTCACCAACTACGAGAGCCGCAAAGGCCAGCAGCTGGCGGGCAACCCGTTTGCCGCGCTGCAATTCCACTGGGTTGAGTTGGAGCGAGTGGTGCGCATTGAAGGTCAGGTCGAGAAGATCAGCGACGCCGAAAGCGACGCCTACTTCAACAGCCGCCCGCTCGATTCACGCATCGGTGCCTGGGCCAGCCCACAAAGCCAGGTGATCGACAACCGAGGCGTTTTAGTGGCTAACGCCGCCCGTTACGCCGCGCAATTTCTATTGCAGCCACCCCGCCCCCCCCACTGGGGCGGCTACCGGCTCAAGCCCGACGGTTGGGAGTTCTGGCAGGGGCGCAAGAGCCGCTTGCATGACCGTCTTCGTTATTCACCCGATGGGGCGCGGGGGTGGGTGCGGGAGCGGTTGGCACCGTAATTTTGTAGCTTCTTCGTTGGTTTGTAGCTTCGCCACTCGACCTTGGTGGGCACGGCTGGTCAACGGTGGGGCTCGTTCTCCGTGGCACGCTCGCGCAGGATGTCTTGTAGTGCGCCATCATCTTGTCGTAACCACCGTTGAAACTCGGAAAATTTTAAGGCACGCGCGAATGGCCACGAAGCCCGACCCCACGCATTGACCTGCCTTGGCCGAGGTGCAGGCGTGCGAAAGATGGAAAGTCAAAACAGCCGAACTCCACCACAAACCACTGAGTAATAGGCTGTTCTCAAACCCACTTCGCAAACGTACCGAGTGGCTGGGGAGGTGCGTAGCGGCCATTCGCGCGTGCCTCAAAATTTCACTCGAAAAAACGGAGATTACGACAAGATGGGCGTGCGCTACAAATCATCCTGCGCGAGCGTGCCGCGAAGAACACCCCCGGACACTCGGTGCGTTCGCCCACCAAGGTTGAGCTGCGAAGCTACAAAAGCAAGCAAAGCGAGAAGAAAGCCTACAAGCCCACCGCCGTGCTGGACAGCGTGGCGCCCACCAGCAGCAATGCCATCGGGCCGAACGCCGTTCCCAGCCACTGCAAGGGCTTGTCCACCACCTCGGGCAAGGCCCAGCCCGTCTGCGCAAACAGCAAGCCTGCGATGACGGGCACAGCCACCGGGTGAATGATCGAGTTACGCAGGGCCACCAACACCGTGGCCAAAATGGGGCGGCGTGCCTGCGGGTTCTCGCCCGCCGTTGGGTGGGACACCTCACTGGCCATTTCGCGCGCCACGGCCAACTCCAGCACCAGCGTCCCCACAGTCAGCATGACCATGGAGTGCAGCGACAACAGCGTGAACACAATCACCAGCCCCGGCGCGCCGTAGGCCAGCCCGACCAGCGGCACGCCGATCATCACCGAGTTGCTGAAGGTGCTGGCCATGGCCAAGACTGCTGAGCGGCGACTCAAGCCCTGGGTCAGCAACACGAGCGCGTACATCAGCAGCGCCGCCAGGAAGTAAGCCGCCACGGGTTTGAAGTCCAACTGCTCCAGGTGCACCGTGCTCATGGTGCGGAACATCAGCGCCGGTGTGAGTACCAAAAAGACCAAGTTTGAGAGATCTTTTATCGATTCAGCCCTTAGCCATCCAGCGTATCCAGCTATAAAACCTATAGCAATCAGCAGGACGACGGGGATCAGCGCGGAGAGGATGAGGTGGTTCACGGTGCGTCATGGTAGCCACTTGGGGCTGTAGGTCACTCAGACAAACCCTGATTTTATTTCTGCCAATCCGCACTAAGATGCCCCTTGCTTCACGCCCCTTCACCACCCGAGGAACCCGCCATGAAACTCACCCGCCTGCTCAAACTCCACAGCACTGTGGCGCTGGCCACCCTGCTGCTGACCAACCCCACAGCGCAAGCGCAGACCACCCCTGCGGCACCTGCGGCCGCTGGTAAGACCGAGATGCTTTGGTTGGGTCAAGCGGCTTGGCGCATCAAAACCCCCGGCGGCAAAATCATCGTGATCGACCCTTGGCTGTCCGGCGGCCCCAAAGCACCCGCCCCTTACAAAACCGATCTGTCGGCCCTGGGTAAGGTGGACTTGCTGCTGGTCACGCACGCCCACGTTGACCACATTGGCGACGCGCCCGCCATTGCCAAGCTCAACAACACCAAACTCTACGGCCCGGCCGACATGGTGACGCCACTGGTCACGCTGGGCATCTTGCCCAATGAACTGACGCACCGCTTCAACAAGAGCGGCCACGTGCTGCCCCTGCCGGGCATCAAAGTCACCGCCGTCAAAGCCGAGCACTCCAGCCTGCTGGTCTGGAAGAACCCCGCCACCGACAAGCTCGAATCCCACCCCGCCGGTGAAGCCATGGGCTACATCATCCAGCTGGAGAACGGCTTCAAAATCTGGCACATGGGCGACACCGGCCTGTTTGGCGACATGCAGTTCATCAGCGAACACTACCAGCCCGATCTGGTGCTGATCCCGATTGGCGGCAACTTCACCATGGACCCGGCAGACGCGGCCTTTGCCATGCGCACCTGGGTCAAGTCGAAAAACGTGATTGCCATGCACTACGGCTCCAACCCCATCACCAAGGGCACGTTTGCCGAGTTTGCCGAGGCCATGAAAGGCAGCGCTACACGCGTGGTGCCGATCACCGAAGGCCAGATGGTCGAATTCTGATGATCGTCGAACGCATTTGGACCGGTAACGCCTACCGCAACTTCAACTACCTGGTGGCTTGCCCCGAAACGGGCGAAGCCCTGGCGATTGACCCGCTGGACCACGATAAGACCCTGGCCACCGCCAAGGTGCGTGGCTGGCAGATCACCCAGGTGCTCAACACCCATGAGCACCACGACCACACCGGTGGCAACACGCAAGTGATTGCCGCCACCGGCGCCAAGCTGATCGCCCACTACAAGGCGGGCGGAAAAATCGCGGGTGTGGACCGGGGCGTGCAAGCCGGTGACATCATCAAAGTGGGTAAGACGGTAGAGCTGGAATGTTTGGACACACCCGGCCACACGATGTGCCACATCTGCCTGCGCTCGCACACCGACCAGCCCGCGCTGTTCTCGGGCGACACGCTGTTCAACGCAGGCGCGGGCAATGTGCACAACGGCGCGACGTCAACGCCATGTATGCCACCTTTGCGGACCAGCTCGCCCGTCTGCCCGACAACACCTTGGTTTACCCCGGCCACGACTACATCGAAAACAACCTCAAGTTCACACTAGACCGCGAACCCGGCAACACCGCTGCGCAAGCCCTGCTACCTAGCGTGACAGG
>JANPNG010000353.1:0-2651 GCA_031427355.1 Hylemonella sp.
GGCGGGGCGAGCTGCTTGCGAAAGGCTTTGAAAAAATCGTCTGACATTTTCTTGGCCACGCTGTCGATCAAACGCGAGCCCACCTGCGCCAGCTTGCCGCCGATCTGCGCCTTGGCGGCGTAGTTCAGTTCGGTGCCTTCAGCAACGACTTTCAAAGTCACGGTGGCTGAGCCTTTGGCGAAGCCGACCGCCCCGCCCTGCCCTTCAAACACCATCACGCAAGACTCAGGCGCGTTGATCTCGCTCATGCGCAGCACGCCATTGAAGCGCGCGCGCAGCGGGCCGATGGCGGTGACGACAACGACCTTGAATTCCTCGGGCGTGGTGGCCTCTACCGACTCGCAACCGGGCAGGCACTTCTTGAGCACCTCGGGGTTGTTCAGGGCAGTCCACACGACGTCGCGCGGGGCGGGGATGGTTTGGGTGCCGGTGATTTCCATAAATTTTCTTAATCAGTTGGGGACAGAGCAAGCATCAATGTTTTTTCTTCATCGCCGCCGATGTATTGATCATCGAGTGCAGCGTGCGGGCGTAGTCGTGGGCGCCTTGCTCATCCATGCGCGGGGCGACGCGCATGTACTCCTTCAGGCCCAAGATGGCCGGGCGTGGGCGGCTGAGCAAGGCCTGGCAAAAGCGCTCCACTTCAGCGTTGAACTGGCCACTGGGCACGACTTGGCTGACCAACCCGTACGTCAAGGCGCGCTCGCCGCTGATGAATTCAGCGGTGTAGGCCATCCACATGATCGCGTTGCGGTTCATGCGGTCATACACGGCGGACATGACCATGGTGGGCATGACGTTGTGCTCAATCTCGGGAATGTTGAAGCTGGCGGTGTCGCTGGCAAAAGACACGTCGCAGATCGCCGCCACGGCCGTGCCATAGCCCATGACGCGGCCTTCAAACGCACCAATCACCGGCACCTGGCAGGCGCGGATGGATTTGTAGCTTCCGAAGATCGAGTCGTACTCGGCGCGGCGGGCGTAGGCTTCGGGCGACGGGGGGGCTTCGGCGTCGCGCACGCGGCCGGTGCAAAAGTCGGGGCCCGCGCTGCGCAGCAGGACCGCGTCTGAAGTCTCATGAGCGGTGGCCAGCACGGCTGTCAGGACTGCGGCCATGCTGTCAGACACGCCGTTATCGGGCTGGCGGTTGAAGGTGACGCGCAGCAAGCGACCGTCTTGTTGGATGATGAGATGGGGGTGCATGGTGAGCTCCGTTGATTGTTATTGAGACGAGACGCGTTCAAAATGCCGCAGCATAGCGGCGTTAAAAGCTGCGGGATTGTCGATGTTGGGCAGATGCCCTGAACCGGGCACCACCTCAAGGGTCGCACCGGGGATGAGGGCTTGCATGTCTTTCATGGCCTGAGGCAAAGGGCCGTCGCTGGCACCGACGATCAGGGTGGTGCGCGTGCTGATGCGCGACAACTGGCCCACGTAATCCATGCCCTGGATGGCACGTGCGCTGCCGACAAAACCATCGACCGAGGTCTTTGATGCCGTATCACGAAAACGATGGGCAATAGCGGGGTTGGCATCCAAAAATGCCTTGCCAAACCAGCGCTCAATCGTGGGCTGAGCCAGTGCATCGCAGCCGTCTTTCAAGGCGATGGCGATGCGCTCATCCCACGGGGCGGCAACGGCGGGCGGCGCGTCGGCACGGGCGTCGCAGATGCACAGGCTGAGCAGGCGATTGGCGTGGGCAATGCCCAGGCCGAGGCCGCTCATGCCGCCGAGTGACAGGCCGATGTAGTGGGCGCGCTCAATCTTCAAAGCATCCAGTGCGGCCACCGTGTCGGCCACCAAGTCGCCCATGGTGTAGGGGGCAGTACCGGCGTGGGATGCGCCGTGGCCGCGCGTGTCGGCTCTGATCACGCGATAGCCGTTCGCAGCCAGCAGCGCAGCCTGCTCGTCCCACATCATTCCCGAGGACAGGATGGAATGCGTCATGAAGACGGCGGGGGCGGACGGATCGCCTTGGATTTTGAGGGCGATGTCACCGGCTGGGCCGGAGATGCTTAGGTGTTGGATGGTGGTGGTCATGAAAGATTTTGTTGTGCTATTGAGGGTTGCGGAATTCATTGGATTTTGTACGCCCCGGCACTTGGGGTGAGTAGCTCCGCGAATGTCCCCCGGCCTGCGGCCTCCCCCTTGATTTCGCTGCGCTACTCACCCCAAGCGCCTGGGCAGCGAGCAGAGTGAGTGTGCGGCGGTTGAATACCAAGCACGCTCCTCGGATCAGGTCTGTGGCGCGCTCAGCGCAGCGGCATAAAGGAGGAGTCGTCGGCCCTAGGCCGACACGGGGGACAGCCGCGGAGCTGAGTGCGCCACCGACCTGATCTCGTGATGATTCAACGAGAGATGACTGATCCCGCGAGGAAGCAGCGAGGCACAAGGTAAACGAGATATCGCAAGTCTTCATTGAGGAAAGATCAGTTAGCCGCACGCAACGCATTCCAAATGGCCTGCGGCGTCATGGGCAAGCCGTCAATACGAGCACCGCGCGTGGCTAAAGCGTCATTCACTGCACTGGCAATCGCCGCCGGGCTACCGAGGTAACCCGCCTCGCCCGAACCCTTTTGGCCAAACTCAGTCAGCGGCGACGGCGTGCAGTGATCGACGATGGTAATAGTGGGCACTTCTTGCGAGCTGGG
>JANPNG010000354.1:0-16424 GCA_031427355.1 Hylemonella sp.
AGGCGCTTTACGGCCCGCGCTAAAGGCCGCGGCAACCAAATCAGAAAACCCACGTGCCATGTGTACGTGACGGTTGGTAACTGAAAGAGGCCAGGAAACTATGGGACAAAAAATCAACCCAACCGGCTTTCGCCTTGCGATCAGCCGTAACTGGTCCTCACGTTGGTACGCTAGCAACCGTGACTTCGCTGGTATGCTGGCCGAAGACATCAAGGTGCGTGAGTACCTTAAAGCCAAGCTAAAAAATGCTTCGGTGTCGCGCGTTTTGATCGAGCGCCCCGCCAAGAATGCCCGCATCACTATTTTCTCGGCTCGTCCGGGCGTGGTCATCGGCAAAAAGGGCGAGGACATCGAGAACCTCAAGCGTGAACTTAGCAAGCAATTGGGCGTGCCAGTCGCCGTCAATATCGAAGAAGTGCGCAAGCCTGAAATCGATGCCAAGTTGATCGCTGACAGCATCACGCAACAGCTTGAGAAGCGGATCATGTTCCGTCGCGCCATGAAGCGTGCCATGCAAAACGCCATGCGTCTGGGTGCCTTGGGCATCAAGATCATGTCGTCAGGCCGTCTGAACGGTATCGAGATCGCCCGTTGCGAGTGGTACCGCGAAGGCCGTGTGCCACTTCACACTCTGCGTGCGGACATTGACTACGGTACTTCAGAAGCCAAGACCACCTATGGTGTGATCGGCGTGAAGGTGTGGGTCTACAAAGGCGATACGCTGGGTCGCAATGACCTGCCTGCTGCTGTTGAGCCGCGTGCCGAAGAAGATCGTCGCCCCCGTGGCCCGCGTCGTGATGACCGTGGTGGCCCAAGCCGCCCTGGTTCCGATCGTCCCTCCGCTGCACCTCGCGGTGCACGTCGTCCTGTAGGCGCTAATGCTGCCCCTGCGGATGGCAGCGACAAACCCGCTGAGGCCACTACTGGTGCCGAAGCCCCGAAAACCACCGTTAAGCGCGTCCGCAAGGTAGCCGCGCCAGCTGCAGCAGCTGACGGTGCCAAAGGAGAATAAAGATGCTGCAACCTGCTCGTAGAAAATACCGCAAGGAACAAAAAGGCCGTAACACCGGCGTTGCCACTCGTGGCAGCTCGGTCGCCTTTGGTGACTTCGGCCTGAAATGTACCGATCGCGGTCGCCTTACCGCGCGCCAAATCGAATCGGCACGCCGCGCGATTTCCCGTCACGTTAAACGTGGCGGACGTATTTGGATCCGTGTGTTCCCTGACAAGCCAATTTCTCAGAAACCGGCTGAAGTTCGTATGGGTAACGGCAAGGGCAATCCCGAGTACTACGTGGCTGAAATTCAGCCCGGCAAGATCGTGTTTGAAATTGTTGGCGTTCCCGAAGAGCTCGCTCGCGAAGCCTTCCGTTTGGCCGCTGCCAAGTTGCCCCTGCGGACCACGTTTGTGGCCCGCATGATTGGCCAGTAATCAGGAGAAGATGAAATGAACACTACTGAACTGCGCCAAAAAGATGTTGCCGGTGTGAAAGCCGAAGTGAAAGCTTTGCAAAAAGCCCACTTTGGTCTGCGCATGCAAAAAGCCACGCAACAACTCAACAACACCGCTACGCTGCGCTCAACGCGCCGTGATATTGCTCGCGCCAAGACCATTCTTGTCGAGAAGCAAAGCGCTGACAAATCCGCCAAATAAGGAGCTCTGAATGACGGAAGCTAAAACATCCCTCAAGCGCACCTTGATCGGCAAGGTCGTTAGCGACAAACGGGCCAAGACGGTCACGGTGTTGATTGAGCGTCGTGTCAAACACGAACTCTACGGAAAAATCGTCGGCAAATCCAGCAAGTACCACGCCCATGATGAAAAGGGTGAGTACAAACTGGGTGATGTCATCGAAATCACCGAAAGCCGACCCATCTCCAAAACCAAGAACTGGGTTGCGACCCGTCTGGTTGAGAAGGCTGCTGCTGTTTAAGCTTTTATAAGCCTAACCAGCAAGGTTCATTAAAACGGCTCACAATGTGGGCCGTTTTTCATTCACAAGTTATCTTAATCAAGGACAAAAAATGATCAAAATCGGTGACAAGCTGCCCTCAGGCACGTTGATGGAATACTCGGAAGTTGAGGGTGAGGGTTGCAGCATTGGCCCGAATGCGGTTGACGTCGAAAAAGCCACCCGTAGCAAGACAATTGCCCTGTTTGCTTTGCCAGGAGCCTTCACCCCCACCTGTTCGGCCAAGCATGTGCCAGGTTACGTAGAAAAATTCAATGAACTCAAGGCGGCAGGCGTGGATGAAATCTGGTGCGTGAGCGTGAATGACGCCTTCGTCATGGGCGCATGGGCACGGGATCAGAACACAGCGGGCAAGGTTCGCATGTTGGGTGATGGAAGTGCTGCTTTCACAAAAGCAACAGGCTTGACCTTGGACTTGACTGCACGCGGCATGGGTTTGCGCAGCAACCGTTACTCGATGCTCATCAAAGATGGCACCGTGGTGGCGCTGAACAATGAAGGTCCAGGCAAGTTTGAGGTCAGCGACGCAGCGACACTGCTCGCACAAGTCACGACATCGGCGCTTTAATAGCACTGATGGGCGTTTGCTGCAGGGCTGCTGTCGAGAATCAGCAGCCCTGTATCAATTTCAATTGATCGCAAGTGCGTCGGTTGTGGGAGTCTCGCGTGACTGGATTCAAAATTATGATGAGAATAAAAAAAATAGACAAGTTCAAATGGTTGGTGGTGATTGCCGGTTTGTTGGGCGTTGGCTGTCAGACCGTACAAACCACACAACCTGGCACGGTGGGCATCACGCGCACGCAAAGCATGGCGGTGAGCGAGCAGCAAATCACGGCAGCCTCATCGCAGGCTTATAGCAAGTTGGTGCAGGAGGCGGGCTCGAAGAGTCAATTGAATCGTGATGCTGCCATGCAGGCGCGGGTGCAGGAGATCGCACGCCGCTTGATCGCACAAACCAGGGTCTTCCGTGAAGATGCCAGTCGTTGGCGCTGGGAGGTGAATGTGTTCCAAAGCGATCAGGTCAATGCCTTTTGTATGGCGGGGGGCAAGATTGGCATCTACTCCGGCATCATTAGCAAGTTACAACTGACTGACAGCGAACTCGCCGCCGTGATGGGTCATGAAATGGCGCATGCCTTGCGCGAGCACGTGCGCGAGCAAGTGTCGCTTCAATATGCATCGCAACTGCCAGGCATGGTTTTGGCTGCGGTAACAGGCATCCAGATTTTGGGGCAACTCGGCGATATGGTCAGTAACGTGACCTTGGGTTTGCCGCGCAGCCGACAGGCTGAAACCGAGGCAGATGAAATAGGCGTCGAGTTGGCGGCAAGAGCTGGTTATGACCCGCGCGCCGCAATAAGCCTTTGGCAAAAAATGCACCGTTTAGGAGGAAGTCGACCTCCTGAATTCCTCAGTACCCACCCCTCACCTGAATCAAGGGAGCAGGATCTGGCGATCACGAGTGAAAAGGTCATGCCGCTCTACAGGGCCGTCAGCCCCCGCTAGCCGTACCGAGGCGCCCATCGGGTTCGCGTAGCCGACCCGCTCACGGGGCCATCTGGAGTATCCAGACAACCAGCCCCACACAGGCGATGGCGACGACGAGCGCCCGCAAGCGGGTGCTTGTGTCGTCAGCGCTGGACTCTATCGGGTGATTCACTACCTTGTCACCTAGCAGCATGGGCAGAATGAGGTTTTGTCGCTTATGCAGCAAATAAACCAGAATCGCAAAGACATGCACGCTCACCAAAGCAATCAATATGAACTGACCGATAGCTTTGTGATAGTTGGTGGCTAGGCTGACGATCTCATTCGTAACCATTGAGGTAAACGGGCCGCTGGCATCGATTTCGTTATCACTGAACAAGCCAGTGGCGACTTGAAGCAACAGAAATAACAACATGGTCAGCACAGAAAAAGAACCTAGAGGGTTATGGCCCGCTAAAAAAGAGATGTCGGTATGCCCACGCAAGTAACGGCTGAGTTTGGCTGGTGTGAAATGAAAAGAAGAGAAGCGAGACCAACGGCCGCCGACGAAGCCCCATATCAGACGAAAGAGCAGGAGCGCTAAAACACCGTAGCCCAGCAAAAAATGCCATTTCATGGCGGCTCCGCCCAGCTTGCTCGTGACAAACAAGCCTATGACACAAGCTGTGAGCAACCAATGGAAAATGCGGGTGGGCAAATCCCAGACCCTGATCTTGTGTCGCACGCTAGACTCCTGCTTAAAAATAAAAGGATTGAAGCATAGGGGGTTTCCCTAGCTTTGAAAAATTTAAAGAACTTTAAGACGGGCACTACACTCCCATGTTAGTTAGTCCCCTACCCAAAGAAAAGGAAAACCATGAAAGTCATAAGCTCTTTTATTCTCGTCGCTTCGGCATTGGTGTTCAGTGGTGCTGCTAGCGCACAGTTTGCCAAACCGGAAGATGCCATCAAATACCGTAAGAATGCATTGTTTGTGATGCAACAACATTTCTCACGGGTTGGTGCTATGGCCAGCGGTAAAGTTCCGTTTGATGCCAAGGTGGCCGCAGAGAATGCAGCAATTGCAGAGAGTATGTCCAAACTACCGTGGGCCGGCTTCACGGAGGGCAGCGACAAGGGCGAAACCCGCGCCAAGTCGGAAATCTGGACCGAACAGGTCAAGTTCAAAGAGGCGTCCGAGAAGATGATGGCTGAGATGTCCAAGCTCGCCGTTGCAGCTAAAATCGGGAATATTGACAGCATTAAGGCGGCTGTTAGCGCTACTGGTGGTTCGTGCAAGAACTGTCACGACGATTATCAGAAGAAGCAATAAGGCGGATGAAAAAACGGTGCTCTCGGCGCCGTTTTTTTTGAGTTGAGAAAGTCAAGCCTGATCCAGCAGAGACTCAATCAAGCGATTCAATTCTGCAAAATCCGGCTCACCTACATAGCGCTCGACGATCTCCCCCCGCTTGTTGACAACGAACGTGGTTGGCGTAAAACGCACATTACCCCAAGCCTTGGCCACAGCCCCCGTGTTGTCTATCGCCACTTTAAAGGGCAATTTGCGAGTCTCTGAAAAATTCACCACATAACTGGGTGGGTCGTAGCTCATGGCAACAGCGACGGTGTCAAAACCACGGGCCTGGTACTTGTTGAAGGTGTCGATGACCCTCGGCATTTCAGCCACGCAGGTGGTGCAACTGGTGGCCCAAAAATTCACCAGCGTGACCTTCCCTTTGAAATCAGCCGTGGTTTTTTGGGAGCCGTCCAGCAGTACAAACGTGGTTTCTGGCGCAGTATTGCCGCTGGATGGCTGAAAAAGTAACCACGCCCCAACCATAACGATGAGGATTGAGGCAAGATGAACGACTCGTTTCATATTTTGAATGGAGGTGTTGTCATGGATCGTCGTGAGTTTAATTCGGTTTGCATGCCCGCGTTGCTGACGCTGTTTGCAGTGGTGCATGGCAGGGCGCAGGCGGTGACTCTGGCCGACTTGAGTAGCGGGGATGCTTCGCGAGGACTTAAAGCCGCACTGGAGCAGGGCGCAAAAGTATCGATCAGTCTGCTCGGCAAGACGGATGGATTCCTGGGCAACGA
This sequence comes from Hylemonella sp., assembly GCA_031427355.1. Classification (GTDB taxonomy): domain Bacteria; phylum Pseudomonadota; class Gammaproteobacteria; order Burkholderiales; family Burkholderiaceae_C; genus CANCDA01. The sequence continues at coordinate 5,546 of JANPNG010000354.1, forward strand.
AAAAGTTCGCATTCCTTTGCCGGGTTATTTGAACGATGCGAGTCAACTGCTGCGCACTTTCGGCATGGGCCAGCGTTTGGATGAGTTGATCACATCCATGAACCGCGCGGCTGAGGCCGCCGTGCCGCTGGCGCAAGACCTGCTGCTGGGGGCGGTCAAGTCGATGAATGTGGACGATGCGAAGAAAATTCTGGGTGGTGGCGAAACCTCTGTGACCGCCTTTTTCAGTGGAAAAACTCGTTTACTGCTGGGCGAAAAATTTCTGCCCATTGTGACCAGAACGACTGAAAAAGTCGGGTTGGCTGCGAACTACAACCAAGTCGCGGGCAAAGCGGTTGAGCTTGGCTTGATGGGCAAAGAGAACGCCAGCATTCAGCACTACGTTACGGGCAAGTCGCTGGACGGGCTCTACTTCATGATTGGGGAGCAGGAAAAGAAAATTCGCCAAGACCCGGTGGGCACCGGGAGCGCTTTGCTGAGTAAGGTTTTTGGTGCTTTGAAATAAGACGAACGTCTCAGGAAATGGGCTAGGGTCTTAAAGGGCGGGGGTGATAATCAAGGCATGTCGCGTCGTCATCTCCTCGTCCTTGTCACCAGCCTCCTTGCGCTGGCGGGGTGCAACCCGACCTTCAACTGGCGGGAAGTGCAATTCAAACAAGATGCAGACTTAAAAGCCCTACTGCCCTGCAAGCCTGATCAGGGCAGCCGTGCGCTGAGTTTGCTGGAGCAGACCGTGACTTTGTCCATGATGGGATGTGAGGCCGGGGACGCACTCTTTGCCATCGCCTATACCGACCTGCCCCGTGCCGATTTGGCGGCAGAGGGTCAACGGCAGTGGCAGGCGGCCATGTTGGGCAATATGAAGGCGGCATCGTCGCAGCCAGGAACTCTTCCCATCAAAGGGGCAATTGCGCCGCCGCCCGTCTCCATCAGTGCGCAGGGTCGACGCCAAGATGGACGAGCCGTGAGTGCACGGGCGGTTTGGTTTGCTCGCGGCGGGCGTCTTTATCATGCGGCAGTTTATGCAGACAGACTCGACGCCGAAGTGAGTCATACCTTCTTTACAGGACTGCGCCTCGAATGAATCTATTGTCACGCCGCGAAGCTTCCCTGGTGTTTTTGGTCTTTGCAGGCTCCTATTTTTTTTCAACCTTGATTCGGGCCATCACGGCGACCCTGTCACCGACCCTGACACAAGAGTTCGAACTCAATGCGCGTGATTTAGGTCTTTTGGCGGGCGGCTATTTTTTGGGATTCGCCGCGACCCAACTTCCATTGGGCCGTTGGTTGGATCGGTACGGCCCCAAGCGCGTGATTCTTTGTTTTTTAGCGGTCGCAGTATTTGGCTGTCTTGCGTTTTCGCAGGCCCGCAGCTTTGGCACTTTGCTGCTGGCGCGTATTTTGTGTGGCGTGGGCGTTAGCGCCTGCTTGATGGCCCCTTTAACGGGCTATCGGCGCTGGTTCTCTATGCCCATTCAGCTGCGCGCCAACTCCTGGATGTTAATGTCGGGCTCGCTTGGCATGGTGGCCTCAACTTTGCCTGTGCAGTGGCTGGTTCCGGTCATCGGCTGGCGAGCCATCTTTGTAGGGTTGTCGCTCTTGGTCGGGCTCGCGATGATCATGATCGCCTGGAAGGTTCCGACCTGGGGCACAGCGGATTCAAGCACCAAGCTGGCGCATGAAGACAACAGCTACCGCGAAGTCTGGCGGCACCCCTACTTTCGCAAAGTAGCCACGATTGGGTTTATCAACTACGGTGGCTTGGTGGCCATCCAAACCCTGTGGGCTGTGCCCTGGATGGTTCAGGTCGCCGGGTACTCTGCCGTCCAGGCCGCTACGGGTCTTTTTTGGATCAATATGGGCATGCTGGGGACGTTCTGGATATGGGGACTGATCAGTCCCTGGCTGCTAGGTCGTGGGTTGCACGCAGACCGTCTCATCAAGTACGGCATACCTTTGAACTTCATTCTGCTGGCTGTCAATATAGGGGCTTCATTCGTTCATCCCGCTTGGGCCGGTGGTTTGTTGGCCCTGTATTGCATGAGCTGCACGGTTGTTGCACTGGTGCAGCCCGCCGTCGGTTTGGCGTTTCCTGCGGCCTTGGCAGGGCGCGCCCTGTCGGCTTACAACCTCATCATTTTTTCAGGCGTGTTTGCGATGCAATGGGGCATTGGCTTGCTGATCGATGGCTTAGCTGCCCTGGGGTGGGCGAAGGTGCAGGCCTACCAGGGCGCCATGGCCCTGTTTCTCCTTGTGAGTATGGCTTCCTATGCAAAGTTTCTACTGACAAAAAGCCATAATCATCAGCATGACAGCCACGCCTAACACCATCCTCATCATTGCCCATACGCCATTGGCCAGTGCCTTACGCCAATGCGTGGCCCATGTCTTTCCCGACCGGATGGACGGCGTTCTGGCCTTGGATGTCGGACCGGACGACTCTGTGCCAGACAGCCTAAAGACCGCTAGGCGTATCTTGCTCTCCCGAGGCAACAGCCCGGTACTATTCCTCACCGACGTTCTGGGTGCCACCCCCTGCAATGTGGCACGGCAACTGCTGAGCGACCGGCCTTCTCGATTGGTGGCCGGTGTTAATCTGCCCATGCTTTGGCGTGCCGTGGCCTACCAAAATGTGCCCCTGGACGAATGGGTGGACAAGGCCTTGCAAGGCGGCGCTCAGGGGTTGGTTCAAGTCGATGCCACAATGAACTAGACACGCAAGAGAAGAGACAGTCTACAGAACAAGCAAGGACGGGAAATATGGTCAAGGAACAAATCACCATCAGCAACAAGCTCGGGCTGCATGCACGGGCTTCGGCCAAACTCACCAAGCTGGCCGGCAGTTTTCCCTGTGAGGTGTGGTTGACCAAGGGGGAGCGAAGGGTCAACGGGAAAAGTATCATGGGCGTGATGATGCTGGCCGCAGGCTTGGGGGCCACGGTGGAATTGGAGACCGTGGGTGATCGGGCTGAAGAAGCCATGCAAGCCTTGCTAGCGCTCGTCTCCGATAAATTCGGAGAAGGTGAATGACTTTTTCCATTCACGGTCTCGCAGTCGGTGGCGGTATTGCCATTGGCCGGGCCGTACTGGTGGCCAGCAGCCGCGTCAACGTGGCGCACTACTTCATAGAGCCGGAACGGGTTCATGAAGAAATTGAGCGTATACGGCAAGCGCGTGATACCGTGATCGAAGAAATCCACGGCATGCAACACAGCATCTCGCTCATGGGTCCTAAAGATGCGCCGCATGAACTCAATGCCTTGCTGGATGTTCATTTGATGCTGCTGCAAGACGACGACCTGATCAAAGGCGTCAAAGACACGATCACGAACCGCCTCTATAACGCCGAGTGGGCGCTCACTATGCAACTGGAGATTGTTGCCCGTCAATTTGATGAGATGGAAGACGCTTACCTGCGTGAGCGCAAGGCCGACATCGAACAAATCGTTGAGAAAGTGTTGCGTGTCATGCAGGGGCAGTCGCTCAAATCGGCCGCGCGCCTGCCAGCGACGACGCACAAGCCCATGCGGCACGGTTTGTTGTCGCAAGACACCGGGGACTTGCCTCTGGTGCTGGTCGCGCACGAGCTCTCGCCCTCGGATATGCTGGAGTTCAAGCAAGGGGTTTTTGCCGGCTTTGTGACCGATGTGGGCGGAAAAACATCGCACACCGCCATCGTTGCCCGCAGTATGAACATTCCGGCTGTGGTCGGCGCGCGCAGCTGCAGCCAACTGGTGCGCCAGGACGACTGGATCATCATTGACGGTGACGCTGGTGTGGTCATCGTGGATCCGTCCCCCACCATCCTGGCTGAGTACAAGCTCAAGCAGGGCCAGCACGAGCAGGATCGCCGTGCCTTGTCCGGTGTGCGCGATGTCCCCGCCATGACGCTGGATGGTCAGCTGATCGAACTACTGGCCAATATTGAGTTGCCGGACGATGCAAGCGAGGCCATGGCGTCTGGCGCAGTGGGCGTGGGTTTGTTTCGCAGTGAATTTCTGTTCATGGGCCGCATGGACCGGCTGCCGGATGAGGAGGAGCAGTACCAGGCTTACCGTCTTGCTGTTGAAGGCATGCAAGGTCGGCCAGTGACCATTCGGACGGTCGATGTTGGCGCTGACAAACCCATCGGCAGCTCATTCAAAGAAGAGTCGCAGCTCAACCCGGCGCTTGGCCTGCGTGCCATTCGCTGGAGTCTCACGGATCCGCCCATGTTCCTTACCCAGCTACGCGCCATCCTGCGCGCGGCGGCGCATGGGCCGGTCAAGATGCTCATCCCCATGCTGGCGCACCTGAGTGAGATTCGCCAGACGCGTGCCTTGCTGGATCAGGCGCGTGCAGAGCTGACGCGTGCGGGCTTGCCCTTTGGATCCATCGAACTCGGAGCCATGATTGAAATCCCGGCAGCAGCGCTCAGCCTCAAAGTGTTCCTCAAACATTTTGACTTCCTGTCCATCGGCACCAACGATTTGATTCAGTACACCCTGGCCGTTGACCGCGCGGATGAATCCGTCTCGCATCTCTACGATCCCTTGCACCCCGCCGTGTTGCGCTTGGTGGCCGACACCATCGCCGAATGCCGGGCGCAGGGCAAGGACATCAGTGTATGCGGCGAGATGGCGGGTGACGTGAGCATGACCCGGCTGTTGCTTGGCCTGGGTTTGCGCAGTTTTTCCATGCACCCGTCACAGATTCTGTCGGTGAAGCAGGCCGTATTGACCTCAGACGTCAGCTTGCTACAGGCCTGGGCGCAGGCGGTTCTGGCCCACGAGGAACCCGCCACTCTGCTGTGAACTGAGGTGGCTCACGAGGGTGTCGATTCGCCCCGACGCAGCAAGGCATCGATCTCAGCAGCGGGCAGCGGGTGACTAATGAGATAGCCCTGTGCTTTGCCGCACCCCAAGCGTTTGAGAAGTGCAAGTTGGCCTGGGGTTTCAACACCTTCGGCCACGGTATCGAGTCCCAGTTTATGCGCCAGGGCGATCATGGCTGAGCAGATGTCGGCGTCGTACGGGTCGGTCTCGATATGGCGAACAAAGGATTGATCGACTTTCACGCAGTTGACCGGGAAGCGCCTCAGGTAGGAGAAGGAAGAATGACCCGTGCCAAAGTCATCCAGAGCCAAGCCAACTCCCATTTTCTTGAGCGCGTTCAAAACGGTCACCGTGTGCTGTGGGTTCTTCATGGCCAACGATTCCGTGAGCTCAAGCGCCAGGCAAGTCGCGTCCAGCGGTGTATCGGCCAACACCTGGGCCACGCGCTCGGGCAAATCATGCAGGTCAAATTGTCGGGCCGACAAATTGACGGTCATCTGTCGGAGTTTCGTAAAACCCGCCCGTTGCCAGGCCTGCATTTGTTGGCATGCAGTACGTAAGACCCAGGCGTCCAGTTCCAGAATCAGGTTTGATTTTTCAGCTGACGCAATGAACTCAGACGGGGTGAGCAAGCCTTGGTCCGGATGATTCCAGCGAATCAAGGCCTCTACTGCCCGTACTTCCCCGGAGACCAAATCCAGTTGAGGCTGGTAGTACAAAACCAGCTCGTTATGGACAATGGCTTGGTGCAATTGGTTTTCAATTTGCATCTGCGCCACAACGCTGTGGTTGAGCTCCGGGGTGAAAAAGCGGTAGGTGCTGCGGCCTTGGGCTTTGGCGTGGTTTAGCGCGGTATCGGCGTTTTGCAACAGGCTCGTCGCGTCGTTGCCGTCATGGGGGTACAGACTGACGCCCATGCTGGCGGTGACGTGAAGTTGTTGACCTGCCAATGGGTAAGGTCGATTCAGGGCAGCAAGCATCCGCTGCGCGCATTCTTCCGCCATGGCCTTGTCAGCCCCTCCCACCATCACCGCAAACTCATCGCCGCCCAAGCGCGCGACCGTTTCGTTAGCGCCCAGGCCATGCTGGAGGCGATGGCTCGCTTCCAGCAGCAGTTGATCACCAATGTCGTGGCTCAGGGTGTCGTTGACCGTTTGAAACCGGTCCAGATCAATCAAAATGACTGCAAGAATCCCTTTGAGTCGGCTGGCATCGTCGATCAAGCCAGCCAGTTGCGTCTGCATCGACAGTCGATTGGGCAGGCCGGTGAGCGGATCGTCATGGGCGAGGGCCTCCATCTCTGTGACGCGCCTGGCATTGGAGATGCGCAGCGTGCGCACTGTTTCGAGCAGCATCGCCAGACCCACCACGAGCAGCGGCAGCAAAAGGACGCTCTCTTGTCGCAGCCAATACAGCAGAGCAAGATGACTGCCAAAGATCAGCAGCGCCGCGCCAAGACCCAACATACAGGCTGGCAGCAGCGAGCGCTTCGGTCTGACCAGCAAGCCAGCCGAGGGCAGCAAAGCTATCAACAGCAGCATGCCGGAGCCCCAGCCGTTGCCTGGCTTGAGCAGCAGCCCCTGCGCCATCGATTGGTGCACCAGCGCCAGCACATTCACGCCCTTCATTTCCCCCACAGGGGTCAGCACGCGATCGGTAAAGAAGGCGGTGCTGCCAACAAACACCGTTTTGCCACGAAACGTGGCGGCGTCCAGCGTCTGCCCATCAACGCCCAGGGCGGCCTGAGCGACGCGCGAAAAGGGCATGGAGAGCACCGGGTTGTCATTGGCGGGGTAGTACAAGTGGAGGGCCCCGTCGTGGTCCACGGGAATCGACAGCGGGCCCATCTGCACCGTTGAGTCCGGACTCAATAGCACCGTGGGCACCGGCCCGGTGGGGAAATGCGCGGCCAGTGAAATGGCTGGCAGATCGTGCGTGTCAAAGCGATGAAACAAGGGAATGCGGCGCAAAATGCCGTCGCGCTCGGGAATCGCGGAGACCACGCCGATGTGGGCATACGCCGGTGCGGGTTGCGTGAACTTCGGCAGTGGGGGCTGCACGGCGGGCCAGGACTCCACCCGCAGGCCGACAGGGACTTGCCAAGTCAGGCCTTGCAAAGACGCGTAGGCCGGTGGGTCGGACGGGGCAGCGTCCAGACGGGCGGCCGTGGCAAGAACGACATTCGCATTGCGCCGGATCGAGTCCCGGAAAGTCTCGTCACCCTCCCGAGCGTCAGAGAGAACCAGATCAAAAACGACGGCACGGGCTCCCATTTCCCCTAAATAGTCCACCAACAAAGCGTAGGTCTCGCGCTTGTAGGGCCAACCGCCGAAGAAGGGCTGCATGGCCGTCAGCGAGGGGTCGTCGATGTCGATCACCAAGGCGTCGGAGAAAAAGTGCTGTCGTGCCGTCAGCCGCAGTTGGGCGTCGAGCGCAAGGACTTCAAGACGTTCAAAAGCGGGCGTCACGCTCAAGCCCCAAGCCAGCAGCAAGGCCCCGACAGGAACCCATGCAACGCTACGAAACAGGGCTGCGATGTTTGGCATGCAACACGCAACGCGGCTTAGCGATCAGAGCAGGGGTATCAGCAGCAACAGCAGCCACCAAGGCTTGGACGGTGGCTCAGGCACCTCAACCCGCTGCGCGGCACCAAATGGGCCAGCAAAGCCATCGGCGTCAATCGTCTTGATCCGCGTGAAGTAAGTGCCTGGCTCGGGCCGGTCAATGCGGACTTGATTTTCGGTCAGCGTTTTTTCTAGCGTGGGCTTGGCAAACGAAGACTCTTTGGCCAACTGAAGCTGGTATTTGGACCCTTCTTCGCCAGCACGCCAGCGGAAAGCTAGGGTCTTCTCATCCATCGTAGGCTCTTCAGATTTGGGGCTCTCTGGAATTTTGCGCTGGGTGTAGCCCTGCGTATCGCTGAACGGGCCATGGTCTTGTCCCGCCGCGATGGACGCCACGCGCCAATAGTATTTACCGGGCTGCACCGGCACACTATGTTCGTTGGCCTTGAGGTCGGTGATGTCAGACATGCGGTCTGAAAAATCAGGCTTGGTGGAGAACTGCACGTGGTAGGCCTGGGCTGCCAGCGAGGCGCTCCAAAGCAGCTTCACTTCGGGGCCATAAGCCTTGCCGCCGTCCACGGGGCTGCTGATAAAGGGCGGCTCGGGGCGTGCTTTAAGCACGAACTCCTGATCCGCGTTCAAGCCCTCCAGGCCACCTTGATCAACTCCGCGCACGCGCAAGACGTAACGGCCATCGGGCAGGTCCACCCATTTGGCGCTGTTGCTGGGGAACACGCCGTCGAGCAGGAGGCGCTCGAAGGTTTTGTCGGCGAACACTTGTGCGCGATAGCGCGTCGCCCCGGCTGCGGCCGGCCATTGAAAGCGCAAGGGCACGCGCTCCACCAGGGCGCTCATACCTTTGAGGTCGAGCGCGGGCAACAGGGGTACGGGCGTGCGGGCGGCCTGACCTGGCGCGGCAGAGGTGCCGAAACCGGCAGCCACCTGAACGGGCGCACCGGCAGCGCTGGCCTGCACCGCACCTTCAAGCACTTCGCTGCGACCCACCTGGTCGGTTGGATCAACGCTGGCGCGGAAATCCGTGCCACGGACAGCTAGATTGACGGCACGCGACTTGATTTCATAGCGACCCGCAGGCAATTGCTGTTTCGTCACCTTCGTATCCACAGCGCCTTGCTTGAGCTCCATCACGGTTTGCGCAATCCCGGTCTTGCCCAGCAAGACCATCTCGGAGAGGGTCAAGCTGGTGTTGGGCGTGAGCAGCAAGCGCGAGGCGTCCACGAAGCGCAGCGCGGCGGTGGAGTCAGCGCCCGTTTCAATGGTGTCGCCGGTTTGCAGACGGGTCCCCTTGGTCAGCGGCTCGGCTGCGCCGTTCAAGGGTTTGCGTGTGACCTTGCCTTGCGCGTCAAGCACCTCCGCCGCCGCCGCTTCACGTTTGAGAAGGGCCACAGGCAAGCGCAGTTTGCTGCCGGGCGGCAGCCTTGTGGGGTCGGCGACGTTATTGAGTTTTTGAAGTTTTGGCCAGAGCTTGGTGCTGGTCAGGTATTCACTGGAGATGCTGCTGAGCGTGTCACCGGGTTTGACCCCGTACACCCATTCAGGCTCTGCGGCCATGGCTAAATGCGATAGCTGTAATCCCACGAGAAGCAGTGCGGTGCTAGAAAGGTCACGCAATGGAAGCGGTAGTTTGATAGGTTTCTCCAGACGAACTAAGGGAGTTTCGTCGTTGTGAACGAGTGTAACGGACGGGGGCTGCTTTACGCTGACGGGACGGGCTACTCTTGTGGCGGTGAGTCGCGCTTCATTCCTGAATGCGCGAAATTTTTCACGTGAACTGAGCCGAAGAAATTCAACTTTTGAAAAGCGTGATTTTTTGCCGGGATGTAAGTGCTGTATCCAAAGGTTTCAAACGTACCAATTTGTTGATGCAAAGGGGTTCACGATGACATTCGAAAAACTGCTTTCAGCGCGTAGCACGCGAACCGTTGCTCTGATTGTCGGCGTGGGGTTTTGTCTGGCTTTTGGTGTTTATCAGGCGCAGACATCGCGCACGTCGTCCGTTACGTTGAGCGGAAATCAGGCGATGTCTCAGGCCATTGACCATGCCGCCCAAGGCGCGCCGATGTTCTTGCCCAGTACGGTGCGCTTTGACGGTGGAAAAGTCAGAGCCATGGGCCTTGACACACATCTCTACCACTAGACCACCAAGGCTCTCGCCAACGCCATCACAGCTGTCGAATTTGACTTGCCGCATGCGCCTGTTGATCGGCGTGATAGCTGCTGCGCACCATGGCCCCCACGGCCGCGTGGTTAAAGCCCATTTCATAGGCCTTGGCTTCAAACATCTTGAAGGTATCCGGGTGCACATAGCGGCGCACTGGCAGGTGGCTTGAGCTGGGGGCCAGGTACTGGCCGATGGTGAGCATGTTGATGTCGTGGTCGCGCATGTCTTGCATGACTTGCAGCACCTCTTCGTCGGTCTCGCCCAGGCCCACCATGATGCCGCTCTTGGTCGGCACGTTCGGGTGCAGGGCCTTGAATTTTTTCAGCAGGTTGAGTGAGAACTGATAGTCCGAGCCGGGGCGCGCCTCTTTGTACAGGCGCGGTGCAGTTTCCAGGTTGTGGTTCATCACATCGGGCGGTGCAGCTTGCAAAATCTTGAGCGCACGGTCATCACGGCCTCTAAAGTCGGGCACCAGCACCTCAATCTGCGTCTTGGGTGAGAGTTCGCGGATGCGGCTGATGCAGTCCACAAAATGCTGAGCCCCGCCGTCGCGCAAGTCGTCGCGGTCCACACTGGTGATGACGACGTAGCTGAGCTTGAGCGCGGCGATGGTGTTGGCCAGATTTTGCGGTTCGTCCGCGTCCAGCGGGTCAGGCCGCCCGTGGCCGACATCGCAAAACGGGCAGCGCCGCGTGCACTTGTCGCCCATGATCATGAAAGTGGCCGTGCCCTTGCCAAAGCACTCACCGATGTTGGGGCAAGAGGCCTCTTCGCACACTGTCACCAGTTTATTGGCGCGCAAGATGTCTTTGATCTCATAAAACCGGGTGGTCGGGCTACCGGCTTTGACGCGAATCCAGTCGGGTTTCTTCAGCACCTCGCCCGGCACCACCTTGATCGGAATGCGCGACAGCTTGGCAGCGGCCTTTTGCTTGGCGCTGGGGTCGTAGTTTTCGGTGCTTTGCGCGATGCGGACGACGTCGGAGGTGCTCATTGATATTTCACCGTTCGCCCTGAGCCTGTCGAAGGGCTGGGTCATTGGTTGTGTTCATGCAGGGCTTCGACAGGCTCAGCCCGAACGGATGGGGGTAAGAATTCACGGTGAGAGTTGGCTCACCAGCTTTTGGCTGAAGACATCGGCAGCTTCCTGCCAGGTCACGTTCACCCCGATTGTACGAAGATCCACCGTTTTCAGCCCGGCGTAGCCACAGGCGTTGATGCGATCAAAAGGCTCCAGGTCCATCGCCACGTTCAGCGCCACGCCGTGGTAGGTGCAGTGGCGGCTGACTTTGATGCCCAAAGCGGCAATCTTGCCGAGC